>DATNIO010000016.1:0-33131 GCA_035604385.1 Verrucomicrobiia bacterium | reverse complement strand
ATCTGCTGGATACGGACGTGCCGGAAAACTCCGATTACGACCGTACCCTGACCGATGCACTCTACGCAGGCGACCAGCACCATCGAATCTGCCAGGAAGTTCTGCTCGGGATCGGCGGCATCGCTCTGTTGCGGCACCTGAACGTCTCGCACATCGGAAGCTATCACATGAACGAAGGGCACGCCGCGTTCCTGACCCTGGCGATGCTGGAAGAGCAGCTCAAGCTTCGCAAGTACACCGTGGCCGTGGAAGCGGACATTGAAGTGGTGCGCCGCCGCTGCGTGTTTACAACGCATACCCCGGTCGAAGCGGGCCACGACCGTTTTCCCTGGGACCTCGTTCACCAGGTGCTTGGAGAATACAGAACCGGCCTGTTGCAGCAAGCGGGCTTCGCCAATGCCAACATGCTCAACATGACCGACCTGGCCATTCACTTCTCCCGCTACGTGAACGGCGTGGCCATGCGGCACGGCGAAGTTTCGCAGCACATGTTTCCTCAATTTCCGATCCACGCGATTACGAACGGAGTTCATGCGGCCACCTGGGCGTCGCCGGAATTTCAGGATTTGTTCGATCGCGAAATTCCGGAATGGCGCCGCGATAACGCCTATATGCGGTACGCGGTCGGGATTCCGATCGAGGACATCCGCAAGGCGCATTGCCTTGCCAAGGTGGCGCTGATCAAGGAAGTGCAGAAACGATCCGGAGTGCAACTGGATGAATCGGTGCTCACCATCGGCTTCGCGCGCCGTGCGGCGACCTACAAACGGGCGGACTTGTTATTCAAAGACATCGACCGCCTGAAATCCATCGCCCAGTCGGCCGGACCAATTCAGATTTTGTATGCCGGGAAAGCCCATCCGCATGATGCGGGCGGCAAAGCCTTGATCCAGCGCGTGATTCAAGCCGCCGCCGGACTGAATGACAATATAAAAATCGTGTACCTTGAGAACTACAACATGGCACTCGCCAAACTCATCACTTCCGGCGTCGATCTTTGGCTGAACACCCCGCAGCGTCCCCAGGAAGCTTCCGGCACGAGCGGTATGAAGGCGGCCTTGAACGGCGTCCCAAGCCTGAGCGTGCTGGACGGCTGGTGGGTCGAGGGCTGCGTCGAAGGCGTCACCGGCTGGGCCATTGGTTACGACAGCAAGATCGTCGGCGACGAATCGGCGGCCGAAGTCGCCTCGCTCTACGACAAACTCGAACACCAGATCGTTCCCATGTTCTACCGTGCGCCCGAAGCCTTCGCCCACGTCATGAGATCGTGTATTTCGCTCAACGCCAGTTTCTTCAACACCCACCGCATGCTGAGCCAGTACAAAGCGAATGCGTACTCGCCTCGAGCCCTGATCAAGAAGGCGAAGGAAGTTTAATCGGAGCAGTATTCCTGCATTTGAGTTTGCAACGATCGGCGCCTTCCGTGTTGTTTCCCAATCTGCAAAACTTTCGGGGCATATCAAGTAGTACTGGCGCTCTATGGACGCCGTCCGGGGCCAACGGTAACCTACTCCTTCGAGACGGAAATACGCTGAGGGCTCCATCTCCCGAAGTGGAGAGCGGGAGTCCCTGAGGGAGTCCGCCGTGAATGAGCTTGAACAGAGGATTTTTTCCACGAAAGTGGAGGAAGAGGCTCCCGCAAGCGGGTCAGACCGGCGTCGCGAGCCTCGCGTCCTAGTCGATCGGCTGGTTTACGTCCAGCTCGCCGATTCAGGAGACGCTTATTTCGAGGAAGTTCGCTGCATGAGGGATCTCAGCCGCAGCGGGTTCTACTTCATCACGGATAGGGATTCTTACCAGCTGGGGATTCAATTGCACGTAATACCGGCATTCGGATGTCTTAACCTAGAATACTTGGGTGAGGTCGTGCGGGTCGAGGAATTGCCCTTCGGGGAATTCGGTGTTGCTGTCCGTCTGCTTCACGTTGAGAAAATGGAAGCCACCCCTCGCTCGACTACCATGGAGGCGTTTGAAGCCCTTGCGCGGGCGGATAGCTCGCCGGTAGAACTCCCTGAATGCGAAGTAAAGACTTCGTCGTAGGCTTCTCGGTCAATCTCGTCAGAATATTTGCCCTTAATTAAAGTCCCCGCCATTGTTGGCGAATTGGCTTGCGATCTTCAAAGCGCTCCACCCGCCAGCCATTTCTTTCCCAGGGCATACAGCGCGTCGGCGTCGGGACCCCTCAGCCCCGGCATATCCGCCTTGACTTTGAATCCGAGGCCCGATTGCAGATAGGCCAAGTGACGGTAGCCTTCGGGGAATTGCGCCAGAATTTTCGGATCCAGTTGCACCGTTTTCGAGGGATCGACGGGATCCATGCGGTCTTTTTCGTAAAAGAGCCGCCGCAGAACAATGGCCCATCGATCTTTCCTCTTTTCAAAAAAGTCGTAGAAGCGCCCCGTGCAAAGAACGTCCACTACCACGCCATGCACCGGCGCGCGCTGCGAAATCGTCATCTTTGTTTGCGCGATGGCCCGCGCGCCCGCGATTTCGACCGAAGTTCCTCCGAGCAGGTGCAGAATGCTGACGCCCTTGTTCCAGCCCTCTTGGTTAACCCGAATGAATTCCTCGAAGGTTCCCTGAAACCAGGTTGCCATCATGATGCCGTCTTCGTGCCACACGGTGCGAAACCGTTCCCAGTCGCCCGAGTCGCGAAACACGGCCCAGTTCTCGACGACCTCTTTGATCGTCAGTGTGTCCAGCATTTGTTGATCCATGGGGCCCTCCCGGGGGTGTGACTGGTGACTAGTGACTGGTGATTCGCTTGCCCTGAGTCCACATGCGCGGATGAAGAGTCAATCGTGATTTGTGATTCGTGTTCGGAAAGCGCGAAGGACGTACTCCGACAAGCAGCATGCTACCCGGTGATGTTTTCCCTGCGGCAACCTGCAACCTGAAACGAGTCACGTGCCGCTGGTTACCCAGCCACGCCGCGCGCTTCTTGCCCCACGTACGTCGACAAGAACTTCAGCGCGAGCTCCCAAGCCTGCTTCGCCGCGGTTTCCTTGTAACTGGGGCGCGCGTCGCAGAAAAATCCGTGGTCGGCGTCCGAGAATTCGACATTCACATAGGTCTTCTTGGCTTCCTGCATGGCGTCGATAATGTTCCGAATGTGTTCCTTCGGAATGTGCGAGTCCAGCGCCCCCCAGAAGAACAGGATCGGCCCATTCTGTTGGGCTGCGCGTGGAAGTAGTGCCGGCGCGATCCCGCCTCCATAGAACGAAATCGCGGCCTTCAGGGGAATCGCTGAGTTAGCTAGGAACGAGACGCGTCCGCCCATGCAGTAGCCAACGCTGGCGGTCGCGTTCGGCATGACGCGCGGATTCTTTTGCAGCCAGTCAAACGCCGCGCGGGCATCCACTATTAAGCCGTCGGGCGTGAGGGCCTGCATATGCGGCATGCAGGCCGGGAAATTCGAGTACACGCCTTCGAAGCCCGGCCCCGTGCGGTGAAACAGTTCCGGCGCGATCGCCAGGTAGCCTTGTTTCGCGAAGCGGTCCGTAACATCGCGAATGTGGGCGTTCACGCCGAACGCTTCTTGAAATACAAGCAACCCCGGCGCCTTCGCGCCCTCCGCAGGAGTCGCGACGTAGGCATTCATGGACGTTCCATCCGCAACCTTCAATGTAATGTTTTCCGTGCGTATCGTTTCCATCGGGTTTTCCTCGCGTTTCGGTTTGAAGAGAGCCGACACATCATATCCATTTTCCCGGTGGGCTCCAAGTGGCGCAGTCCCGCCGCGGCGGGACTGTGGGTTTTGGTCCTTGCAAGGATTAACCCCCACGGGCTGAAGCCTGCGCCACGCTTGAATAAATGGGATAGGATGTCACACGGAAAGGGAAGAGAGAAATTTCGTGTCGCAAGCATCTTTAGCAGGGAGAGTAGCGCTGGTCACCGGAGCGGCCAAACGCATCGGCCGAAGCGTAGCCTTGCGCCTCGCGTCGGAAGGCGCGGACGTAGTCGTCAACTATCGCAGCTCAAAGAGCGGGGCGGAGGAAGTCGTCGCGCAAATCGCGGCAATGGGGAAACGCGCTGTGGCGGTTCAGGGCGATGTCGCAAAGAAGAACGATGTAACCGCGCTGTTCGCGGCCGTGGAAAAGGAATTCGGCCGGTTGGATATCCTCGTCAACAATGCCGGAATGTTCTTTCCCGCGAAATTCGAGGAGTTGACCGAAGAGCAGTGGGACCGCATCCTGGACACAAATTTGAAATCGCAATTTTTGTGTTCCCAGGCGGCAGCGCCGATGCTACGCCGCGGCGGCCGCGGCCGGATCATCAACTTCGCGTCGCTTGGCGGCTTGCTCGCCTGGCCGGCCTACACCCATTACTGCGTATCCAAAGCGGGAGTCATCATGTTGACGCGCTGCCTCGCGCGCGCCCTCGCTCCAGAAATTACGGTGAACGCGATTGCCCCCGGAACGATTTCGTTTCCCGGCGATGCGCCGGAGCTTGCGGAAGATTTCATCCGCCGCGCCCCGCTGCAGCGCACCGGCACGGCGAAAGATATTGACGACGCCGTCATGTTCCTGGCGGAATCGGCATTCGTCACCGGACAGGTAATCGTAGTCGATGGGGGAAGGACCCTCACGTAGGGCAGACTTCACAGGCTGGGAAAAAGTGGTTTATTTTGTCATTCCGAGCGAAGCGAGGAACCCCTCTTCGATTTAACCCTATGAAAAGAAAGAGAGATTCCTCGCTTCGCTCGGAATGACAAAAGGAGTGGGGCACTTCTTCCGCAGTCCGTGAAGCCTGTCCTACCTACGGAGACCCATCCAGCGGGATCGCGTGCGAGGCGAGCAGAGCCACAAATTCCTCGTCGGCCTGAAGAAAATTGTATTTCGGCAGCGCGGAAGGATCCGCCCACTCGAACCCCTCGAAAACCAGATTTTGCAGCTCTGCGGACCGGTCGATGATGGCCTGAAAGAAAATCAACTCGAGTTCCGGCTGAACTTCGCGGTAGCCATGCCGCGTGCGAAAAAGTTCCCGGCCGATCGTGGCCTCGACTCCGAGTTCCTCGCGAAGTTCGCGCGCCAGAGCCTCTTTAGGGATTTCGCCGGGCTCGACTTTGCCGCCGGGGAATTCCCATTGCAGGCTGTGGGTATCGTCGCGATGCCGCTGGCAGACCAGAATCTTCGAGTCACGCAGGATCAGCGCCGCAACGACCGTGAGTTCGGGCTTCCTGGATTTTCGCGCGGTGAGCTGGGGTGCGCTGACGTCCATAATTTTTATGAGAAGAGCGGATTCGGCTTGTCAAGGTTGATCTCGAGTTCCTTGACGGCCTTTTGCACGATCTCCGATCCGATTTTTCCTTCGCGGAACAATTCGTACAGCGTGGAGAGCGCAATGAATCGCGCATCCACCTCGAAAAAGTCCCGAAGCGCCGCGCGGCTTTCGCTGCGGCCAAACCCGTCGGTTCCAAGCGACGCAAGACGCCGCGGCGTCCACCGGCTGATGAGATTGGGCAGCGCCTTGAGGTAATCCGATGCCGCAACCAGCACGCCGTCCGAATCCGCGAGGCATTCGGAAACATACGGCACGCGCGGCTTTTCGCCCGAATGCAGAAGGTTCCATCGTTCCGTATCAATCCCGTCGGTGTAAAGCGCCTTGTAGCTCGTGACGCTCCACACGTCGGCCGATACGCCGTATTTTTCTTCCAGAATTTCCTGCGCCTTCAAGGCCTCGCGCAGGATGGCGCCGCT
Source organism: Verrucomicrobiia bacterium (assembly GCA_035604385.1). GTDB lineage: Bacteria > Acidobacteriota > Terriglobia > Acidiferrales > UBA7541 > Palsa-360. Next base: position 27,432 of record DATNIO010000016.1, on the reverse strand, counting down.
GCCGAAGAGTTGCGCGCGCAATTTCGAGTTCTTTTTTTCCGACGCGCGGAACCTGTACATGCCCTTAAGAATTCCATCGTGCACCCCGGCGGGCATTGCAGGCATCGCGTAAGGCTCGTTCATGACGGTGATGTAATAAAAAATATTTTCGCCGTCCTTGTACATCCGGCGGATGCCGTCCTGGATGATGACGGCAATCTCGTACGCAAACGCGGGGTCGTATGCGCGCATCGTCGGAATGGGCAAGGCCAGAACGTGGCTGTTGCCGTCCTGGTGTTGCAACCCTTCGCCCGCAAGCGTCGTCCGTCCCGCCGTCCCGCCCAGCATGAATCCGCGGCATCGCATATCCGCTGCGGCCCAAATGAAATCGCTGATGCGCTGCAGTCCGAACATCGAATAGTAGATGAAGAAGGGAATGGTATTGATCCCGTGCGTGGCATACGCGGAGCCCGCGGCGATGAATGATGCCATCGAGCCCGCTTCGGTGATGCCTTCCTCGAGAATTTGTCCGTCCTTCGCTTCCTTGTAGTAAAGCAATGTGTGAACGTCGACAGGTTCGTAGAGCTGTCCGCGGCTGCTGTAAATGCCCACTTGACGAAACAGAGATTCCATACCGAACGTGCGCGCTTCATCGGGGACGATCGGAACGACCACTTTCCCGATTTCAGGGTCGCGCAGCATCTGCCGCAGCATTCCGACGAACGCCATGGTCGTCGAAACTTCGCGCCCTTCGCTGCCGGTCAGGAATTCGCGGAACAGCGCGTCGTGGTCCGCAACCAATGGCTTGGACCGCACCTTGCGCGCCGGAACGTAGCCGCCCAGCGCCTGCCTTCGTGCGCGGATATACTGGATTTCGCGGCTGTCTTCCGGTGGAAGATAAAACGGAGTTTCCGCCAGTTGCTCGTCACTGATCGGAATGCCGAAGCGCGAACGAAACTCGCGAAGCTCCTCTTCGTTGAGCTTTTTCTGCTGGTGCGTGATGTTTCGTCCTTCGCCGCTCTCGCCGAGGCCATAGCCCTTGATCGTCCGGGCCAGTATGACGGTGGGAGAACCCCTGTGATCGAACGCCGCTTTGTAGGCGGCGTACACCTTGCGCGGGTCGTGGCCGCCCTGGCGCATCGTTCGCAGCGCCTCATCCGGGAGATCCTCAACCATTTTCAGAAGGCGCGGATCCCCTCCGAAGACGTGCTGGCGAACGTACGCGCCCGATTCGACGCTGATCTTCTGCGTTTCGCCGTCCACCATTTCGCCCAGGCGCTTGGCTAGCAGTCCTTCCGTGTCCCGTTCAAACAGCGGATCCCAGTCGCTGCCCCACAGAACCTTGATGCAATTCCAGCCGGCGCCGCGGAAGGCGGCTTCCAGTTCCTGCACGATTTTTCCATTGCCGCGCACGGGACCATCGAGGCGCTGGAGGTTGCAATTGATGACAAAAATAATGTTGTCGAGATTTTCGCGCGACGCCAAAGTGATCGCGCCCAAAGTCTCCGGCTCGTCGGTTTCACCGTCACCGAGAAATGCCCAGACTTTGGCGTCCGTGCGGGGCTTGAGGCTGCGATCTTCCAGATAGCGATTGAACCGCGCCTGATAAATGGCCATGAGCGGGCTGAGGCCCATCGACACCGTTGGAAATTCCCAAAACTCCGGCATCAGCCATGGATGCGGGTAAGAAGACAACCCGCCGCCCTCCCGAAGTTCACGCCGGAAGTTTTCCAGTTGCTTCATGGACAGGCGGCCTTCAAGAAACGCGCGGGCATAGACGCCGGGTGAAGCATGTCCCTGAAGATAGACAGTATCGCCCTCGAACTCGTCGGTGCGTCCGCGGAAAAAATGGTTGAAGCCGACTTCAAACAGCGTTGCGGCGGAAGCGTACGTGGAAATATGGCCGCCGATGCTGTGGTCGACGCGGTTGGCGCGAACCACCATCGCCAGGGCATTCCACCGAACCAGGCTCTTGATGCGGCGCTCGATTTCCTGATCGCCTGGGAAGATGGCCTGCTTTTCCTGGGGAATGGTATTGAGATAAGGAGTGTTCGCGGTGAATGGAAGCGCGATGCCAAGGGATTGAGCGTGGCTGCGAAGCCGGTCCAGCAAAGTGATCGCGGATTCCTGTCCTTCTTCTCGTACTACCTCATTGAAGGATTCTACCCACTCCTGTACTTCCTGGGGATCCATCCCTAACAAGTTTGTGTCGGTATCTCTTTCCATGATTGCTTGCCCCCGCGCTCGCCTGGCGGCTCCCAATTAATTTTACGCCCGAACCGCCACGCAGGCGTTAAAAATCCGTGCGCCAGTTTGTTTCGGCTGACAAGACGACATGGCTTGTTAGCGGTCGACGCAACCGGGTGGCGCCGATTCACCAGCGCCAAAACGAATGAATTCGGGTGCCCACCCCAGGCACAAGCAACGCCCGGCGCGGCCGCTGCGGAAGAAATCCTTGTGCGGATGGACAACAATATCTTAGCAGGTCCGGCAAATCGTGCAATTGCATTTCGTGTAGTGGTTGTTACGTAGCGCCGGCATCCTGCCGGCAATGTTTGAATTCGACCAAGAGGAGCAGAGCTGGCCCCTCTTGCATCGGGACAAGCGGGACGCCGGCGCTACCAAAACACGCGGCGGATTCGATCAATTGCGGCCGGCAGTCAAAGCGGGAGCGGGGTAGTCAGGCGGCTTCTCTTTGGTGTTGTCCGCGCGCTTGACTTCGAGCTCGTCAAACAGCACCGAGGGACTCACAATCGTCATAAACGGCAACCCGGTGCGATTGCTGACGAGTGGATCGTCGCCCGCGGCAACCAGATCGCTGCGCAAGGCGCGAATATCCAGCTCGTTGAAAACCGCTCCGCGCACAAGTTCTTCATGTCCATCGTCGGTCCACACGCGGTAGAGCATGCGCGGCGAAAGGCGCGGACCGAGCGTATCCACGAAATACCCGTACTTCATTCCGCGCGTGCGGCACTCGTCAAGAAGCTGCTTTTTGAGTTCTTCGCGCGTGCTGGTCTTGGCGGGCCGGAAGAACAAATTGCCGGGAGCGGGCGCCGTATTGCCGCTACCCGAAGCCCGGCCATGGCCATTGGAAGCAGGGAAATCGCGGATCGGCACTCGCCCGATCAAATAGTTCACCAGTGTCCCCTTGTCCACCACGGTGACGGGAGCGGCAGGCACGCCTTCATCGTCGACCTTGTAGCTTCCTCCCAGGCCGTGCCCGGCAAACGTGTCCGCGGTCGGATCGTCCACCACCGAAATAAAATCGGGCAGAACGCGGGCCCTCCAACTGCTGGCAAACGCGCCGACCGTGCGCGCAGGGCGACCCGGCTGGGGTCTTCGCCCCAAAACATTCGGCACGACCAGATCGAAAAACATGTCGGTAGCGGCGTCATTGGAGAACAGCACCGGTCCGCGATACTCCTCGTCTACCACTGGAGCCTCGCGCAAGGTCTTCATATCCTCGACCAGCTTGAGCGCGTCCTTCTGAAATTCGTCGGGCGTCGGCAGCTCGTCGATGTGGTTTGCCGTGAATTGCGGCGCGCGTTCCAGTCTCATGCCATCGGGCGCCTGTTCGCTCGCGCTCAACAGAATCTGGTAATGCGCGGATCCGTGCCGCGTGACCGTGCCTTCCGTGTTGACAAAATACTGCGAGAGCACGGTGAAGTTCAGGCTGGCCATGAAGGATTGAATCTGCGGATCGTTCCGATACACGGAAGTCGCGGACTCCAACATTTTCGTCCACTTGGCCGGGTCCACATCCAACTTCGCCGTCGGCCCGATGGAAACGGCCGGCTCGGCCTTGGCGAAATCGTCCACGGGCTGGTCGATGTTCAGTTGTTTGAGCTGCGCTTTCTTGTTGGAGAAGGCCTCGCTGGCGCGCTTGTAGGCTTGGTCGGTCGCCAGCCAGACCTGATGACGGATCGCGAGTTCATCGTTGTCCAGCGGAAGAATGTCGCTGATCCCCTGGCCGGCATTGAAGAAACTGTCGAGCTTGTAATCGCCCAGGCGCACGACGGCTCGAAGCAGCCGCAACCGCGTCCGGTTTTGATCGCGCAACGCGCCGAACGCCGCGCTGGCGTCGAACTGCTCGACGTCGAAGACGCGGTACTCGATGTAGAACGGCGAATCGACATTGTCCATCTTCAGTTGCGACTTCGAGCGCGTGAGTTCCGCCTGGAGCGCGCGCAAAATGGGGTCCGAAGCGGCGTCGGCAGGAAGTTGCTTTTGCTGCCCAAAAGCTGCAAAGGGCGAGACCGCCAGGAAAACGAAGCTGATTGCGGCTGCACGCCACGCGGAGATGCGCCGGGAAATTTTCATCGCGCACCTCCCGCCGGCGAGGCTGGAGTCGAGCTGCCCGATAACTCTTCAAATCCCGGCGCCGGCAAAATCGGAGGACGCTCGCGGGAGGCGCTCCGCTTCTGCACTTCCATTTCGCTGAAAAGCATCGCCGGCGCCGAAGCCGATACTGGAACGCTGCCCGACTCCGCTCCGCAGATTCCGTTGAAAACTTCGGTCTTATCGCCCGTCAATAAAATTCGATTCAAAGACGCAAGAGGCGTGCCCACGATATCGACGCCGCGCACCAATTGGTCCGGCCGTCCGTCGGGATACACGCGCCAGACGATCACCGGAAGCACTTGAAAAGCCTGCGGGAGCTCGCGGGTCGTCAGCGTGAATCCTCCCTGTACGTCTTCGAAGTAGAGCCCGTAGGGCTTTCCCTCCTTCTTGACTTCGTCGATGAGCTGCGCGCGCATCTCCGAATCCTTCACCGTCTTCGTCGATTGCACGATCAAATTTCCCTGACGTCCGGTCGGCATGAACCCGGCCTGGTGGCGTCCGTGGCCATTCGATTTCGAGAAATTCGTGATCGGCATGCGCGACATCAGAAAGTTCTTGAGGATCCCGTCCTGAATCAGCGGCACGCGCTGCGAAGGGACGCCCTCGTCATCATGCGAATACGATCCCGATAGTGGCACGCCATTGATAGTCCCCAGAGTAGGATCGTCATAAACACTCAGAAACGAGGGCAGCACCGGCTGATTCACTTTTTTCGTGAACGTCTGCCCTTCGGTGTCTCCGCGCTGCCGATGCCCTTCCAGGCGGTGCCCCAACACCTCATGGAAGAAGACAGCCGCGGCTCGCCCGGAAAGAAGCGCGGGCCCGTCGAAAGGCTCGGCCAGGGGAGCTTGGCGCAGCGCCTTCAGGTCCGACGCCATTTTCTCTTCCTTGGCGGTCAACTCTTTTTCGGACGGCAGCCCCTCGGGTTTCGTCGATTCAAACGTCTCGACGCGCACCAGGTCCATCCCGTCGTCCGCTCGCGTGTTGGCCTCGACTACAAGCCTCGCCATGAGGCCGGGAGTTTCCACTTTGCTTCCCTCACTGGAAACAAAGTAGGAAATCGTCTGCTCGACTTGCAACGTCACCGTGGAGCTGTAGATTTCGGGATATTTCCGGAAGAGCGCCGAATATTTCCTAACTTTTTCCTCCCATTCCTTTTGATTGAACGCGATGGGAGCGGCCGGCGCTTCCACGTGCGCCTGGGCAGCCTCCTGTGAAAAATCGGGAGACTTGTCTTCCTCCGCGGCATTGACGGAATTGTTGGTCATCACCTTGGCGTAGGCGGGCGTAGCGCGGCGGTATTCCCGGTCGGTCAGTTCCCACAAGGTGCGCGCAATCGCGTCCCGATCGTCGGCCAGAGGGAGGGCGCCGGAGCTGATTCCGGAATCGCGATTTTCATTGTGCGTATTGTCCATGGCGGGAGAGCCAACGCGCATGGTCACATCCGCCCAACGGCGATTCCCCATATTGGAGGTGACAATCGTTCCATACGTTCCCGCGACGACCATGGTGTGCTGGTCGTACACTTCGTAGCTGATGAAGTACGGCGCGGGATCGGATTTTTCTAGGGAGGTTCTTGCGCGCTCCAGTTCCGCCTGCATCGTTGACAGGAGAACCCCCTCGCCTTTGTCGGCGGCCGGTGCGCTCCAGGCAAGAATTCCACTCGCGGCAAAGATGGCTGGAAATAACAGGGAAATCGTGAGCCGGAATCGTTTCATGGGGGTGTTAGACGTACGGCCTCCTGCTTTCGATAGATGCCGAATGACGGGCCCGCGCACCACTGGTTTTTTACCTCTGCCCGATCACCAGATAATGCCCGGAATCGGTGCGCCGGGCAAACGGTTTTACATTTCAGTGAATCTAAGAGGCAGGGCGTTGACCTCGTCCTGTTGCCGGAACTAAGATGCGTCGATATCGCTTATCAGTTGGTTTTAAGTAGCACAGCCACTCTTGGCTGTGTGCTTTTTCCCGAGCTTACTTTTAGATGGAGAAATCATGCCCAGCCGCAGAAAATTTCTAAAGAATCTTGTCAGCGCGTCCGCGGGCCTCTGGTTCGTGGATTGCGGCCTGTCACAAGTGTTTGCTGCCGCCCCACAATCGGGCGCGGCAGGCAAGCGCCGCCAAATCACGGTAGGAGGCCGCCGCGCCCGCATGATCGACATACACGCGCACTGCTACGTGGACCTGCACGATCTAATCGATGGACATCCGGAAGCCCTGATCCCCAATGGCGGCCCGCCCACATTCGATGGCGCGTTTCTCAGCCCTACAAGAGATGTGGACGCGCGCCTTCGCCACATGGACGAGCACGGAATCGACATCCAGGCCGTGAGCCTCGCCCCCGCGTACAACTATTGGGCGGACCGCGACCTCGCCGGCAAGATCGTCTCGCGCCAGAACGAACAAATCGCCGCATTATGCGCCGCTCATCCGGACCGCTTCGTGGGCCTCGGCGGGCTGGCCTTGCAGCATCCCGATATGGCCGTCGAGCAAATGGTGCATGGCGTAAAACAGTTGGGATTCCGCGGATTTGAAATTGCCGGCAGCGTGAATGGAGACGAATTGGCAAATCCCAAATTCGATCCGGTATGGGCCAAGGCCGAGGAACTGGGAATCCTGCTGCTCTTGCATCCCGCAACCTTCGTGGAAGGCCTGAAGCGTTTTCAGGGCAACGGATTTCTGCCCAACGTCGTGGGCAATCCTTTAGAAACGACGGTAGCCTTCACTCACCTGATTTTCGAGGGCACGCTGGACCGCTACCCCGGCCTGAAAATCTGCGGCTCGCACGGCGGCGGCTATTTGCCTTCGTACGCAGGCCGCACCGATCATTGCGCGGAGCTGAGCAATCGCTGCAAGCCCGTGAAAAAACATCCCAGCGAATATTTCAAGCAACAGCTCTATTGCGACTCGATCGTCTTCACGGCGGAAGGATTGCGCCATCTGGTCGCCGAAGTCGGCGCGAGCCACGTCCTGTTCGGCACGGATTTTCCATTCGACGTGATCGATCCCTTCATGGGCGACCCGCGCGAAGCAGATTTCGTGCTCGGCGCCGCCGGCCTGAGCGAAGCCGATCAGCGCGCCATCCTTGGCGAAACCGCCGCGAAATTGCTGGGGATTAAGTAGGACAGCCACTCTTGGCTGTCCTCCGGCGTGTACTTGTTGCAATTCCAATTGTTACACTGGCACGTGTCAGTGCATCTTCAGGGACAGCCAAGAGTGGCTGTCCTACTCGCGCTCGACCAAGGCCAGTCTTCAGGATTTCTAGCCAGCCCGGCAGCAACAGGATTGCGTTCGATATACAGCCGAACGCGATCAATCTGGGCGCCGTTCCTGATCCAATGATCGAAAGTCTCATCCTGCCAGAAATGTTTCCCGGTTCGCCCGAGAATTTGGTTAGCCTCGCGAGCAGTAACGCCTTTGAGACCGTTCGTAACCCGCTCGAGGGAAATAGAAGGATCGAGAAGAGCATGCACATGGTTAGGCATGACGGCGAACGCTTGAAGCGTGTATTGATGCAGGTCGCGCTCGCCTCGATAGAGCGCGGCGACAACACACTGGGCAATCCTGGGCTCGTTCAACCAGAGAGGCCCCGCACTAGCCTTGTCCAAAGCCCGGTCGGCCCTGAGGAAATCCCTGCCAGCTGACTTGCTACGCTGCCTTTGAAGCTCGGCAATGACGTCGCCAGGCAAAGAACCGTAAAGTCTCCAAGTGAGGAAAATTGTTCTACCACCGGGGTTCCAGTGGGGCAAATGCCGTACGTAATAGTCCATCGGTGTAGTAGCCGGATGGTAACAGATTCGATGTAGGACAGCCAGTCTTGGCTGTCCTCGAGCATGCTCCGACAAGTGCCGGAGGACAGCCAAGAGTGGCTGTCCTACAAAAGCGACACACGCACTCACACATTGCTGTTTGCGGCGGCCCGCGCGATACTCCTCCCATGTACAGCGAAGCCGTCCTCGATCATTTTCAGAACCCGCGGAATGCGGGCACGCTCGACGCGGCCACCGCCACGGTTTCCGTGGAAAATCCCGTCTGCGGCGACATCCTCGAGCTCTCCGCTCGCCTGGAGGCGGGCCGCATCGCGGAAGCGCGATTCCGCACGCGCGGTTGCGTCACGGCGGTCGCGTGTTCGTCCCTCTTAACGGAATTGCTGCGCGGAAAAACTCCGGCCGAGGCGCGCGCCATCACCTCCGAGCAAATTTCGGAAGCGCTCGGCGGCCTCCCGCAAGCCACGTTGCATGGCGCGCAACTCGCGCGCGACGCCGTCGAGGCTCTGCTTGCCAAGCTGAACTAGAAAAGATTTGACACAGAGGACACAGAGCGTACGGAGAAACCACGGAAGGGAAGCCTCAATTCGGGCTTTTCTCTGCTTTCGCGCGCCGCTTCGGCTAGTTCGCGTCCGGTCCGATCGCGCGCTTCAGCATGTCAGGGTCGTTGAGATTCAAGACGACGCCCTCTTCGTCGGTTGGGACCTCGAGGACGTCCCCGGCGTGAGCCCAGACGACGGAGCGTGCACCTTTGTCGGCAGGCGCTGCGAGCAGTTCGCTAAAAAGCGCATTTGAAAAAATCGCTGGATGGCCTCGCCGGCCATTGTACGTAGGAAGAACGATGGCCTTCTTGTCCGCGTAAAACCGTTCCACCAAATCGCTGACCAGGCGCGCACTCACCAAAGGATGATCGACCGGGCAGAGAACGATCCCGTCGATTTCGACTCCTTCCAGACTGCGCAAGCCCGCGCAGATGGAGGAAAGTTGTCCTTGCTCCCACTCAGGATTTAAGACCACGACCGACGGATCGAGTTTCGCAATCGTCCGGATCACTTCCGCGCCCGCGCCCAGCACGATGCGCGTCACGCCAATGCGCGGATGGCGCGTCACTTCGATCAAGTGTTCGAGGAAGGTCCCTTCGCGGTAGGGGAGCAGGGCTTTCGGTCTTCCCATCCGGCTCGAAGCGCCGGCGGAGAGGATAACGGCGGCAAGCAAACGGGTTCCTTTATGCAAAAGTTTACGATGATCGTTCGCTGTGAACCGAGGCCGGCGCTGCGTGTTCGACATTCACGGCTTTGTGCGGCAGATTGTTCGCGCCGCGGCGAATCGCGATCAGTTCGGCCGTGATGCTTATGGCGATTTCTTCCGGAGTCAGCGCTCCAATGTCGAGCCCCACGGGGGCATGCACGCTCGCAAATTTTTCCACCGGGATGCCTTCTTTTTCCAGCGCGCGGTAAACCGAAAGCACTTTCCGCTTGCTCCCGATCATTCCGATATAGCGCGGCGAAGTGCTCACAGCCCAGCGAAGGACGTGCATGTCGTCCTTGTGCCCGCGCGTGACGATCACCATGTACGTCGCGGCTGTGGGCTTGATCTTTTCAAACGCTTCCTCGAAGCTGGTGTGAATCTCCTGCGCCATCGGAAATCGCTCGCGGTTGGCGAACGATTCGCGGTCGTCGACGACGCCGATGGCGAAGCCCGCCGTATTCGCCGCGTTGGCGAGAGCGATCGAAACGTGGCCTCCGCCGAAAATGTAAAGGATCGGCTGCGGCAGGATCGGCTCGACAAAAATTTCGAGCGTCCCGCCGCAAATCAGGCCGTTATCGTAATTGGCTTCGTTATTCAGGCTGAAGGTCATCTTCCGGGGCGCCTCGGCCTGCATCACTTCCTTCGCCGCCGCCCACACTTCCGCTTCCACGCACCCGCCGCCGATCGTCCCGGCAATCGAACCATCCTCGCGCACGAGCATCCGCGAGCTTTCATAGCTCGGGATCGAGCCGTTCGTGTGGACGATCGTGGCCAAAGCCCCGCGCCTGCCCGCGCGCCGAAGCTTTACGACTTCTTCAAATAGATCCATAGGGAAGCGCCTGAAAGTAGGGTACGGCGCGCGCTCCAACCTGTCAACGTCTCCGCCTGCTCCGGGTAACGGGCCGCCCCCATTCGTGCAAAGAGGGAGGCGTAGGCAGGCACGAACGGAGGTGAGTCCGCCGCGGAATGGGGATTTGCGGCTTGCCGTTTGGACACGCCCCGTTCGGCAAGCCGCGAGCAATCCCCAATATCGGCGATCCGCGGCGGACCCTCTGAGGGAAGGTGCTATGGAGGGTTGCAGCTACCTGTTAAATCTCGCGCCGGGCTTCATCCGCTTCCTCGGCGAGATCGTGCAGGAATTCAAAGAAATCCGGAGTTTGGCCGCGGAACAGGCCGTCTGCCGTGAGGGCCTTAACCGCTCCCATGGCGACTCCCTTCGTGGCTGTCGGCCGGATGATCGAGCACGAAGGAAACTTTTTGCTGAGGAACACGGTCGGCTCCGGCATGATCAAGTTGGACTGCAATGTTTCGGGTTGCGGAATGTCGGCCGTCAGGTCTGGAAACACCAGCGCGCCGTCCGTCAACGGAATGGCGTTGCCCGCCTTGTCATGCCAGGTCTGAAAGTGCATGATTTCCGTCCCGCCGATGCTCAGCACGATGCGCAACACTTCCACGTTGGAGACTCTCTGCGCTAGCGAAGCATAGAGACTCGTTCCACCCTGCTCGATGAATGCAAAGTGAAATCCCGCGGTATTGGCGATGGCCTGAACGTGATTGTCGACGGGCACGATTGTGCTCCCAATTTCGAGTTCCGCGTTGTTCCGGGGAATCGCGGTAAATTTCCCCGCGGCCAGAGTGGGGACGGCATTCGGAAACGTGTCTCCGAGATCAGGATTCTTGTTGTCGCTGCGGTAGCGCACCCACCAGCTTGTGTCTACGGATAGTTCCATGAGATTGGTGAGACGCTTTTTGGACGCGACGCCGGGAATGTCTGTCACCTGGCTGCCTTCGAGAGTGCGGAATTGGTCCAGGTCAACCGGTTTTGCGCCTTTCGACTTCAGATAAGCGTTGATGAAGAGCTCGTGGCTCAGTTCATCGTCCGTATTGTCGGAGATGTACTGCGGCATGTCGCCATCAAGCTGGATGAGGCCTGTCTTATAGCCGGAGTCCGGGGTATCTTGTCCCGCGAGCTCCGTGTATTGCTGCCACAAATCGGTCTCGAGGATTTCAGCCGCGGCCAGAAACCTCAGGATTGCGGCGTCTCCTTCCGTAATACCGTCATCGTGGTCGGCCCCTAAAGCGGCGAGGCCGTTGGACAGCAATCCCACCCCGACGGTTGCTGCGCTGGCGGCCAGGCTGTTCTTCAAGAATGATCGCCGGTTCGCAGACTTGCGGATTGCAATTTCCGATTGCTTCATTGTCTTTTTTCTCCTCTACGTAAATGTTTTTCGATTTTGTTACGTGCCACACCCAAGAGAATGGCCTTAGTAGCAGGATGATCGCCGCGGGAAAAGCCGCCGCCCAGATACTCCACTACCCAGGCCTTTCCCGCTATCGATCTGTCCCGGACAACGAAGGTAGCGGGATTTATCCACTCTCGTGTCACGACAAAGTCAAATGGAAGTCAACGTCTTGCGAGGGAGAATTAACAATTTCCAGACAGGGAGGAGGCAACCAAGAGACAAGAAAATAGAGTGACTGGAGCTGGTCCTGGTATCCGACTAAGGGTGGTTCACCGCGGGAATTGTGCGTGAGGGCACGCCACATGAATATAGTGGAATGCCCCAACGCGATGCGCTTTCGCACTTGAGGTATGGATCAGTTCTGTCCGGCAGCCTTGGAGAAGAATGCGTCCTGCCGGCGTTTCATGTCTTCCGGAGCCACATCTTCGATATGCGTGGCGATGCCCCATTGCTGGCCGAACGGGTCGGTCAGTTTCCCGTAGCGGTCGCCCCAGAACATGTCTTGCAACGGCATATCGACTCGGGCGCCTCCTTTTACCGCGCGGTTAAAAATCGCGTCGGCGTCTGGGACGTACAAATGGATGTACATAGGGTTGCTGACCCCTTCGCTTGGAGTCGGCACCGGCGTCTTGCTCATCGTGTCGTTGATGAAGAATTTCGAGTCGCCGATCTGCAATTCCGCGTGCATGATTTCGCCGTTAGGTCCGGGCGCCCGGCGGAGTTCTGTGGCGCCAAAGGCAGTCTTGTAGAATTCGATGGCGCGCGCCGCGTTCCGGCAAACAAAGTTCGGCGTCATGGTGCGGTATCCTTCCGGGACGGGTTTTACTTGATTTGGCATAGGAATCTCCTTTTCGGTTTTTCGGGGCGGGGATCCGCGGCTCTGAAACGAGAAGCGGGAGCGATCATCGCGATTGTGCGGCTCCGCCCGCGGCCATGTCAATACAGCGGCGCGGAAATTCACACGGTTTTCACATAGTGTCGCCGCTAGTCAACTCCTCCCGAGCATGAGTGGAACGGAACGAGAGAGTGTGAGAAAATGTATTGGAACGACGAGGCCCCATGAGCACATCCGCTGGCAAGAACGTGACCCTGGAAAAGCCGGACGATTTCGGCAAGCTGCTGCAAGACGAAGGGATTATCTTCACGCAGCTCGATAAGGCCGTGAACTGGGCGCGCAAGAGTTCCATCTGGCCGCTGGGATTCGGTTTGGCCTGCTGTGCCATCGAGATGATGTCGATGGCCGCGTCGCGTTTCGACGTGGCGCGTTTCGGCTCGGAGGTATTTCGTCCGTCCCCTCGCCAGGCCGACTTGATGATCATCGCCGGGCGCGTTTCGCAGAAAATGGCGCCGGTCATCAAGCAGCTTCACGCGCAAATGCCGGAGCCCAAGTGGGTGATTTCGATGGGCGCCTGCGCGACGTCCGGCGGCGTCTTCAACAATTACGCCATCGTGCAGGGAGTCAACCAGGTCATCCCCGTGGACATCTACGTTCCCGGATGCCCGCCCCGGCCCGAGGCCCTGCTCTACGCCATTCTGCAACTGCAAGAGAAAATCGCCAACGAACGCGGCAGCTTCAAGCGCGCCCTGAACATCGCGTAAGGAAGATCCGTTCCCGGAAATGAGTGCCGGAAGTTCCTCTGCTTTTTACCCAGTATATTCGTTCCCGATTGCGCGATTAGGAAGTGGCGTTGTCACTGAGCCAAACGATATGATGGCGCATCCCACGCGGGGAGGAAACATTGACCAATATTGAGGCTGTGCAACCGAGACCCGAAGAGGCCGCGACGATGCCGTATGCTCCGGCCGTGAGTGTCGAAACGCCGGCGGAACTCGTTTTCATTTCCGGAGCGACGTCGTCGCCTCTCTACCACAAACATCCGCACGTTCCCCAGGAGCACGTTCAACCCGACGACATTCGCGAGCAGACTCGCCGCGCGATGGAAAACATCAAGATTGTTCTCGACCACAAGAAGTTGACCTGGCGCAATGTCATCAAGGTCACGAAGTACTTGACGGATATGCGCGAGGCGGATGCCATGCACGAAGTGATGAACGGCTACTTCGGCGAGTGGCGGCCGGCCAGCACCACGATCTGCATCAACAACCTGAGCTCACCCGGCGCGCGCGTCGAAATCGATATGATTGCCGCAGGCCCATTGACCCGGTAGTGATTCGTGGATTTGGAAAGAACGGTCGTACAACGAGTGGCGAGAATTGCGGCCGTACTGAGATCAATGCAAGGCGCACCCAGCGTCTAATGGCGAGGGTGCGTAAACCATCCCAATCCCAGCCGCAATTGCACCGTATTGATGCCGGGATTAAGCGCTTGCAACCCCGCGTTCGAGATGTGCACGAAGCGCACGTCCGCGGTCCAATTCATTTTGCCCGCCAGAAAATGCAAGCCGACCGCGCCGGCCGTCGTGAAATTGATGCGGGAAGTTCCCGGCGGAACTTGAGTGTTGGTAAAAAGAACTCCGCCGTCGAGATCGATGTAAGGTACGACGCGGCCGTGCGTATCGAAATCCCAGATCAGCCCAACAGGATTTACCGCGGCGCCATACGCGGTATTCGTCGGCTGAAAAACCACGAAGACCGGAACCGCGTCGACCGCGTACTCGAATCGCCCGCGCAGGAAGCCGGGACCACGCGGCTCCGTAATCACCCATCCGTAGCGAAAGCCCGCGCTCCAAACGCCCGTATGCTGCGCAATCCCATTCGTACCATGTCCTCCAGCAGTCCAAATTTCGATCTCATTCCCATCCGTCTCCGGCCCATCCTGGGCGCGCAACGTCGCAGCGAAACCGGCGAGAAACATCCCGCAAATAAGGAACAAAATTCCATAAGACTTCATCGATGAGCTTCTCCGCGCGGAAATTCTTTGTCCATAAGGTAGGGAACGATACCGGAACTCCCGCGAATACTCAATCGCGCCGGGCCGCGTCTTTCAAGCCGGGGTTTTCCTGGCAAGGAGCGGAGCGGCAATCACTTCCGCTCGCGCGCCTGCGGCGTCGAGAATGGTTCCGAGGGCGGAATGCTCACGGCGCACGTAACCCAGGCCGATCGCCCGGCCGAGCAAGGGAGAATAACCGGTGCTCGTGACGCTGCCGGCTTCGTTCCCCTCGTGCAGCAGGTTCGTTCCGGGAGGCGGGGCCACAGCGGCGGAAAACTGCAGCTCCGTGAGCCGCCGGTTGACGTGACCGCGCGAGCGGACCCGCTCAACGATCTCCTGGCCGGTGTAGCATCCTTTTGCGTAGTTAATGTGCGTGTGTTCGAGGCCCGCCTCGTGCGGTATTTGCTTGTCGCCGAAGTCGATGCCGAACCAGGGCGCGCCCAATTCCAGGCGCACGGAGTTAAGAGCTTCCATCCCAGCGAGCGCTCCCCCAGTTGAGCGGACGCGCATGGAAAGCTCGCGCCACAGATTCACAAGATATTCACGAGGGATGATCAACGAAGCCGCAGGTTCGCCTGCGATTTCTTGACGAACCATTCGGCAGGTGAATTGCCCGAGCTTTACCTCTTTGTGTGAAAGCAGCGGCATGTCCGCAAAGTTTCCCACGCCAAGTTCCGATAGCAGTTTCGCGGCGCGAGGGCCCACCAGGTCCAGCGTTCCCGTGAAGGAGGTCACATCCTCGAGTTCGACATCGTCCATGATGATGAATTTGCTGAACGTGGCAAACGTCCGCTCGTTGACCATCGCATGGGAGATCGCCAGGATTCGCGACTCCAGCGCAAATGTCTCCATCTCCGCGAGAATGTGACCTTGCGGATTCAGGAGCAGTCCAACGGTTCCTTGGCCGGGTTTCAGATCGCGGACGTTCGAGGTCAGCAAGGCATTCAGATAGCGATGCCGGTCGGGGCCGGCGAACGAGAGGGCCGCCCGATAATTCGTGTCTACGAGGGCCACCGCCCTGCGCAGCGCCGCGTATTCCTCCGTGAATTCACCGAACCGCGCGGGCAGCCGCGTGCCAAAATATTCGCCGATCGTTGCTCCAGACGATCGATGCATCTCAAGCAATGGAGTTTCCAGCGGCATGTTCCGACGGACTCCTCAAAATCTACAATACCATCATAGCAGAATGAATTATTGCGCTCTTGGAAGGACAGCCACTCTTGGCTGTCCCTGTTAGTCCTGCGAAACTCTGCGAGGACAGCCAGGAGTGGCTGTCCTACGAGCGAGCCTTCCAATGTTATATTGAGCCGTATGCGGGAAACCCCAAAACTCATTCACGAAATTCTTCCTGTCGGCATGTTGCAGTGCAATTGCCACATTGTCGGCGATCCGCAGACCCGCGAAGCGATCGTCATCGATCCGGGCGACGATGCCGCCCGAATCCTGGAAGTCATCGAGCGTCATCATTTGAAGGTCACGGCCATCGTGGTTACGCACACGCACATCGATCACGTCGTCGGATTGCACCGCGTGCACGAAGCGACCGGCGCCCCTGTCTATTTGCATGCCGACGATCTTGGTCTGTACCGCATGCTGGACGTGCAAGCGTCGTGGCTAGGCTGGAAAACCCCGGAAGTAGTGAAAATCGATCAATTGGTGAGTGAAGGCGACGTGATCCGCTGGGGCCGCTACGAAGCGCAAATTCTTCACACGCCCGGCCACACCCCGGGCAGCATCTGCCTGTACATGCCTTCGGATATGCCCGCCGCGCCTACCGACGCTCGCGCCGCGAAGCCCACCCTTCGCGGTACCGGCCAACTGTTTGCAGGGGACACGCTATTCGCCGGGAGCATCGGCCGCACCGACCTCTGGGGAGGTTCGTTCACTGGAATCATCCGTTCGCTGAAAGGAAAATTGCTCGAGCTCCCTGACGCCACCGTCGTCTACCCGGGACACGGCGAATCCACCACGATCGGCAAAGAGCGCGCCACGAATCCGTTTCTGGCAGGGAAGTAAGCAGCCCCAGTGGCGCAGGCTTGAAGCCTGTGGGGTTTGGTCCTTGCAAGGACTAACCCCCACAGGCTGAAACCTGCGCCACAAATGCAATTAGTTAGCTCGCAGGCGATTCTCCCTCTCCACCCGCAAGTCTTCCATGACGCTCTGGATCAGCTCCTTGGCCTTGCGCAATTCATCCGTAATGATTTGAATGTCCATCGTGGGCTTGCTGGGATCGCGCTGGCTGTGGCAATACACTCCATGCTGCCCCACGAGCACCATGGCGTTGGTCACGCGGTCGAGCGTCACGGCCAGCCGCCCGCGGTGCGCCCCGAGCATCTGTTCGTAGTGTTGCAGCTCATCCTTGTGATCCTCAAAAGCCGACATGGCAACTCCTCCAGACTACGCTCACCCTTAGATTTTCAGATTTCCAAATTACGCGGTTCGGCGAAGAATGGCAATCCATCCCAAAAGATGATAGGTAGAGGGACGTAATACGCCAAATTTTTTCTAGGAGCCCCGGAGGGGCGGCACATGCGGCCTGACAATATTCGTGCCCGCCAATTTACAGGAGCTTCGGCCCCTCATCCTGTTGCACGGATGGAACCTCCGTCGTGCCGGAAACTTTACACTCCGGGTAACCGGTCGGATAATTCAAAATGACTTACGAGCCCCTCCACGAGCGGTTCGAGGTCGTGGGGCCTGACGGCAGCCGTCTCGAAATTAATTTTGTCCGTGCGGGTTTTTTGACCGAGGGGGACCGGCCTGAACTTTTCTTCTTTCGCGTAAATGGAGAAGAAGCGGTGGTTGGAATTTCCGGTTTGAGCCTGGCTCGATTTGAGCGCGGGCGCAGCCGTTTGTCCCGCGAGCAGAAAATAGATGTCACCGGACTGTGGCTGAAACGGCAGATTCAAGCCGGCTTGTACCTCGATTCAAGGAGCCTGTACATCCAAGACGATGAGCTGGCAAATCTGGCAAGCGAACTCGATTTTACTGAGTGAGGTAGCGATGAGACGCTCTGATCTGGTGCAGTCGCCGTCCAAGGGTTCCACCCCGCGCACGACGCAAATTGTTTTTGGGGAGCGCCAGCACCTTCTCCGCGTGCTTGATTCTCTGGAGACGACCGCCGTGCCGCAGGTGCGTCTCAATCAGGAGCGCCGTGTGATCGAAGAGTTGATCCACGAACGCACGCGCGAGCTCAATCACATCAATTCGTCCTGGGATGAAAAAGTCGGCCTCGTCCTGAACGCGGATTCCAAATCCGAAATGCTGGACAAGCTCGAGCGCGAGGCGCCCCAGTCCGATTACTACCTCCTCCGCCTGATCAGCGAGCACCCGAAAGTCACGTCCAAGACGCTGGCCCGCCTGGCCAAGCATCCCTACGCCGCGATCCGCGAAAATGTCGCGCGTCACCCGAACGCCGACCCCACCACGCTCGCGTGGCTCGCGAAAGACCGCAGCCAGCCGCTGTGGTACCTCGTGGCGTTCAATCCCAATACGCCGTCGGTTCTGCGCCGCAAATTGCAAGACCGCCTGCGCAAGCTGGGGCAGAGCACTTCGAGCAAGTAAAAATCGGATCTTCGCATGTCGTCCCTGTATCAATCATAGGATTTGTCGAAACCTGGAGTGTTCTTATCTGGAGCGGTGCTCCGAAATGCGTAAAGAAGCAGTCATGGACCAGATCCGGGACGCGTTCGTTGCATCCCCCTATCCCGGTGATCGATTTCTTCAAGGCACATTCGAGGGCTGTGAGCCGTCCGAAGAAGTCGGCGCTTTCGTCGGGAAAACCGACTGGAGAGTGCTCGATTCCACGATGCTGGACAGCCACTATTCCGCGCTCAGCTTTTTCTCCGACGGTGGATTTCGCTTTTTCCTTCCCGCCTACCTGATCGCCGACCTGCGCGAGGAACTGCATACAGCGGACCCCTTGTTTCACTTGTGGCATGGATTCGCCGCGACTTCCGCCGACGTGCCCGTCGGGGCGGAGATATTTCGTCGCAATTCCGGCGGGAGGACGCTCCTGAACCCCAAACGCTTTGGCGCAATGACGTGGAGTGACTATGCTCGCCATCGTCTGTCAGTGTTCACTCGGGAAGAGGCGAAAGCTATCGTCGCGTACATGATCTACAAGCGCGAACGCGACACGATGGGCCTCCATACATCGCAAATTGATACGGCTCTCAAGGAGTTCTGGTTTGATCGCGCTGAGAACGCACCGACGCACGCGGATGTGGAGGCCCTTGCGCGAGAAGAAGAAAGGCTCACGACAGCGCTTTTGCGCATGCGGGAAGAAAAGAAATAGCGATGACACCCAAGAACGTATCCAAGGTTGCTTGCAGGATTACTCTCTTAACGAAAGTAGTGGGCCAGGCACGCTATGAGGCATGAGGCCACTGCTTCTCATCTGCTGCCGTGCGTGGCGGCCAAGTACTTCTGCAGCGCCTTCTTGTACGAATCGTTTTCCGGGTCGCGGGCCAGCGCCTTTTCTTCCGTTTCCACCGCCTTGTCATTCTGTCCATCGGCGAAATAGGCTGCGGCCAGGGTGTCGAGGTAGTCGGGATTACTCCCCGCGGCGACGGCTTTGGTTGCCAAAGCAATGGCCGCTTGCGGATTTCGGACTTTCGATTCCGTGGAGGTGGCCATCAGCAGAGCGAGGTTGTTCATGGCCGGAACGTAGTTCTGGTCTACGGCTCTTCGGTACCACGTCGCGGCCTCGACGGGATCCTCGGGCACGCCGTCGCCATTCTCGTACAAGACTCCAAGACCTTGCTGCCCGGCTGCAAGATTCTGCAGCGCCGCTTTGTGCATCCAATTCGCCGCTTCCTTCAAATTTCTCGGAACGCCCAAGCCTTGGGTATACAGGACGGCGAGGTTATGCTCGCTTTCCGCGTCGCCCTGCTCGGCCGCAAGGCGCAGCCACTTGGCGGCCTCCGCGATATCCGCCGGAACGCCGCGACCCTTGAAATACATCTCGGCCAGATAGCGCTCGGCGACCGGACTATCCTGATCCGCGGCCTTGCGCAGCCATTTCAAGGCTTCCGCCTCGTCTTTCGCTACGCCGTCGCCGGTCAGGTAAATTACGCCCAATTGCACTTGCGCGTTCACGTTCCCGGCGTAGGCGACCTCCTTGAGATCGGCGATCACTTTCTTCTTGGCCGATGCTTGATCGGACGATTGCGACGGCGCCAATTTACATGGAAGGAGAAGCAATGCCGCCACCAGCATGGCCACGCCCAATTTGATTTGTAATTTCCTCATTGTCAGGCTGCCTGAAAAGGGAGCTTATCACGGTTCGATATTTTGGACTTTACATGTAGCACAGCCACTCTTGGCTGTGCGGATTTTGCGATTGTGGTTTGATGGGTAGCTGCCCATGCGACTCACAAAATCGCACAGCCAAGAGTGGCTGTGCTACTCGATTGTTCCGCAAGCTGTTGAGCCGCTAGATGGTCTTCGTCTGCCCGCCGTCGAGATCGATCAGCGCGCCCTGCATGTAGCGCGACTGCGGCGACACCATGAACGCCGCGAGATTCGCTACATCCTCGGGTTCGCCCAGCCGGACGATATTTGATTTGCGAACGATCGCTTCCAGGGTAGCGGTCATATCGCCGCCGTGTTGCGCGGCCTCGTCCACGAGCAGCTGCTTCAGCCGGTCGGTCCTGATACGCCCGGGATTGATCGCGTTCACTTGGACGCCGTCCTGAATGCCGATGTCCGCGACCGCCTTCGTGAACGAGAGGCAGGCGCCGTTCACCGAGCCGCCAATGGTGAATTCCGCGCTGGGCGTGCGTCCGCCCGCGCCGATGATATTCAACACAGAGCCGCGTCGCGCCTTGAGGTGAGGCCACGCCGCGCGCGTGAGGCGCACTGCGCCCATGAATTTCAGCGCAAATCCGTCCGCCCAATCCGCGTCCGTCAATTCAAAAAAATCGCCGCGCTTTGTGGCGCCCGCATTATTCACCACGATGTCGATGGCTCCGTGAGCTTTAAGTGCAGCACCCACCAGCGCAGCAGGAACACTGGGTTCGCGCAGGTCCCCCGCGACGGTGGTCGCTTTGCCGCCGTTGGATTTAATCTCCGACGCAACCTTGGCCAGGTCGGCGTCGGTCCTCGCGGCTAGGACGAGCGTAGCGCCATCCTGCGCAAGCCGCAGCGCGATCGCGCGCCCAATCCCCCGGCTCGCCCCGGTTACGATCGCGATTTTTCCTTCCAGCGGTTTCTGGTCAGCCATTCTGTGTGCTCCTTCTCTTTTCGCGCCGGATCGACTGCAAGAAAACAATAAATGGGAGATGCAGTTTACCCCGCATCCGGTTTAAGTAGAACAGGCTTCAGCCTGTTGGTTCTCTTAGCGCCCGCAAAAAGTCAAACCCCACAGGCTGAAGCCCGTGCGACAAAAAATAGAAAAGACAAATTGGCTCTTTACACCCGAAAAAGATACTATAGATTGGCCTGATTGGATCAGCCAATGATTCCTCTCCATCTCCAACCCGAAAGCCACGTCCCGCTCTACATCCAGTTGCGCGATCAGATCCGCGCGTTGGTTCATGGAGGCGATTTGCGTCCGGGGGAGCGCATTCCCGCAAGCCGCGAACTCGCGACGCAGCTAGGCGTTCACCGCACCACGGTCGCGAACGCGTACGCCGAACTCGAATCCGAAGGGCTCATCAGCGGCCACGTAGGGCGCGGCACTTTCATTCGCGGCGAAAACGTGGCCAGGAAAATTTCAGCCGTCCCGCATCCGGCTTCGGTCGGCGAAGGCCTCCGTTGGGAATCGCTCTTCGCTGACGAGCGCGGCGAGGAAATCCTGAGCCGCCTGACCCAGGCCGCTCCTCGCGGCTCCATTTCTTTCGTGATGGCGCGGCCTGCGGCGGAATTTTTTCCCATCGAGGAATTGAGAAAGTGCTCGAACGCGGTGTGGCGGCGCGAAGGCACCGAAATTCTTCAGTTCGGCCCGTCGGACGGATACCCGCCGCTCAAGCAGGCGCTCGTCGCCATGCTGCGAGCGGAGGGATACGAAGCGGGCGACGAAAATTTGCTGATCACCGATGGCTGCCAGCAGGCGCTCGATCTGGTCTGCAAAGCGTTCCTGCGCCCGGGCGACACGGTTTTGCTCGAGAATCCGGCGTATCCCGGCGCGCTGGCCGTTTTTACCGGAGCGCGCGCCCGAATTCTGGGAGTCCCCGTGAAAACGGATTCCGGACCCGGCATGACTCCGGGCGTGGACGTCTCCGCGATCGAAGCGGTGCTCATGCAGAATCGCGTGAAGATGATGGTCCTCACCCCGGACTTTCACAATCCGACCGGGACGACGCTGCCGGTTGCCGAACGCCGCCGTTTGCTCGAGATCGCCGCGCGGTTTCAAGTGCCGGTCATCGAAGACCACATTTACGCGCGCCTGAGCGCCCGCGGGGAGCGCGTTCCGTCGCTGAAGCAACTCGACCGTTCGAACATCGTCATTCAGGTTGACAGCTTTTCGAAAATTGCGTTTCCGGGAATGCGCGTGGGCTGGATCGTCGCCCCTTCGAATGTCATCGATCGGCTGCGCCTGGTGAAGCAGTCCACCGATTTGCACACCGGTCATCTCGCGCAGGCCATCCTGGCCGAATACGTGCATCGCGGACTTCTCGGTCGTCACCTGGAACGTACCCGCAAGGCCTATAGCGGGCGCCTGGCTGCGCTCGAACAGGCGCTAGGCCGCTACATGCCTTCCGGAACGAAATGGACGCGCCCTGAGGGCGGCATGTGCGTTTGGGTCGAGCTGCCTCCGGGATTCGATTCGAACGAATTATTGATCCACACGCGCGAACGCGGCGTGGTGTTTGCCCCAGGGCGATATTTTTATTTCCAGAATCCGCAGCCAAACACGCTGCGCCTCGGCTTTGCGGGAGTAGCCGAGCGTGAGATCGCGCGAGGAATCGCGACGCTCGCCGATGTGTTGCGCGTCGAAATGCGCAAGCGCCAGCGTGGAGCCCGCCGCGCGGAGGTCCCGCGAGTCGCGCTGGTGTAGCGCCCGCCTTCAGGCGGGCATGTGCTTGATTCCAAAGTGCCCGCCTGAAGGCGGGCGCTACGAGAGGGCGATGAAGCTCGATCCAAAACCCGAGAACCCATGCTTCGGCTGCGGCGGCGCGAACCCGCGCGGAATGCAACTCTCTTTCGAACAGGATGACGCGCGCCAGCGCATCGTGGGACGCTTCCGTCTGGGAGAAGAATACCAGGGCGGCTCGGGCTTCCTTCACGGCGGGATCATTGCGTTGCTTCTGGACGAAGCCATGGGCAAAGCAGCCCGGTTTCACTCCGAGCATGCCGTCACGGCGGACCTTCGAGTGGAGTACAAGCGCCCCATCCGCGTAAACTCGGAAATCGTGGTGGAGGGATTTGAAACGCGCCGCGACGGCCGTCAGTTGTATCATGCAGGAGAGATTCGGAACGAGGCGGGAGATTTGCTCGCGCGAGGCGAGGGGCGGTTCGTCATCATCGACCGCGAGAAATATAAGTCCCGGTGAATAGTGACTGGTGATTTGTCGAGATTGGGGCGTTCAGGGCGCCGGAAAATCGAGCGAGGAGAAAAAAGAATGACAGCGACAATGGGAAGCAACGGAAACTACGGAACCGATCAGTGGCGCGTGAAGGTGGGCCTTGCGGAGATGCTCAAGGGCGGCGTCATCATGGACGTCACCAACGCCGAGCAGGCGCGCATTGCCGAGGACGCCGGAGCCTGCGCCGTGATGGCGCTCGAGCGCGTTCCGTCCGACATCCGCAAGGAAGGCGGCGTCGCGCGCATGGCCTCGCCGAAAATAATCCGCGAGATCATGAATACGGTGAGCATTCCCGTGATGGCAAAATGTCGCATCGGCCACTTCGCGGAAGCATCGGTGCTTGAGGCTCTCGAGGTGGACTTCATCGACGAGAGCGAAGTCCTGACTCCCGCCGACGAGGAAAATCACGTCTGGAAGCACGAGTTCAAGGTGCCCTTTGTTTGCGGCGCGCGGAACCTGGGAGAGGCGTTGCGGCGGATTGCCGAAGGCGCGGCGATGATACGCACCAAGGGCGAAGCCGGCTCGGGCAACATCGTCGAAGCCGTTCGCCACATGCGCACGATCACTTCGGAGATGCGCCGCCTCACGACGCTGCGGGGCGACGAATTCATGCGCGTCGCAAAAGAACTCGGCACGCCGCTGGACCTCGTGCGCGAAGTTGCGAGCACCGGAAAACTGCCGGTGCCGAATTTTTCGGCGGGCGGAATCGCGACTCCCGCCGACGCCGCGCTTGTGCGCCACTTGGGCGCCGAAGCCGTTTTCGTCGGATCGGGAATTTTCAAGTCCGCCGATCCGGAAAAACGAGCGAAGGCCATCGTGAAAGCCACAACCCATTTCCAGGATCCTAAGGCAGTCCTCGAAGCCTCGGAGGAACTGGGCGAGGCCATGCGGGGCCTGGACATCCGTCAAATCGACGAGAAAGATTTGCTGCAAACGCGAGGTTGGTAGCAGTCGAGAGTTCGTCCTTCCGGAGAATATTTCTTTTTGTCATTCCGAGCGGAGCGAGGAATCTCTTTTTGGTTTAGACCTAGAAAAAGAGAGATTCCTCGGCACGCAGCGTGCCTCGGAATGACAAATTAATTTGCACGGGAACGCGGGAGCAGATAGCGAATGAAGGTTGGAATCCTAGCCGTTCAAGGTGACTTTGAAGCGCATGCGGCGACGCTCGCGCGCATGGGCGCCGATTACGTATTTGTGCGCACGACGCGCGATCTCGAGGGCGTGGACGCAGTCATTTTGCCGGGCGGCGAAAGCACGACGCAATGGAAGTTCCTGGTGGAGGAAGGCCTTGATCAGAGTTTGCTGGCGCACTCAGCGCGGGGCGCCGCGATCTTTGGCACTTGCGCCGGAGCCATCCTGCTGGCGCGCGAAGTTCACAACCCCGCGCAGGAGTCTCTGGGCCTCGCCGATGTTACCGTCATTCGCAACGCCTATGGACGCCAGCTCGCGAGCGAGGTGCGCCACGGCGCCACGGAAATCTCACCCGAGCCCATCGAGATGGTTTTCATTCGCGCTCCGATCATCGAACGCATTGGGCCAGAGGTGGAGGTGCTTGCCAAGTCCGAGGGCCAGCCCGTCCTGATCCGCCAGGGCCACATTCTAATTGCGACATTTCATCCTGAACTCACGAGCGACACCACGGTACACGAATATTTTCTGCGCATGGCGAGGCAAGGCGGCGCGAGGTCGGACAATAATGATTCTCTCCTGAAAATCGCAGGTTCTGGTTAGGGCCTCTAGGTGGCACAGGCTTCAGCCTGTGGGGGTTCGTACTTGCAAGGACTAAAATCTACAGGCTGAAGCCTGTGCCACTCGATCTCGCGAAGGCCTTCTTGAGCCCCGCTGAAATCCGTGTCATTCTGTCTCGTTGGAATCCCAACTCGGAAAGACATTGATGGTCCCGCGCACCAAAGTTTTGTTCTTATGTATTGGCAACGCATGCCGCAGCCAGATGGCGGAGGCCATTGCGAGGCACAACGCATCGGACGTGATTGAGCCGTCGAGCGCAGGGCTCGTGCCGTTTGGGGAGATTCCCAGTACCACGCTTACCGTGCTTCACGAACGCGGCATTTCCGCCGCCGGCCAAAGTTCCAAGCCGCTGCGTTCGGAAGATATGTCCGCAGCGGATATCGTGATCAACATGACCGGACGCTCGAGCGCCTCGATTTTTACGGAACTCGTGCCGCAGGTCGAAGATTGGGACGTGGGAGATCCGTACGGATTCGATCTCGCGGTTTATCGCGAGATTCGCGATCAGATTGAGGCGCGCGTCGAAGAACTGGCGCGGCGGCTGCGCGATAGCGAAGACTCGCCGGACACAGCGTAGCCAAGCTGGAAAGTAGGACAGCCACTCTTGGCTGTCCCTGGCAATATTTTGGCAACACATGGGCAACAAAAAGAGGACAGCCAAGAGTGGCTGTCCTACAGGAGACTCATGCCGCGCGAAAAAACCAGCGTGTCGCGCGAAGACTATCTGAAGGCCATCTGGGAGATGGTCCAGGAAGAGCACGAGCCGATCAGCGCGCGCCTGGCCGAAGAGCTGGGAGTCACGCCGCCGGCCGTAACCGCCGCGCTCAAGCGCATGACGCGCGACGGCCTGCTTGTGGTGCGCCGCGACGGCCGCATCTCCCTGACGCGAAAAGGGAGCGGCCTAGCCGACCACCTGGCCATGCGCCACCAGCTCGCGGAAAAGCTGCTCACCGAAGTCATCGGCCTCGACTGGACGCGCGCCCACGACGAAGCCGAGCGCCTCGAACACGGCATTTCACCCGAAGTCGAAAAATTGCTGCTCGCGCGTTTTGGCGCGGAAGGTTTTTGCCCGCACGGCGTGCCGCTGCAGGGCGGCCTAGCTAAATTGCGGCGCAAGCACGGAGCAGTCCCTCTATCCGATATTGCGACGGGGAAGTCGGTCGAAGTTCTCTGCGTTTACGAGAAAGATCCGGAATTCCTGAAGTTCCTCTCGGGACTCACACTCCATCCCGGCGCGCGCGCCCGTATCAAGAAGCGCGAGTACGACGAAACGATGACGCTCGCGGTCGGCAACCGCACGATCCATCTCGGCAAGCCTGCAACGAGCCGCATCTGGGTACGCGCGCTGGCGCATTAGGCGGGCTCACACAAATCACTGCTGCTCCGCGTCGCTCAGGAGCGGATCATCGTCAGCAGCATCTTGAATTTACCGAGTGCCTTCAAAGAATGAGGTTGATTTGCGGGCAAGAGAACCGCGTCGCCTGCCGTCTTCCGCAATGGCTTGCCAGAAACTGTAATTTCCGATTCGCCCTCCAGCACATGCGCGATTGCGTCGAACGGAGCCGCATGCTCGATCAACCCCTGGCCTTCATCGAACGCGAAAAGCGTGACCGTTCCCGTCGCCCGGTTGACCACCGTGCGGCTGACGACGGATCCTTCTTGATAGTTCACAAGATCCATCAAGCGGACGACTTCCGCGATAGGCATTTCGCGCTTGCCCTGTAGCTGGTGCGGACTCATATCTGCCACCTCCACTACGTCTTTCCTGATGCACGCACCTGCCGAAAAATGCGGGGCGTCGATAAAGGAATCTCGCGTGCAAAGAAAAAGGCCGAAGAAATTCTTCGGCCTTTTCTCTGTTTTCAATTCATTTGCTGCTTGCCGCCCCTTTACGAAATCGGGGTGCAAACAGCCTTGACCTCGGTGTACGCCTCGAGGACTTCGTGGCCCATCTCGCGGCCCCATCCGGACTCCTTGTATCCGCCGAAGGGGAGCGCGGCGTCGAACACGTTGTAGCAATTGATCCAAACGGTTCCGGCGCGGAGCAGGCTCGCGAGCCTGTGGGCTTTCTTGATGTCGCGAGTCCAGATTCCGGCCGCCAGGCCGTAGGTCGAGTTGTTTGCTTTCGCGGCGATTTCCTCGACGTTGCGGAAGGGAATCACCGTTACCACCGGCCCGAAAATTTCTTCGCGCACCACTTTCATTTTTTCGTTGGTGTTCACCAGGACCGTGGGTTTTACGAAGTAGCCTTTGTCTCCGGATCGCGAACCGCCGGTGACCGCCTTTGCGCCTTCCGAGAAGCCCGATTCGAGATAGCCGCAAACTCGATTCAGTTGTTCTTCGGAAACGAGCGGCCCCATGTCGCTCGAGGGATCCATTCCGGGACCGACGTGAATGTTGTTGGCAAGTTTTGCGACGCCGTCCACGACTTTGTCGAAAATATCCTTTTCGACGAAGAGTCGCGAGCCCGCGCAGCAGCACTGGCCATGGTTGAAGAAAATGGCGGCGGCGGCTCCGGGGATGGCGGAATCGACTTCGGCATCTTCCAGCACGATGTTGGGCGATTTGCCGCCCAGTTCCAGGGAAACTTTTTTCAGATTGCCGGCAGCGGCCTGGAGGATAAGCTTGCCAACTTCCGTGGAACCTGTGAAGGCGACTTTATCGACGTCTGGATGGGCCGCCAA
>DATNIO010000015.1:0-8554 GCA_035604385.1 Verrucomicrobiia bacterium | reverse complement strand
TTCGGCGTAGTTGAAGGCCTCGCCCATCGGATCGGACTGGGGCGAGTTCTGGCGGAGAATCCTGAGGTTCAGCTGGTTCGGCCACCAGTCGCTGTTCGACCTCATTCCAACATTCGTGGTCCCGTGCATGACCGGGCACTTAGTTTCGGTTGACATGGTTTGCTCCTTCCTTCCGAGTAGCAAGAAATTTGATCAAAAGAACCGTGACGATCTGCGAACCCATCTTGGCTTCCTATTCGCGCCATCGCCGCCAGCCGCGCGTGCGATCGGGCGCCATTCATTCCGTGTCCACACACCTACGACGCTTAATGGGAAGCGTGCCGCGGAGCGCACTTGGTGCAGAGCCCGCGGAAAATGAGCTCGCATTCGCGAAGAATCCGCTTACCGAGAGTACGCGAAGCAGGCCTAGGCACGTCGTACCACTCCAGGTCCTCCACATTGCCGCAGCGGTCGCAGATGAAGTGGTGATGTCGTATGCCTTTCGCATCAAATCGCGCGGCGCGGCCCTCGACGGCCACTTCACGCACCAAACCCGCCTGCACCAAGTCCCGCAAATTGTTATAAGTCGTAGCCCTGGAAGAGCGCGGATCCACTCGATTCACGGCTTCGAAGATTTCCGCTGCGGTGGGATGCCCGTTGCATTCGGTCAAGAATGCCATCACCGCGTAGCGCTGCGGCGTGCAACGCAACCCGCCGCCCTCCAAGGACCGTTTAATCGCCTGGGCATCCATGAAGTATTTGGAATATATCTAATATGATATTTTGTCAAGATTTATGTTTTTGATTCAGGCAGCGAGCAGAAAACTGACGACCAGGGCAGTGGGGACGGATTGGTGCCGAATCATGAGACGCGTTTCTGGTTTTGGTGTGTTTGCGGATCGCTTCCCGATCTGCGGGCGCTCGGGCATAATTGCCAAAGTGACCAACGGACGGCAATTCCAGTTGGAGCACGGGACGTCCGCCGAATTCATTGGCGAAACTTAACTCTGATTTCGAGATCGTCCCGACGATCACGGTGGAAACTGAGATGTCTTCGCTACCGATGGGCAAGCACGCGGGTTCGGGCACGGCGAGTAACCAGCCGGCGGTCGCCGAGCCTACTTTTGCCGAGAGGGCGCGCACCTTGTTGTACCTGGGTCGAATCGGCGCTCTTTCGACGCTTTCACGCAAACAACCGGGCTTTCCTTTTGGATCCGTGATGCCCTATGGCCTGGACGAAAAGGGGCGTCCTGTTTTCCTCATCAGCACGATGGCTATGCACACTCAAAATCTGCAAGCGGACCCGCGCGCCAGCCTGTTAGTGACTCAGCCCGACGCCAGCGGCGATCCCTTGGGAGCGTCCAGGGTCACGTTGTTGGGAAATGTTCTGCCGATACCCGAGCTGGAAGTGGCCGAAGCACGGAAGCTCTACCTGGCGCGCTATCCCAACAGCAAGCACTGGGTGGACTTTGAAGACTTTTCCTTTTACCGCATGGACGTAATGGACGTCTATTATGTGGGCGGCTTCGGCGTGATGGGCTGGGTCTCAGCTTCCGAATATTACGATGGGCAACCGGACCCGCTGGCTGACAGTGCAGCAGCCATCATCGAGCACATGAATACCGATCATGGGGATTCTCTCGCGCTGCTTGCGAGGGCCTTTGCTGGCATTGAGTCTCAGGAAGCGGCAATGACCTCAATCGACCGGCTCGGCTTTCACGTGCGGCTGAAAACTTCAGATGGAATGCGCGGCGCACGCATTGCATTCTCCCGTCAAGTGGGCAGTGCGGCGGAAGCGAGAAATGTTCTGATTGAAATGGTGGCGCAAGCGCGGCGAAGTTGAGTAAATCGCAATGCTCCCAAAGAAAAATCCCGTTTCTTGATAAGCCCGCTACGCGAGTTTCCAACTGCTCCGGCCTCAAGAACTGCGACATGACTTCCAAGTGCGCCGATTCTCGGGACCTATCAGCCTTGAAAGATTAAGCTACTCGAAACCCGCGCCAGCGTGCCGCGCTACTCAACCGCGTGCACATGCGAGCGACCGGGATGACTGTATACTGGCTTCCGCAATGGAAGGCAAAAGGCCATTCCACCTAGAATCTCTCCGCACCAGGAGGCAGAACATGATCAAGCAGAATTCGGTATTCTGTTCCATGCTGCTGGCAGGGATCATTGCCCTGATGGCGCAGCTCGCGGCCGCGCAGGCTGAACGCACACCGAAAGACACCACGAAGATCCAATTTCTAAATCCACAGGGGCTGAGCAAGCCGATGGGGTACACGCAAGTGGTTGTCGCCCAAACGGGAAAACTCGTCTACGTGTCCGGGCAGGTGCCCTTGAATGCCAAGGGCGAAGTCGTGGGTAAGGGTGATTTCCGCGCGCAGGTCACACAGGTGATGGACAATCTGAACACTGCTCTGGTAGCGGCGGGAGCGACAATGAAAGACGTTGTCAAGGCCAACTATTATGTCGTGAATCTGAAGCCGGAGCAGGTTCCCGTCATCCGTGAAGTCCGCAGCAAGTATTTTTCAGCAGAGCACCCGCCGGCCGGCACCCTGGTCGGCGTGACGGCGCTGGTCCAGGAGGGGTATATGATCGAGATTGAGGCCGTAGCGACGGTGAAGTGAGCTACTCCAATCGTTGTTGGAGCAGGCCCGAAGTAAGCTTCTAGAAGTGCATAGTCGGCCAATTGGAAGCCATTCTCGGAACGGTACAAGGTATCTTCCGAGCCCGGGATGCCCACCCCCGAGATCAGAATCCTCATCGTTCGCCTCCGAGTCCGGCGGGCGCCTCGCGAGCGCACAAGCGTCGGGCGCGAAAACTTCCTTATCATGACTCGCATCATGTCGAACACTTTCCCACGCTCTCGAATGCGCCACTGAGTTTTCAAGAAAGCGACGAGGCCGTATTGGTTCTGCAATCCGAGTAGTTATGGGAGACAGTCCTCTCGGGACTAAGCCATTCGCATCAGGGTTGACAGTGGCGGGGGCTCCGACTATCGTGAGCCTACTGTGAAAATCCTGGTTGTCGGAAGCGGGGGACGCGAGCACGCGATGGTGTGGCGGCTGCGTCAATCGCCGGAAGTCGAGAAAATCTGGTGCGCGCCGGGCAACGGCGGGATTGAGTATGACGCCGAATGTGTGCCCGTGAACGCCGCCGACGTCGGCGCGCTGGTGTCCCTCGCCGAACGCCTCAAGCCGGACCTCACCGTGGTGGGACCGGAAGCGCCGCTGGTCGCGGGGATACGAAACAAATTCGAATGCCGCGGCATGCGCCTCGTGGGTCCTTCGCAGCGGGACGCGCGCCTGGAAGGAAGCAAGATTTACGCGAAGGAATTCATGGACCGGTACGGCATCCCCACGCCGACGCTCTATGGCGAGTTTGAATCCCCGCTAGAAGCGATTCGCGCGCTCGACGCGGTGGATTGGCCGGTGGTGATCAAGGCGAACGGGCTGTGCGCGGGGAAAGGTGTGCTCGTGGCGGAGACGCGCGCGGAGGCGGAGTCGTTCATTCGCCGGCTCATGCAGAACCACGAACTCGGCGCCGGCGGTTCGCGCATTCTGTTCGAGCACGCGCTCAAGGGTGACGAACTTTCGTTCATCGTCCTGACGGACGGGAAATCCTTCCTGCCGATGGCGCCGACGCGCGACCACAAGCGTGTCTTCGATGGCGACCGCGGTCCCAATACCGGCGGGATGGGCGCGTACACCATGGACGGAATGATTTCGCCGAGATACGAATCGGTCATCATCAAGGACATCGTGTGCCCCACCATTGCGGGACTTTCCGAGGAGGGAATTCCCTACACAGGCTTTTTGTATTTCGGCCTGATGCTTACCGCGAGCGGACCCATGGTTCTCGAATATAATTGCAGGCTGGGCGATCCGGAAACGCAGCCCATCATGATGAGGATGGACTTCGATCTCGCGGTGGCATTTGACGCGGTGGCTTCGCGGAAGCTGGACAGGATCAAGCCCGCATGGAAACCCGGCGCGAGCGTCTGTGTGGTCATGGCCGCGGGCGGATACCCGGGTTCCTTCGAGAAGGGGAAAGAGATCACCGGATTGGCGGAAGCGGCAGCGCTGCCGGACGTCGCCGTGTTTCACGCGGGAACGAAGCGCGAAGGCGATTCCACCGTGACCAGCGGCGGGCGCGTGCTCGGCGTAACGGCCGCGGCCGATTCTCTCCCGCAAGCGATTCACAAAGCCTACGAAGCCGCGGGTAAAATTCATTTTGACGGCGCGCAGTGCCGCACCGATATCGGCGCCAAAGGGGACCTCAAAACGCGCGCCGCAGCGGAGGCGCCACATGGCTGAGGTGCTGCACTTGTTTCAATGCCTGGCGCACGGCGAGCCCATGCGCGAATTCGAGGAAGTAATTGCCATTGAAAATAAGGGTTTCAAGGATTGCCTTCACGGACGGAGCGGAAGCAGTCGTCAGGTTCTGGTGATGGATCAGGAGACGCTCGAGGAATTCGGCATCGCGCCCGGGCGCGCCAGGGAAAACATCACGA
Source organism: Verrucomicrobiia bacterium (assembly GCA_035604385.1). Lineage (GTDB taxonomy): Bacteria > Acidobacteriota > Terriglobia > Acidiferrales > UBA7541 > Palsa-360. Next base: position 4,062 of record DATNIO010000015.1, on the reverse strand, counting down.
CTCACGGTATTTCGCTCGGGACATTGTCCCTCGGGCAGCGGCTGCGCGCCGGCGAAGTTCTGCTCGAAGTCACGAAGCCGTGCACGCCATGCCACTTGATGGACGAAATCCGCCAGGGTCTTCAGGAAGCGATTCGCGGGCGGCGCGGCCTGTTGTGCCGGGTCGTCGAGCCCGGCCGCATCCGCCGGGGCGACCGCGTTGAATTGGAAGAGAAGTCGCGCGCGCCGCATCGTGGCAGCGATGATTCTTTATCCGGCGCGCTTTGATTTGATAAGGATCATCCTACCAACCAGGGAGGCAGGGAGCATTCATGGCCAGTGAATCGAAGAACAGCCGCAAGCCGCTCGTCGGAATCGTCATGGGGTCGGACACGGATTTGCCGGTGATGAGCGAAACGGCGAAAATGCTGGAAAAATTCGAAGTGCCATACGAAATTGAAGTGACTTCGGCGCACCGCTCTCCGGCGCGCACGCACGAATACGCCTCGACGGCGGTTTCGCGCGGGCTGAAAGTGGTGATCGTGGCGGCGGGAGGCGCTGCGCATCTGGCGGGCGTGGTCGCGGCGGTCACAACGCTGCCCGTCGTCGCGGTGCCGATGGCAACCACGGTGCTCTCAGGCATCGACTCCCTGCTCTCGAGCGTTCAAATGCCCGCGGGCGTGCCCGTGGCTGCGATGGCTATCGACAAGCCCGGCGCCATCAACGCGGCGATTTTCGCGGCGGAAATTCTGGCCACGTCCGATCCCGAAATCGCCAAGCGGCTCACCACGTACAAGGAAGAACTCGCCAAATCGGTGGCCGAAAAAAGCGCGCGCGTGAAATTGCAGTATGCAGGGAAAACCAGCTAGCCCGTGTTATTTCTGAACACAAAATTCTGAATCTGCAGGAAGCTGTCGTGGGTAGGTTTTTGGTGGCGCAGGCTTCCAGCCTGTGGGTTTTGGTCCTTGCAAGCACGAACCCCCACAGGCTGGAAGCCTGCGCCACTAAAAATTCAGCGCGGCCTCCCTAAAATATTTCTGTAATTGCGAATTAGTGGTTACCGCCGCGCTCGTTCGCGCCGCCGCCACCGGCCTGCGTGGTGCTGTGCGTAAGCGCCTGCCTGGCTTCCTGGCTGATCGTGACTGTGTCTTGCGTCGCGGCTTCCGTTTGCAGGGTCTTGGGCGGCTGAACGGTTTGCTCGGTCTGCGACTGCGAATGGGCTTCCTGGACAGAGTGAATGGAGCTGGTCATAGTCCGATTACCTCATCGCTCTATACATCGGCAGGCGAGGAAATACCTTTAGCGTCCGCCAAGATACAGAAACAAAAAGATTTAATGGACTAGTGTTTGTCGCCGTCGTGGTCTACGTCGCCTCCGGCAGCCGGCTTCGCGTTATTCGCTAGCGCCTGCTGCGCTTGCGGGCTGATCGTGACTTTGTCTTGCGGGGTTCCAGTTTGGGTTGTAGTTTGCTGAGTCTTGGGTGGTGCTGGTGCAGCTGCCGGCTGCGTTTGCGTCACTGCGTTGACTGGCTGAACCGGTTGAACGGGATTGCTCATGCGCATCACCTCACGCAGTTACCTTCGACAAAGGGGAAGTTAACTTTAGAGCGCGGCAGAAAAAAAGATGGAAAAATTGGAAAGCGTGCCGAACGGAAACACCGCGGGCTCGCCCGCGGAGGCGGACGAGCCCTTTTGTTTCTTTTGCATCCCCGGTCAGGTCGACTGCGACAGGCTGAACAGACTGCGGAAAAATTCAGCAAGGGACCGCTTTTCGTAGCACAGCCACTCTTGGCTGTGAGGTTTTTGCAGCACTTAACAAAGGCGCACAGCCAAGAGTGGCTGTGCTACATGCCCTTGTTATTTTCTCGCGGCGTTTGCTGCAAATCGTTCCTGCATCCGGCGCGTGAGGTGAGGCACGATCCCCAGCATGCGCTCGATCAGCATCAACTGGGCGCGGTGGTGCATTTCATGTTCTTTGACGGAGAGAATCATGTCGAAGCGGGTGCGGGCGGGCGGCGTTCCTCCCGGCGGCATGGTAATGACCTCGCCCAGGAAATTGTCGTCGAGCCCATCCATCCACTTGGCCCACGCCTCGCCTTCCGTGGTGAGGAGTTCGATCAACTGGGCCTTCGTGCGCGGGGCTTTTTCTTCCGCGGACAACTTTTTCATCAACGCGGGAAAATCGAATCCCGCCAGGGTCGTCAAGCGTTGATCGGCATGGATCGCCTTCTGAAAGCCGTTACTCAGCGCGATGTGCGCCAATAGCTCGCCAACGCTGCGCGTCTCCGGCATGGGCCGAAAATCATACTTATCCTCGGGAATGTCCTGCGCAATCGCCAGCGTGTTCTTGCGGACGGTGCGAAAACTTTCAGCTAATTCCTTGCCGCCATAATAGTTCACCAGAATCTCCTTCGCTTAATCTAAGTTTGATTTTCCAAGAATAGGAAAGGGAAACAAGTTTACCACGGCGAAGTGCAAAATTTAAAACGAGCTCGTGCGTTCAGGGAAGTGTCACGCGGCGAGCCACATCATTACTTCACTTCGCCGCCGGAGCTTTCTTTTTGAACTCTTCCGTCCAGTTCAGCACGACACTGATTTCCTGCGGGCCCTGCTCCGCGGTCTTCGCCAACAGGAATCTTTGGCCGTCGGGCGTGACGTCATAGGCGGGCATCGTGTTATATGTGGCGTAATGCCCCTCGAAGAGCACCTTCGGCGTATCTGCGGAAAAGTTTGCCTTGGTGGTCGTCGCCACGGCCATCATCTTGTCTCCGTTCCGGTAGAAGAGTTCTCCGTTGCGCGCCCAAACGGGTTCCGTGCCGCCTTCCGTCGAAATTTGCCACTTGCCCCCGGGCCCCGGATAAGGCTGGACGTAAACCTCGTTGCGTCCCGACTCATCCGAGACATAAGCCAGCCACCGGCCGTCGGGCGAAAACTTGGGGGCGATTTCGTTGAACCGTGTTTGCAGGAACGTCTCCACTTTTCGGTCCCCGAGCCGGTAAACCATTAGATCGTAACCAGTACCGGGGTTGATTTGCTCGAAGGCCAGCGTCTGTCCGTCGGGAGACCAGGAACTTGCGACTTGCGATCGGTCGCTCGTCGCCAACCGCTCCGTGCCGCCGCTGCCGTCTGCCAGTTGCCAGAACAGGTTCCGCTGCCCCGCTCTGTCCGATCCAAATGCGATTCTCTTTCCGTCGGGCGTCCACGCCAAAGCGCCGTTGTAGCTCCCTTCGAATGTGAGCCGTGTCAAGGTGCCCCGTCCGGTGTCCAGAAGCCACTCCTGGGTTCCCAACTCGTCAATCGTAACGGCCACGCGCTGGCCATCTGGAGAGAGCCGTGGGTTTCGATAGGCGTGGAGCGGAGCGGCCAGTGGTTGCTCCGTTCCTTTTCGGTCCACCCACACTAGCTTGTTCTGTGCGGCTGTCGGTACCAACCGGTAGGCCAGCACGCCGTTAGCGGAGACGGTGACGGCCGCCTTGGCGTTCGCGGCATTGAACTGAATGCCCTCGGCGATGGGGATGGCGTCACCCTTCAGCTCCAGGCGATCCACGTCGAAGGGTTGAGCTAACAAGGTCCCCACACGGTTAAACAAAAGATAACCTTGGGGAGCATACAGCGCGGAAGAGTGGGCCTTCAGAATCAGCTTCGTGTCTTTCGAATCAAGCGATCCCACGTATATCCCACTACTTTCCGAATTCGAAGCAATGATTGAGTAGAGAAAGTGCTTTCCATCCGGCAGAAAGTATGGCCAAGCGTGAATGATCGCCTGCTGGGATGCGTCCATTGAGGTGACAGGAGTCGCCGAACCGCCCGCCGAAGAGACGCGAAGTATCGCACTCCCGGGACCGGTCGAAAATAGGATGACCCCATCGCGATTCCAGGTTCCCCCACCGTCGGCCGATGAAGCCGTGATGGTTTCGGCGGGACCTCCGGCAGCCGGGATCTTCTTGAGTGAAGAACCACCAGTGGTAAAAGCAATGAAGCGGCTATCCGGCGACCAAAAGGGGGCCCATGGATCCTCGGTCCCAGGTAGAGGCTGCGCGGATGGGGAATCGAAGTCGCGCAGCCAAAGCTGGAGGTGGCCGTTG
>DATNIO010000014.1:0-3424 GCA_035604385.1 Verrucomicrobiia bacterium | reverse complement strand
GAGGCCGGGAACGCATGGTCCATGGCAGCGTCGAATGTAATACTGCAGGCAGGGCCGCGGGTGCGCGCGCGTCAGGTCCACCGTGCAGGAAGGAATGCGGAACGTTTTGTGGATGAAGTGGACGATCCGGTACGCAAGGCTGTGCGGAAAGAACGGCCCGAAGTAAATCGAGCCGTCTTTGATCAGGCGCCGCGTCACGTACACGCGCGGAAATTTCTCGAACGCGGTGTATCGAATGTACGGATACGTCTTGTCGTCGCGCAGCAGCACATTGAATTTCGGCTTATACTGCTTGATCAGACTGTTTTCGAGCGCCAGGGCTTCGCGCTCGTTGTCCACGACAATGTAGTCAAGATCCGCGATTTCCCGCACCAGGGAGCCGGTCTTGGCATCCACCCAGCGGGATTCGAGGAAATACGATTTCACGCGATTGCGCAGGGAACTCGATTTCCCTACATACAAAACATTTCCCAGGGCGTCCTTGAACAGATAGACGCCCGGCTCTGCGGGAAAGCTGGCGGCTTTTTGATCGAGTTCCATTGCGGGAGTAGAATGAGAGGCGCGGCAATCCGCTCTCGGGCAACACCCATGATAGCAAAGTGAATCTTAATCTGCGCGCCACATGAACCGACTGGCTTACATCGTTTTCGGGATCTTTTTATTCGCAGGGGCTCGATCCCTGTGCGCGCAGCAAGTGAATCCGAGAGTTCCCCCACCTCCGCCTCCGGCAGAAACGCCGGCCGCGCCCCCCGCCGCAACCACAGCCGCGCCGCCGGCAGTACCCCCGCCTGCCGCAAGGCAGCCAATTGATCCGACCGTTCCGCCGCCTCCTCCTTCGGAGGATTCGACACCCGATACTCCGGCCGCGCCTTCCGGGCCTGTCTTCGACCCGCTCCACGCGGAACGGAGCTTGGATGTTGGCAAGTTCTATCTCAATAAGGGATCCTACGACGCCGCGATCGACCGTTTCGTGGAAGCTTCCAACTACCAGCCCGGTTTGGCAATGCCGTGGAAACTGCTAGGCGAGGCTTACGAAAAAAAACACGAATACTCCAAGGCCGTTGAATCCTACAATAAATATCTTCAAATCCTCCCCCACGCAGCAGACGCCGCCAAAATAAAGAAAACCATCTCCGACCTCGAAGAAAAAACCGCGCAGGAATCTCCCAAAAAAGCGGAACGCCAGTAGCACAGACTTCAGTCTGTGGCGTTCCATTGGGTCTTGGCTGGCGCGGCCGTCCTGAGCGAACTGGCAGAAGGCCACAGACTGAAGTCTGTGCTACCTGTCACGCCGCGCACGCCTTGGCGAATGTCGCAACTTTGAGATAGTCGGCTATCGCACGTGCTCGAGGAATTTTCGAGCGCGGGCGTAGTGCGCAAACCGTTTTTCCTCGGCCCGAAATTCCGGTGAGTGCGCCTGCAGCCCGCATGCCGCGGCGCGCAACGGATGCTTCACGTGCAACATTTCGTGATAGAGGATGAATTCCACCGCGTAGGATGGCACTTCGGCATGGTCCAGCCGCTTGTTCATCACGATCTGGTCGAGCGAAGGATCGTAGCAGCCAAACTGGGAGCGCCAGGGCCGCACGCTCCATCCCAGCCGAGGGCGGCGAAGGCGCCCCTCGAAATATTCGACGTTGAGCGAAGCGAACATGGGATCCAGATCGTGCGCCGAGCCGAGCGGATTATCCTGGATGCGCCTTGCGCGCTTGCGGCGAACGCGCGCGATGTGCCGCCTCGTCGTGTGCGCCAGCGCGAACTGGCGATAGAGATCGCGCAACTCGCGAGGCACGCGGCGGCGATACATTTGCCCGAGCAAAATCGCGGCGGCGGCTTCGATCACTGGGACAGGCGCCTGATGCAAAATATCGGAAAGCCGCACGTAGGCCACATCCTGTCGCAATCGCAGCGTGTGCGAGAGATTGGCGTACGGGTACAACTCCACTTGAAATTGCGGCGGTCGGCCCTGGCATCCCAGTCGCGTGAAGATACGTTGAAAAACGCGGTCGCCCCCAGGAAGCGCGGAAGGCTCGCGATGGTCTTTCCTCAGACTTGAAGATCCTTTCACGACGGGTTGCGCCGCACCGGCGGCGCGGACGCTCCCTTGGAAGCCTTCTCCACATCCTTCGCCGCGTCCTGCGTGGCTTCGATCGCGTCCTCAAGATTCGATTTATACGTTTGGTGTTCCGGACCATTGATGGCCAGACCTTGAAGGTAGGGCAGGAATTCCTTGATCCCGGCCTGCATCGCCTTCACACCGTCGCGGATGTCCTGCTGTTTTTCGATTCCGATTTCGATTAAGTCGGCGGCATCATCGATGCAGCCCGTGTAGCCGTTAATCAGGCTGTTCAGGCGATCGGTCCTTTTCTGGTCCGTCGGGTCGAGGTGCGCGAACTCATACTGGAGTTTCTTGATGCGGTCCGAGGCGAAAGTTGCAAACAGCATGATGCGCGGGCCCGTCGCCCCCGCTTCGCGAATCTTGTCGGCCTCCGCTTCCGAAAGGTACTCCTTCTTTTGGGGAGCGGCGTTAGCCATGCTTGCGGGAACAGCGCTCAGAATCGCAGCGAAGAGCAACACGGCGCCCGGTAAGGTGATGGATCGCATGGGACACCTCAAGGATCTGATTTCGGCGAATTGCGCTCCGGCTTTCGCGGAAAAAGTTCGTCGATGAGCACGTTCTGATCCGCGAATAAATCGTTCCGAACCACCCGGAAAAATGGACGCTTGTCCACATTCAGTGTAAGAATCAGATCGTCAATGCGCCGGATGGTTTCTCGAAGGCTGATCTGAAGCTCCTTGAATCCCGCTGGTTTCCGCTCCGCGTCAACGCCCATGCCGTTCAGCGCCGTGACCATGTCATGAACTTCGTCGCGATATTGTTCGAGAGTGTGCAGGGAAGCGACCTCGTCATCAGCTCTCAGTTGCCTCTTTGCCAGTTCGACCTGCTCGTCTCCCAATTTAGCCAGCGCGCGCGATTTGCGGACCGGGTCGGTCTCATGCTGGTATTTCGCCAGCTCCTCTGCCAAACGGTCCTGCGCGGCGAGCGGAGCGCAGAGCGACAGCGCCGCGATCAAGCCGATCCGAATTTTAGCCGCCACCTTCATCTTGGAAGGAAGAAGAACGTCTTCATCCACTTTTACTTTTTCTTGATCTGCCCCAGTTCTTTCTGCAGGACGGGGATGCGGTGGCGCGCCTGAAAATCCTGAGTGTCGTGCTGCCCGCCGTCTTGATCGAGGAACATCTGATACGCCTCGATGGCCTCCGCCTTACGGGAAAGTTTATCGTAGCAGATTGCGCGAACAAACCACGATCCGGGCTTCGGAGTTTCCAGTTTGGCAAGACGGTCCATCGTCTCGAGCGCCTGTGCGTAGTTTTCATTCAGATAAAATGCGTCGGCGAGATCGCGAAGCGCGTCCACGTCTTG
>DATNIO010000013.1:0-2377 GCA_035604385.1 Verrucomicrobiia bacterium | reverse complement strand
CGCGATAAACGGCACCCAGACCGCGATCAGGCCGCTTTGCAACGAAATGCCTTTGGCCACCAGATAGATGGGAAACCAGTCAGTCACAAAAAACCACACCGGATCGGTCAGACTCTTGGCAGAAATCGCGCCCCACGTTTGGGGCAGGTTCAACAAGTCTCGCCAGCGGGGCTTCGGCCTGTCCTGTTTCACATCCGCGTCCTCGCGGTCGCGGAGAATCATTCGGAGCTCAGACGGATCGATTCGCGGATGCTCTTCCGGCCGCCGATACCAGCGCCGCCACACCATCAGCCACAGGAAGCCGAGCAGGCCGGGAACCACAAATGCGGGTCGCCATCCCCAGTTGCGATACACGGCGAACACAACGAATGGGGCAATGGCTCCTCCGATCGACGAGCCGCTGTCGAACAGCGCGGTCGCCAACCCGCGCTCGCGCTTGGGAAACCACTCCGACACGGCTTTGGTTGCGCCAGGCCAGTTGGCGGATTCGCCTGCACCCAGCAAGAATCGAAACGTGGCGAAGCTGTAGAAGCCTCGCGCCATCGATGTGGCGACGGCGACCAGCGAGTACCAGGCAACGGATATGCTCAATCCCCGTCGCGTGCCCACTTGATCCATCCCGCGGCCGCACAACGTTTGCCCGATCGAATACGCGACTCGGAAGCCGATCACAATGTTCGCGTAGTCGGTATTGGTCCAGTGATAGTCCTGCTTGAGGTAGGGTGCTAGAAGCGCCAGAGTCTGCCGGTCGATGTAGTTGATAACCGTCGAGGCGAACAACAGTCCGCCGATCCACCAGCGCAGATTTGCAATGGGATGAGCTGCAGGCGGCGAATCTGGAGGAAACTTTCCCATTCCCATGACTCAAACGAGCTTTCGCGGATGATGCGCAACGTTAATGTTACGCTGCAATTTCGCGCTCAGTTTCCGGCTGGAATCCGGGATTGCGTTGTTACGTTCACTTCCAACCAGGCGGGGCTCAACAACGATGCCGAGTGCGTGTCCAGAAAAATGGTGGCATTCGAATGCATGCGCAAGGCGGAGGCTGGCGCCATGGGGCTGATTTCCCCCTCCAGACAAGCTTTGACGGCGCTAGCCTTACGCGCCTCTGGAACCGGCGCAATGATTTGCTTAGCTTTCAGAATCTGCCGGATCGACATGCTAATGGCGCGTGTTGGGACTTCCGAGAGATTCGCAAACCACCCTTCGCCGACTTGCTGGCGGCGGCACGCTTCGTCGAGTTCCACGATCAGGAACGGCGTTTCCGTCTGGAAATCTGCCGGCGGGTCGTTGAACGCAAGATGGCCATTTTCTCCGATGCCGACAAACGCGACGTCAACCGGCGCAGCGTTCAATTCCTCGCCCACGCGGCGAGCGACTGCGACCGGATCAGCATCGCCGTCGAGCAGGTGATAGTTGACGATCCCCGACTTGCGGATCAGCCGTTCCAGCAAGTACTTTCGAAAACTCGCCGGATGCGAGGCCGGCAGGCCGACATATTCATCCAGGTGAAACATCTCAACGCTCGGCCACGAGATACCTGGGCTCGCAGTCAGCGCGTCAAGGAATTCGAGCTGCGACGTTCCCGTCGCGGCGATAATGCGCGCCCGGCCCTGATTCCGAACCGCACTGCGAATCGCAGTTGCCGCCTGCTCAGCCGCTGCCTGGGCCAGGGTCTTACTCTCGTGGATTTGAATGTTCACTGGCTCAATTGCTCCGTCAGGGTGACAAATCGCAGTGGAGAACCTCACGTCCGCTTGCGTGCTTCCTGTACGACCTGAACAAATCTTCGGGCCAGATCCACCACAACCTCATCCCGCCGCGCCTGCAGTGCGTCCTTTTTCAGCAATTCTCCCCCCACACCGAGAGCCGCCGCTCCCGCGTACAGGAAGTCGGCTGCTGTTTCCACACTCACGCCACCCGTGGGAACCAAGGGAACTTGAGGAAACGGTCCCTTGAGTGCCTTGATGTAGGCCGGGCCGCCCACCTGCGCACAGGGAAATATCTTCACGAAATCCGCGCCCGCCTTCCAGGCCGACATGACCTCGGTCGGAGTCAGCGCTCCCGCCATCATCACGATCTTCCGCTTGGTGGCCAACTCCACGGTTTCCAGATCGAGGCCGGGGCTAACCAGAAAGGCCGCACCCGCCTCCAGACAGTGGCGCGCCATGCCGGCATCCAAAACCGTCCCTGCTCCAACGAGCACGTCGGGTAGATCGCGCACCAGATCGGCAATGACTTGCAAAGCGCCGGGTACCGTCATGGTGATCTCGACGATGGGAATCCCGCCGCGCGCCACAGCTTCCGCAGCAAATCGGCCTTCCGCAGCCGAGGAAGCGCGAATTACCGGGATGATTCCGATCTCCAGAATCCGGGA
>DATNIO010000012.1:0-18029 GCA_035604385.1 Verrucomicrobiia bacterium | reverse complement strand
TCCCGGATTGCTCGGGATGAATCTGATGGGCAGCGCGATCTGGTCGATGGGTTTCGCGATCGTGGATGCGCGGCGCAAAAAACTTTTAAAGCGTCTGGTGGCGAGCCCCATGCCCCGGGCCTACTATCTGCTCTCGTTCCTGCTATCGCGACTCTTGCTGCTGGTCGTGGAGGTAGGAGTGCTCGTTGGCTTCGGTGCTTTGCTTTTCCACGTGCCCGTCCGCGGCTCGCTGCTTGATCTCGGGATCCTGTGTCTCCTGTCATCCCTTTCTTTCAGCGCATTGGGACTCTTGCTGGCCTCGCGAGCAAAGACGATTGAAGCGGCTTCCGGCCTGATGAATGTCGTGATGATGCCGATGTGGATCGCGTCCGGCGTGTTTTTTTCCTCGCAAAAATTTCCTGACGTGATGCAGCCGTTCATCAAAGCGCTTCCCTTGACCGCGGTGATCGACGCCTTGCGCGCAAACATGCTGCAAGGCTCGAATCTCGCGCAAATTGCTCCGCAAGTCGGCATCATCGTCTTCTGGCTGGTGATTTGCTTCGCGCTGGCGCTAAGACTTTTCCGCTGGCGCTAGTGGATGCGAGGAGATTGAGCGACTTAACTCTCAATTGACCGATGCTTGAAGGTGCGCTGGCCCTTGCTGTAGCTCGCCACGGTTTGGCCCTTGCCAAAGAGCTTGTACTTATAAATCGTGAGCCCTTCGAGGCCCACAGGCCCGCGTGCGTGCAGTTTTCCGGTGCTGATTCCGACTTCGGCGCCCAGGCCGTAACGGAAACCATCGGAGAATCGCGTGGAGGCGTTTTGAAAAACATTGGCCGCGTCGACGAACTCCATGAAACGGGACGCCACATCATGGCTCTCCGTCACGATGGATTCCGTATGCCGCGAGCCGTACCGGTTGATGTGCTCGATCGCTTCGTTGACTCCGTCCACAACCTTGATGGAAATGATGAGGTCGGAATACTCCTTCTTCCAATCCTCTTCCGTCGCCGGAATCACTTCCTGTCCATTCGCTAATTCCATAGTCCTAGGGCAGCCGCGCACCTCGACATTGGCTTTGCGGAATTCCGCGATCATGAGCGGCAGAAAAACAGGCGCGATTTCTTCGTGGACCAGCAAAGTTTCCATGGCATTGCAGACGGCAGGGTATTGAACCTTGGAATCGTAGGCGACATCGATCGCCTTCTGAAGATCTGCGTCGCTGTGCACGTACACGTGGCAAATGCCCTCGCCGTGCCCGAGCACGGGAATGCGGCTATTCTCAGTGACATAGCGGACAAATTCGTTCGATCCGCGCGGCACGATCAAATCGATTTCGTCGTGCAGGGTGAGAATCTGCGCCACATCCTCGCGCGTATGAATCAGCACGACGGAATCGGCAGGAATGTCGGGGAACGCCGTCAGCGCGTCGCGCCAGATCGAGACGAGCACAGCATTTGTCTCCGCAGCTTCCGCGCCGCCCTTGAGGCATACCGCGTTGCCCGACTTCAGAGCCAGAGAAGAAATTTGGGGAATGACGTCGGGGCGAGACTCGAACACCACGCCCACAACGCCCAGCGGGCACGTCTCTTTATGGAGAATAAGATCGTCGTCCAGCTCCATCGTTGAAAGGCGCCGGTGCAGCGGATCGGGAAGGCGCGCGACGTCGCGCACGCGCGCGGCCATCTCCGCGATTCCTCGCTCCGTCGTCCGCAAACGCGCAAACATCGCGCGGGACAACTCGCCGCGCTCGACGGCCTGCTGCGCGGCAGCGCAGTCTTTTTCATTCGCCGCCAGTATTTCTTCCGCGCGGGCTTCGATGGCGTTCGCCGCGGCGAGCAGCGCCTCGTTCCGGCGCTCGCCCGAAAGCGTCGCCAGGACGTGCGCGGCCTTGCGCGCGCGCCGGATGAGCTGATGAATGTCGGAAGCTTCGAGTTGTTTTTGCACGACGCTCATTTGCGATCCAGCAAAACAATATTATCGCGCTTTACGAGCACAGTTGCACGCTTGCTCGTTCGTCCGCCGCCCTCGGGCGCGTGCGAACCGTTGCCGATCATTCCCTGCGCGTCGCCGCGCGAATAATCCGAAATGCCGCGCGCGAATTCGAGGCCCTCCGCGTCCACGATGCTCACCACTTCCGCAGCGTCAAACTCGCCTTCAACGCCCGTGACGCCGGATGCCAGCAAACTCGCCTTGCCGCCGGTAAGCGCCTCGCGCGCTCCCGCGTTGACGATCACGCGCCCGCGAACCCCCGCGGCATACGCGATCCAGCGCCGCTTTCCCGCCATCCGCGTCTTCGATAGAAACACAGTGCCCGCCGGCTCGCCTTCAAAAATTTGCCCGAGCGCATCCGGCTTCGTGCCGTTCGCAATCACAGCGACGCCGCCCGCCTGCATGGCAATTTCCGCCGCTTCGAGTTTCGTCAACATGCCGCCGCGCCCTCCCTCGGAAGGGCCGAGCGCGAGCGATTTCAATTCCGGCGTGATCTCCTCTACCAGCAGAATCACTTTTGCGCCCGCGTCTTTCGATCCCGATGGCCCGAGTTGCATCAACCCGTCCACGTCGGTGAGCAGGACGAGCAAGTCGGCTTCGATGTGGCTCATCACTAGCGCGGCCAGGCGATCGTTGTCGCTGAAGATGCGCTCGCCCGCGCGAATGTTCAGGTAGTCCAGTTCGGCCGTCGAAACAGTATCGTTTTCGTTGACGATAGGCAGCACGCCAAGCTTCAGGAGCGCTTCCATCGTCTCACGCAGATTGGAGTACCGCGTGCGGTCGACGAAGTCTCCCTCGGTCAAGAGCACCTGCGCGAGCTGTACGCCATGCGTCTGAAATAGTTTTTCGTATTCGTGCATCAGCAGGCTTTGTCCGACAGCCGCGCACGCCTGGCGCATCACCATGTCATTCAACCGGTCGCGATGCAGGCCGAGGCGCCCGCGTCCGAGGCCCACGGCCCCCGAAGACACCAGCACGATTTGCCGGCCCTCCTTTTTCAGGTGCGCGATCGTGCGGGCGACCGGTTCGAGAAGGATGGCGTTAAATTGCCCGTCGCCGCCTGTTACGATGCCGGTGCCCAGCTTGATGACCGCGCGGCGCGAAGCCCGCAGCCGCTTCTGCTGTTCAGGTTCTGGATTCTGATTTTGCACGGGCCTACTTTATCATCGACCAGCGTCGATACGAAAGTTACGCGGAAGCCGGGTAGTGATTCAAGTTTCGATAGCCACGATTACTAGGCATTGGATTCAACTAGCTAGTAGCAGCCTGGTTGCGAGCAGCTAAGTCATTCGAGTGTTGGCTGGTCTTTTCTATAACGCTCGTCGAATCCATTCTCCCACGGGAAAAGCCCTGCGAAATCAGGCCAGACCAACTGAACGGCGGGAAACGGTGAGCTCTTATAGTACCAAATGGCGTAGTTAAGCAGTCCGTCATAGTGGCTCGGATTCACCTTGCGAAACTCGCACTGGTAACCATCTAGAAGGTCATCATATCTATGGCCTTCGTCGAATGTCTCGCCCTCCTGAATCCGCTTAGCAGCATCATTGATCAACTGGTGCATTGTCCCTAGATCGAGCCCAAAGAGAATAATTTCGGGATGATGGAAGGTCTCGTAGAGTCCCATCGAGTATGCAAATGCTGGCTCAGAGTCACTAGCTCCGACCTTGATAACGAACCAGCCCCACTGCTCCAGAGTTTCGAGCAACTTCGCGTCTTTCTCTTTCAAATCTGGGTCAGTGGAACGTCGAACCATTTCGGGAGATTATCGCACTATCGGTCAGCACATGATAGAAATCCCTTAGCATTAGCCATCCGCCCTGGCAGCGGCGTCAACGAGCGAATAGTCCAAAATTCAGAAAATGAACGGGGCAAGAATTAGAAGAATCGTTACAAATCTCGCCGGCCTTCCATGGCTTTCATCATCGTGACTTCGTCGGCGTATTCGAGGTCGGCGCCGACGGGAATCCCGACGCCGATGCGCGTCACGCGCACGCCGAGCGGCTTGAGGAGCTTGGAGAGGTACATCGCCGTGGCCTCGCCTTCGGCGTTCGGGTTGGTCGCGATAATAATTTCCTCGACCGCGCCTCCCTTGAGCCGTTCGATCAGGCTCTTCAGATGCAATTGATCGGGCCCGATTCCTCGCAGGGGCGCGAGCGCTCCGCCCAGCACGTGATACAGGCCGCTGTACTGGCGCGTTTTTTCGATGGCCATGATGTTGTGCGGCTCTTCGACCACGCAGATGGTTTTGCGGCTGCGCGTCGAGCTCGTGCAGTACAGGCACGGGTCGACGTCGGTGATATTGTTGCACACCGAACAAATTCGCATGTTCAGCTTGGCGTCGCGGATGGCGTCGGCCAGCGCCAGCGCGCTTTCGGGATCGGCGCGGAGAATGTGAAACGCCAGGCGCTGCGCGGTCTTAGCGCCGATGCCGGGCAGGTGTTTCAGTTGATCGATCAGCCGCTCGACGGGCTCGGCGAAATCAGGCATGTGAATTGTACCGTGATGGATAGTGACGGGCCGGAGGAGTACGCACGCCCTTCAATAATTTCCGAATTCTGTTATTCAACAATTTCTCAATTTTGTCATTCCGAGCGAAGCGAGGAATCTCTCCGGTTCTTGTCTCGGTTGGCAGAGAGATTCCTCGCTTCGCTCGGAATGACAAAATTAAATGCATGGCAGGCTTAAAAAATAATCTTGGAGATCTAAAACAAGCCGGGAATTTTCAGTCCGGCCATTCCCGGAATTCCGCCCGTCAGGCTTTTCATCTGGTTGGTGAGCTCTTCATCGACGCGGCGGCTGGCTTCGTTCACGGCGGCGCGAACCAGGTCCTGCAGCAATTCCTGATCTTTTCCGGAAAAAACTTCGGGATCGATGTGAATCTCGGTGAGCTGTTTCTGGCCGTTCATTTTGACGGTGACCATGCCGCCGCCGGCCGAGGCTTCCACCTGCACGGTTTCGACCTGCTTCTGCAAGCCCTCCTGCATCTGTCGAAACTGCGTGAGAATCTGCTGCAGCGCTTTCACTTCCATGGTCTACTCCTCGCCCCGGCGTTTCACGTCGGAAATCTGACCGCCGAATCGTTCCAGCATCGCGCGCACGATCGGATCTTGCTCGAACTTGGCGCGCAATTCCCGCGTGCCGTTGGAAGTTGTCCCTCCCACCGTCACGGCCTCCAGTTTAACACAGACGCGCACCGTCTGGCCGAGAATGCGGCTGGCAACGTTGCGTAAACGTTCCATGGGATCGCGCGCCTGCAACATCTCCGCGAGCGCGCGGCTCTCGGTCGGAAAAAATAATCGCACTTCGCCGCCGCTCATTTCCCAGCGCGACGCGTGCCCCACGAGTTCGCCCAAAAATTTTTCCTGCGTGAGAATCGCGTTCTTGATGGACTCGACTTGAGCTTCCACGAGCCCGTCGCCCGCGGCTGCGGACCGTGCGATCACGGCGGGCATCGCCGCAGGAGCGGGCGCCGCGTCCATTCTCGCCGGAACAGGACTAGGCTCTTCACGCACGGTAGCGCCAGGAGCCGCATTTTCCATGCGTGGCGGGGGTGCGGTCTGAATTCTTGCGGGCGCAGTGGCCGTTGCCGCGCCTTGCGATGTTGCCGCGGCAAACGCCGCCGGAGCGCTCGCGCGCGCGATGGGTGGCGCTTGCACCGATGCGCTTGAGGATCGCGCCGGCGTGGAAGCTGCGGGCGATCCACCCTCAAGATCGGCGAGAAGTTCTTCAAGCGGCGCCAGGCGCGCGGCGTTCACCATGCGCAGCAGGCCCATCTCCAGGTGCAGGCGCGCGTCCGGCTTGCGGCGAAGATCTTCGTCGGTGTGTAAAAGAATCTGGAAAAAGCGAGTGAGATCTTCCTCGCTGAAAAATTCCGACGCTTTCTTCAACCCTGGCCGCTCGTCCGCGGGCGCGGCAATCAATTCGGAATCCGCTCCGCAAACGCGCGCAACGAGCAGATTGCGAAAATGGCCGATGGCCTCGCGGCAGAAATGCTGGAGGTTTTGCCCCTCGGCGAGCAGGCGATGCACGAGCGAGAGCACGCGATCGGCCGACCGCTCTTCAATCGCCCCGGTCAACTCGTCCAGAATTTCTCCGGGAACGACGCCGAGCAGTTCGCGAACCTGCGCGTCCGTGATGTTCGTGCCGCAATAGGCGCGCGCCTGTTCGAGCAGCGATAGCCCGTCGCGCAAGCTGCCTTCGGCGGCGCGAGCCATCACGGCGATGGCGCCCGCCTCCGCGGTCAGGCTTTCCTTCGCGCAAATTTCCACCAGAGCATCGGAAATTTCGGCGAACGACAGCGCGCGAAAATGAAAATGCTGCGAACGCGAACGGATGGTATCGGCCAGATCTTCCGGCTGGGTCGTCGCCATCACGAAGATGACTTTGTCGGGAGGCTCCTCGAGCGTCTTCAGCAGCGCGTTCGACGCTTCATCGGTCAGCATGTGCGCTTCGTCGAGGATCACGACTTTGAAGCGCCCGCCCGCGGGCGCGTAGCGCACCATCTCGCGCAATTCGCGAATCTGGTCGATGCCGCGGTTCGAGGCCGCGTCGATTTCGATCACGTCGAGGGAATTTCCGAGGCCAATCTCGCGGCAGGAATCGCATTCGTTGCAAGGTTCCGCGGCGGGTCCCTTCGCGCAGTTGAGAGCCTTGGCGAGAATGCGCGCGGTCGTTGTTTTGCCCACGCCGCGCGCGCCGGAAAAAATGTAGGCATGCGCCACGCGCCCGGACTCGATGGCGTTGGAGAGCGTGCGCGTGACGTGCTGCTGCCCAACCACGCCTGCAAACGTTTGCGGACGCCATTTTCGCGCGATGACCTGGTAGCTCATTCCGTAGAAACCTGAACCCCAACCACTAGAGTCATTGGATATTGTAGCTCGCCTCTTCAGAGGCGAGGGTTTTCTCGTGCGCCAAAAAAATCCCCGCGTCTGAAGACGCGGGCTACAGCAGCGCGGCCGAATCGATGATACTCATCGCAAACTTCCCGGCGCGTTTCAGATGAGAGGAACTTCGGGTACTCCGCGGCACACGAAGCGATCCCGGTACCGTTGCTCCCTTCCGGGCCTGGCGGGGTTCGCGGGACTTCGTCGCACGGAGCCCGAAGTTCCACGCATCGGCAGTCGCTCCACTCGGAAGCGGCTGCCAACGCAGTCTAGCACAGCGACGCGCGCGAAAAAAGAAAACCACTTGAGTTCTAAAAGTGATTTTTTGTAAAGACTGCGGCTGGCACCCCTGGTTGCATACGCGCCGCTCTGAGACGCTATGGGGAAAGCGAAATTGTTTGTGGGTCACGGCTCCAGCCTTTACATTAGGCTTGCGAATTCAAAGCGGCTCTACAGGCTACGGAAAAAAGGCCCCACACTTCTTGTCATTCCGAGCGAAGCGAGGAATCTCTCTTTCTTTTCACCCGGTCAAATCGAAGGGAGATTCCTCGCTTCGCTCGGAATTACAAAACAAAATTCTTTTTCCGCGGCCTGTCTAGCCGCTGGCTTATTGAAATGTGGTTTGTCTTTCAGCCTTCTCAGAGAGCCGGATAGGCGATTTGGATGAACGTGTCGCTGTTGAACAAGCCCTTGCCCCAGACCGGATCGAGATCGTCGAGAGGTTTTGCGGCGACCGCTTCGTCCATGGTCTTGCTGGCGGATTTCATTTTCTGGAGCCGGTCGCGCACTGTCGTCAGCATGTCGCGAAATTTCATGAGGTCCGCCTTGTTTCCAAGCGGGCCGTGTCCCGGAACGATTTTGGTATTGTTGTCGGCCACGGCCAGAAGTTTCGTCGCGCCCGCGATCATGCCGCTGACGCTGCCGCCGGTTCCGTCATCGATGTAGGGAAACATGCCGTTAAAGAAGATGTCGCCCGTCTGGATCACGTTGGCCTTCTCGAAATGAAGATAGATGTCCGAATCCGTGTGCGCCGGCGGGACATGCACGAGTGACACGGTTTCGCCGTTCATCGTTATCTTATGGCTCTGCTGGAAAGTTTGCTGCGGCAGGGCATTCGCCGGGGAGGGCGGGAATGTCAGGTTCAACACGGCGAGTGTGTGCGTTTCGGACATGCGTTTCTTGGTGTTCACATGCGCAACCAGGATTGCGCCCGCGGCGCGGACGTTCGCGTTGTTGTCGGAATGATCGAAGTGCCAATGTGTGTCGACGGCGGTTTTCAGCGGCGCTTTCCCGATGGTATCCAGCGCGCTTTTGAGCCCCGGCCACGCCGGCTGGACAAATGTATCGCCAATCAACTTTCCGTCCGCGCCATTCAGCACCACCACATTTCCGCCGGGACCCGACAGCAGCGTGATGCTGTCCGTGAGCGGCTTTGTCTGTATCGGCATGCCGCCAAATTGCGCGCGCATGGCCGCGACCTGCTCGGCCGCTGAATTTTGCTGCGGGAAGGCCGCAGTTGCGGCACGAACGAGTGTCGCAGGGAAGAAGCCTGCCGCCAGCGCACCGCCAGTCAAGCCAGCCGCGGCTCGCAACATCTCGCGTCGCGTGAAGAACTTCATCGTGGGATTGGATTCCATTTCGAATCCTCCTTAGTCGTGATGAATGATTTAGTCCGCGGATCAGGCGGCAATATACTCTGCCGACCCGCCATATACAATCCCGCTGCCGCGCTTTCCTGCCCAGCAAGCCTTGCACCGTGGTCACAGCAAACTATGACAATATTGGCTTTTCCAAACACATCCTCATACTTTCAGAGGGACGGTGACCGTATCCTGGGGTACGATCTTTCCGGACGTTACCTCCGCATCCGGTCCGGCACGCTCCCGCAGGGCGCCGCCGGGCGCACAGCGCCAGCGCATGGCCTCACGTCACGAGGCATTGCTCGCACACGGCCGCACGAGCGGCCGGCGCGATTGGATGGAGGATCCCATGAAACGCATCGTTTTATCTCTAGGTGTATCGTTTGGCGCTTTTGTGTTGCTGTTCGCCGCTGCCGCGATTCCAGCTCGTGCGCAATCCCATGAACTTCTGCAGGGCACCGAAGTGCACTTGCGACTGCTCACCGGTTTAAGCACCGCCGTTGCCAAAAGCGGTGATCCCTTCGTCGCCGAAGTGACTCAGCCGGTTAACCTGGGCAACCAGGTGATTCTGCCTGCCGGAGCCCGCGTTCACGGCACCGTCGGGGGAGTCATTCACTCCCGTCATTTCTCGATTTTTCGCGGCCAGGCTGCGATGAGTCTTTCCTTTCGCGATCTCGAAGTCGACAGCCGCATTTTCCCGGCAAAGATGAGCATCCTGCGCCTGGAACGCCCATCATCAGGTGACCGGGAAGGAAAGAAAAGGAGAGACATCAAAGTAGATGAGGGCCAGGTGGTCGAAGCCAAGCATGACGTCAAGGGGGACATTCTCGGCGGAGCCATCGGAGCAGGCGGCGGAAGCCTTGTCGGCGCCGTGTTCAGCAACGTGACGCGCGGTTTTGGGTTTGGGTTGATCGGCGCCGGCGTGTACATCGTGGAACGCAAGGGCAAGGAAGTGGATTTGCCCGCGCAAACAAACATCAGAGTTCGAATGGACAACACGGTCACGCTGCCCAGATTCACGGCCGACAACGGTGAAAGGGAATTGGGCAAGGCGGACTCTGAATAACAACGAGGGTCGCCTGAATCACTCCAGTGCCCGGGACTCACCGGCTGGGGATTGAAATTGCGCCTGGATGAAGAGAGTCGACTGGCCAAGGTTGAAATTGAAGAGCGTCGCGCTGGTTCCGATCGGGAACAGCGCGGTGCGATCAGCCTGCTTACGGTTCACTTTGCGGAAAGCTTTGAAGCGGAACAATTCGATTGAATGCCGGCATCGGAAAGTTCCTCTTCCCGGAGACTTCTTGCGCCTACCGCCAATCGATCCCCTTTGCGTTTCACCCAAATGACTACGAACAGCCGGGGAAACTCATCCGAGAGATTCTCGCCCTCAGTGCCCAGAGGCTCAACGCCGAGGATGCTGCCTTCATGCACCGCGCCCCGCATTGAGAAACGGCAGCCCAAATCACTGACGTCTTCCACGCGCGCTCGTTCCGCGAACTGGATCCCCGATTCATCGACACCGGTAATCTCCACTTGAGAATGCAGAAATAAGCGTTTGTAGGCACGGCGGTCGTTGATCATTTGACATCGCGCTTGGGACCGCCGTTTTCCGGCAGGGACTTGATGTCGGTGAGCTTTTCACCATGGAACAACCGGGCGCCAACTGTAGTACCGTGCTCCTTCCGCGCGACCCACATGACCTCATAGAGACGCGGCTCCTCATCCGGCAAAGTTTTTCCACCAGATCCAAGCACTTTCACCGAAACGGTGTCCCCCTGTTGGACGGGCCCGCGAGTTGAGAACCGACAACCAAAATCGCTCACATCTTCAATAAAGGTTCGCTCCGTGAAGGGGTTCCCCTTCCCGTCAACTTCAGTGACCTCCACCGGAACATGCACCAAGATGCGCCTTTCCGCCCTCCTACGTTCGATGAAAAATACGCCTGGATTGCTCTTTTCTTCGGACACTAGGGTTCCTCAATCATTCCAATTTGTTGAGGGCACGCACCGTGCCAAAAAGAATGTCTGTTGGCATCGGGAAACAGGCGGTTTACTCACGGACCTTACTTCTCTGGCGTTCCATAAAGAGAAACCTGTGCCGAAGAGGGACGGGAAAAATTCGTTTCGCATTGACTGGCCGATGCTCGGTGGACTTGCTCTAGCTGTTCAGAGGTAGGTGCGGCGCGCCAGTTTAGAGATCGGAACCAGCGCGCCAATTGCGGATTCTGGGCAGGATATTAGGGGGCGACGTGTAGGTGTGTTGATCGGGTTCAAATTGTTATCTTCAGGGAAGACGTCTAAAGAAATGCAACTGCCGTGCCAATGAAGATCGATTTCCGCCGCACAAAATAAGCGGCTTATCAATGAAAGCGAATCGCAAGGTGTGCCGGAACATGAAACCTGTTCGAGTCTGAAACATGGAATTACGATCGCTCGGGAAATATGAAACTCTTGGGCTTACTGCAACGCTGCCGAGTTCGCCGGCTTCTTTTCAGCCCGTTTTAGGAATCGATACAAACTTGTGCGCCCAATACCGAGCATTTGAGCCGCCCGGACGCGATTGCCTTCGCAGGCCTCGAGAACACGTCGGATATGTTGCCGGCGGACCTCCTCCAGCGGGAGTGGCCGCCAGGTGTCTCCGGCGCGGCCGTTTTGGGCGGCAGGCTTCTGCAGATTCTCAGGCAAATCGTCCACATCGATGAACTCGTTTACTGAGGTAAGGCACGCACAGGAAACCACATTTTCGAGTTCGCGAACATTGCCGGGCCAGCCATGTTGATACAAGACGGTCTGCGCTCGTCTGGTAAGGCCTTTAATCTGTTTGCTGTAGGCTTCGTTATATTTTTTCAGGAAGAATTGAATGAGCAAGGGAATATCGTCCAGGCGCTCAGCGAGGTTGGGCACGCGAATCTGGATGGTGCTGAGCCGATAAAACAAGTCTTCGCGAAACCGGCCGGCCAGAACCTCGGCGCGCAAATCGCGATTGGTGGCGGCAATGAGCCGCACATCCACATGGCGCACTTCCGGAGAGCCGACACGCTGGATTTCGCGGTTCTGGATCACACGCAGCAGTTTGGCTTGCATGGGGAGCGAAGTTTCTCCAACCTCGTCCAGGAAAACGGTGCCGCCATTTGCGTATTCGAACAGACCGGGCCGCGTATCGGTGGCTCCCGTAAAGGCGCCGCGCATATGCCCGAAAAGCTGGCTTTCAAGGAGGGTATCGACCATCGCGGAGCAGTTGCACACCGCGAACCGCTGCTGCGCGACGGGACTCATCTGGTGAATCGATTTGGCGATTAGTTCCTTGCCGGCGCCCGTCGCTCCAATCAGCAGGATATTGGTGTAGTGCCGCGCGACTTTGCGGACCATTTCGAACACTTCCACCATGGCCGGGCTGCGGCCCACGATTCCATGAAACTCCAGGTCGGTCAAGAGCTGCTGCTCCAGACCGCGGATTCGCTTTCGCTTGTTGAACGACTCGGCAAGTTCGTCCAGGGATTTCTTAAGACGCGACCGGTCAACGGGTTTAGGGACATAGTCGTACGCGCCGCGCTTGACGGCCGCGATGGCATTGTCCAGCGAGTAGTACCCGGTCATGAGGAGGACGTAGACGCCCGGGTCGCGCTGTATCGCCTGCTCAAGGAACTGCAGGCCATCCATCCCCGGCATCTTAATGTCGGACATCACCACGCGCACGCGGCCCTGATCGATCAATTCGAGCGCGTACTGCGGGTCGCTCGTGCCTATGGAACTGAAGCCGAGGCAGCGGAGCGATTCCTGCAGCATTTCAACCATGCCGGGCTCATCGTCCAAAACGCATACCGTCATGGAATCGTCGGAACTGCCGCGAATAAAGTGGCCTGCCTTGGGAGGTGCAGTCAGTGTGTTCATGATGAATCACTGGCAAGGCCAATGCCAAAAACACACTGGAAATGGGCTGGCCTGGCAATTCACCTTCTAGGTTTTCACTCTGGCAGGAATTTCTTGTAAGTGTTCTGCAGGCAAGCAATTATGAAGGACGCAGCAAAACTATTTTTTGGCGGGGGGCATGGTCCTGTTTAAATTGGGCTTTAATTCGAGGCTGCAGCTAAAAACCGCGTTCCAAATTGGAGAGAATCGCCCCTTGCTTGTGCCAAAGGCGAATTGCTCTTGGCTAGTAGTGCACTTAGTTTGCCACGCTTTCGTCCATCTCGCTCAAATACGCGAAAAACTCAAACTCCTCCGCTGGATAGCGGATGATTCCTCCGATGTCCGAATCCATCTCGCAGTAGTTGCCCTGGATATGGCAAAGCTCTAGTACGCGGTCCTCCGTGGAAGAGGTAGCGCGTCGGATTTCCTCGCACGTGGCGAGCCGGTCATGATTCGTCGTGTTCATCGTCTCGGGTTTCATTGGAGGATCTCCTCGTGTTGCAGCTCCAGTTCGAATTCCTGCACGTCGCATACCCTTTTTCGATCCTCTGAGCCATTAGATGCACTTTTCTTTGCCAGAGATTCCTTCGAGCGCGGGTGTAGTTGCGCCAGTCTCATCTGGCAACGGCCGTTGCGATCCATCGGAACCACACTTTGAATCTGGTAGGCCACAGGGACTGACCCGCTCGAAGGCTCGGAGGCCAGCAAGCGAACGAAGACAATGGCTCCCTCCGGCAGCGCACGATGCAATTGCACCTGTTTTTCACCCTCGGCGGTCCATCGCAAATCGGTTCTTTCCGCGAAGAAGCTGTTATCCAGCCCCCAGCCGGAAATTTCAACCCGGTAATCGCCGGGTGAGTTGAATGAGTTACCCATCGAAATCACGCTCCTGCCTCTGTCTAATGCAGACGACGGGCCAGAGTTCAATAATCCGCTTGCATTGAAAGGGAAGGATTTATGGAATTGCGCTTAAAGAGGAGCGCGGCTAAGAAGGAACAAATTGAGACATGTGTGCAATTTTGAAACAGAGGCGTAAGGAAGCCAGGTCATCGCAATGGATAAGCTTCGAGTGGCGCGGGCTAGCTGGTGTGAATCCCGGCGTATAGCGTGCGCAGGGCAAAAAAGAATACGGGCTGGAAAATTCTATCGAACAGGGACCAGGCGATGATCAAACCGAGCAGGGCAAAATTCCTGGAATGTTGCACCCAGTCGATATAACGCTGGGCGGCGATTTCCGGCATCACCACCATAATCCCTGCATGGCCATCGAGGGGAGGCACTGGCAGCAGGTTGAACGTGCCCAGAAGGAGATTCAGAATGAAGAGGATACTCAGAGCCGAAGTGAGAAACGTCGGATCCCCCGCATTCGCCGGCGATACCAGGTTGGAATAACTCCGAATTGATTCCGGCTGCTGAAAATACCCGGCCGCCAAACCGATCCGTATTGCGATTCCCGCCAGAAACATCAGCGAGAAATTGGCCGCTGGCCCCGCCAGCGCCATCCACGCCGACCGGCGCGGATACTGCCGCTGCCACGCCGGGTTGAACGGCGCGCTCGCCCAGCCGATCATCCACCCGCCCACAAGGAAGGACAGGATCGGCACAACGACCATCCCAAAAGGCGAGCGGCGAATGTGCGGAATCGGGTTGAGCGTTACCTGTCCGCCCTCGGCGGCGGTCGTGTCGCCGCCAAGCTTGGCGACGAGGGCATGCGCGGCTTCGTGGCACGTCGTCGAGAAGAGAAAGACGAGGTACCAGATCGCGCCCAGGGCCAGGTCGGGTGTATTCATCGTGGCGGCAATCGCAAAAGGTTTGGCTCCGGGGCCTGGACTCGAACCAGGATAACCAGCTCCAAAGGCTGGCGTGCTACCAATTGCACTACCCCGGAATCGTTCAGGGCCAAGATAGAGTAGCGTATGTGGCGGGTTCAGTCCATTGGGGTGTTCGCGGTTGGTCGCACTCTTATCTTCGAAAAATTGCACCAACCACCGGAGACAAACTTCCACATTTTCTTAGCAATCATGGCACGCCAGAGTCCTTTTCAAGGCACGACATCGTACGCGGCAATCGATCCGAAGTAGGCCACGAAGACGCGGTGGGTGGCGGGGGCCACGACGAGGGAGTGACCGCCGAAATGGGTTGGGGCGTTTTCGAGGACTCGATATTGGTCGGGGGAATCCTGCTGAATGACGGTCATGCTCCCGACGCCATTGGCAGTGTAGACGCGGCGCAGGGCGGGATCGTATCCCGCGCCATCGACTCCCGCGCCGATGGGGAGAACGGCGACAATCGCTCCCGTTTCCGCGTTCATTACGATCAACTTCCTATTCCTGGTAGTGCTGAAGAGGCGATGGTGCGCGGCGTCGAGGGCTAGGCCAGTGGGGCCTTCGCCAGGATCGAGTTTGTAGCGCTTGACCGCGGCTTGTTTCAGCGGATCGATCACCACAAGTTCGCTCGTGTCTTCGAGGTTTTGGTAGATCAGGCCCGTGTCGGGATCGGCCTGGGGATATTCGGGCTCTCCTCCTAGCGGAATTGTGGCGACTACTTTCTGCGTCGCGGGATCGATCAGCATGCCCGTTTTCCCGTTATGGTTGGCGACGTAAACCAAATGCGCCTGATCGTCGTAAATGATCGCGTCAGGGCCATCGCCCGCCGGGATTTTTTGCAGCAGTTTGTTGGTAGTCAGATCGAATACGCCGACCACGTTGTCGCCGCTCGATGAGGCGAAGCCGAGGTTGCGGTCCGCAACGACGGCAATTCCGTGGACCCGGGTGAGTCCATCGATCGTTGCTACCGCCTGATTCGTGGCAGTATCCACGACGCCGACGAGGCCTTTGCTTGCGTATCCCGCATAAAGACGCGAGCCGTTGATCGTCATGTAATCGATGAAGGGCCGTCCCAACCGAAATGGCGTGGGAATGGAGACGATGCCCGCCGCCTTCATCGTTTTGGCCGCGGGCCGCGTGGACAGGTAGATATTGAGCGCGATGATGGCCAGGAGAATCAGCACAATCAATCCGGCAAACGCCTTCAGAAGAAACATGACTAGTTTTTTCACACGAGCCTCCAGGCCAGCGGCGATTCAACGCGTGCGCACAGCTCAACCGTGACAAGCATGCGGATGACCTGCCTAAGACTACGTTTGCGAATGTATCTTTGTTTCACTAAATGAAGGGCGAGGCAA
Organism: Verrucomicrobiia bacterium; assembly: GCA_035604385.1. Classification (GTDB taxonomy): domain Bacteria; phylum Acidobacteriota; class Terriglobia; order Acidiferrales; family UBA7541; genus Palsa-360. Next base: position 2,443 of record DATNIO010000012.1, on the reverse strand, counting down.
GCATTCAAATAATCTTGAGGTTATGTGGCAGCGCATCAGGAAGCATCAGCTTCCACTTGCTACTTCACAGCTTCGATGGAGATGACATGGATGATGCTGTCCTTTGTGTTCACGACTCCCGTCACCTTGGCTCTCCTTCCTTCGAAGGGGAGAGCCGCGTGCGCATCATCGACCTCATAATTCGCGTGAGTTGCATCGTCGTATAGGGCGAAATGATCGCAATTCGGCACATCCCAGTTCCACGCCAGCGGCTTGTATTCCCAATCCACAATTCCGGCCAGGGTTTGCGTTTTGGCGTTTTGCTTAGCATGCTTCCAGAAGGCGCGCGATGGCGAACGCTCGGTATTTTGCTGGGCTGTGAAAAATTCGCCTGCCGTAACCGTGTGGGCGGCGGCGTTCGACCTAACCATCCCCTATTGGATGGGATTCAGCGGAGTTGTGCTCGGCGTCTGTAAACCAAGAAGGATTAGCAGGATCGTGCTGAAAGTCATTGGAGTGACCTCCACCAGCTCTCATCAAGCTACGCCTGAGTGGAAGCAATCGTCAATTCGAAAGGCTGCACTCCGCACAGGGCAGTTGAACCAAAGGGGTCGAAGAACTTTGGTGGTAACTCCATTTCGCACATGCCAGCGGTTAAAGTCGCATTCATTCTCCATACCTTACGGCACGGCTGAAGCCCTGTCCTACAAAGATTCAGGAGTTACCACACAAGTTCCCAAAGCCGATCTACTGGAACACATCAGGAGGGCGAGCCAGCCGAAGCTTCGGTGCAGGATGGCGGAGAGGGTGGGATTCGAACCCACGGTCGAGTTTCCCCGACACTCGCTTTCGAGGCGAGCTCCTTCAACCGCTCGGACACCTCTCCGCAGTTGCTCGCTCATTCTAACGGAGCCGCGACGGTACGGCAACGCCGGGCAATCTGACAGGTGCGGAAGCCGCTTCCGCCGAAATTACTGTTTGCTGGCCGCGCGCATGCGAAACGGCAGGAAGGCCGGGACGCGCTCGCGGTATGCCTCATAGTCCGGTCCGAAGCGAGCTGCTAGTTCCTTTTCCTCCAGGCGGATCACCATCAAGGCAAAAGGGCACCAAATCACCAGGACGGCCCAAAGCAGCGGTGTTCCAGCAAGCAGCGCGGCGCCCGAGACCGCGCAGAACATTCCCGCATAGCGCGGGTGGCGCACGCGCGCATATATCCCGCCTGAAAACATTTCGCCCGTGCCGGTAAGTTCGGCGTGGCCGACTAGCCTTCGGCTGCCGAGTTCGCGTTCAACGCGCACGAACAGATATCCTTCGATAGCGATCAGGGCAAAGCCCGCGCCTATGGCGAACCAGGACGGGCGCGTGGCGGCTAGCAGTTCGTGACGGAAAGACCAAAGCACCACTCCGCCGCAAGTCCAGGCAGTGAGCCCCGCAAACCAGAAGGCAGCGCGAACGTGGCTTCGCCAGAAGGAATTAAACGGGTGAAGGATCAACCAGTAGATTGGAATTGGCAGTTCAAAGAAAAGAACAAACCCGGCGACGGCATGGAGGAAACGCATTCAACTTGCTTTCTGCGGTTTTTTCGCGAGCAATGCGTGCAGAGGTGAGTAGCCAATCATGCCGAGAACCAGAAGCGCACCCCCCAAAGCGAGCCACGTCCACTGCGTCCAGCCTTGGTCGGCGCCCCACAATCCCCAGCTCGCCACGCCGGCACCCGCCACAAGGTAAAGAAGACGCGCCATGCCCGCAACATTCGGCTCCGCTGCCATCCGGCAACCTCACTTTTTGGCGATTTCCAGCGCTACGCATCTTATCAGATGTTATGCGTTTGGCTTGCTCTTGTGCCGAGAGCCCCTCATAAGACGGGGTTGACGCGGCGCGGATTTCCGGGGGACCATGCTGGCGCAGCTTGGCCAACTCGAGGAGGCACCTTTGAGCGCTCTTGAAAAGTCATCCTGGAAAACCATGGAAATCGAGCAACTGAACGACAAGCTTTCGCGCCAGATGATATCCGGGGAGAACGCAACCATTTCCCAACTCCTCCTGAAGAAAGGCGCCGCGGTTCCGCGCCACTCCCACATGAACGAACAATATTCGTGGATCCTTTCCGGCGCGTTGAAATTCGTGTTTGATGACCGGGAAATCCTGGTCGGCGAGGGTGAAATCCTCCTAATCCCGGCCAATGTGGCCCACTCAGCCGTGGCGCTCGAGGATACTGTGGACGTGGATATCTTCGCTCCGCGCCGCGAAGACTGGATCCGCAAAGACGATTCCTACCTTCGCAAGTAGGCTTGCCTGTGCGGGAGTTCGGCTAGAGGCCGTCTGGCTCTGTTGACATCCTCAATAAAGGCGGCGATGTTTCAACCGGTACATATTGAAACTCAGTCCGAGCAGCAGCGCTTGGCGCTTCTGTGTGCGCAGCGAGCGGCCCGGCGCACGGGCCGAGAGCTTACGCTTCACCGAG
>DATNIO010000011.1:0-2534 GCA_035604385.1 Verrucomicrobiia bacterium | reverse complement strand
AGGCTCCGATGGCGCGATTTTGCGCGCCAAGGAAATTATCGCCGCCGAGCCCGGCAACTATTTTTATATGGATCAGTACGGCAACCCTTCCAATTGGCGTGCGCATTACAAGACCACTGCAAACGAAATCTGGGCGCAGACCGCCGGACGCATCACTCATTTCGTCGCCGGCCTTGGCACCAGCGGAACTTTTGTGGGCACCACGCGGCGGCTCAAGGAATTAAATCCCGCGATTCGCTGCATCAGCTTGCAGCCCGACGCTTCCTTCCACGGCCTGGAAGGATGGAAACATATGGCGACGGCGATTGTGCCGGCCATTTATGACGCGAAGCTTGCCGACGCCAATCTGGAGGTTGGGACGGAAGAGGCGTATCGCCTGGTCAAGCGGGCCGCGCGCGAAGAGGGTTTGCTGCTGAGCCCGAGCGCCGCCGCCGCTCTTGAAGGATGTTTTCGAGTGGCCGCTTCGCTCGGGCCGGACGAGCGCGCCGTGATCGTGACGATTTTCCCGGATTCAGGTACAAAATATCTGAGCGAGCGCTTCTGGGACGAAGTCTAAAGGGCATGCAGGTTCGGGTAGCATCCGCCGCGGCGGACCTGTGCGGGTTTCGCAGTTTTTGATTTGGCATGGTAGCTTGTGCGGGCGACTTACGAAACCGCACAGGCAGAGTGCCTGTGCTACTTAATTCAGAAAAAGTGACACCATATGCTTCTGCTGGCAAAAAATTTGGAACAGGAAATCCGCGATCACGGCGCGAAGGATTATCCGAACGAGTGTTGCGGCGCGATGCTCGGAACGGATGGCGACGCCGCAGGGCGGGAAGTGCGCGCATTGTTTCCGCTGATCAACCGGCGCGACGATTCCCCCCGCAACCGGTTCTCGATTACGCCGGAGGATTTTCGCGCGGCCGAGCGCGCCGCGACTGAACGTGGACTCGACCTCCTGGGATGGTATCATTCCCACCCGGACCATCCTGCAAGGCCGAGCGAATTCGATAGGGAACATGCTTGGCCGTGGTACAGCTATGTGATTGTGAGCGTCGACGCCGGCGTCCCCAAGGATTTGACGTCCTGGCAATTGGACGATGACCGCTCGAAATTTCAGCCGGAAGTGGTTGTGCCGGAACGGGTTGCCGGCCACGGGAAGCAGAGCTGAGGTTGCCGTTTGAACCCTGAGTTGTTGTCCGCGCATCCGATGTACAGGTTTGTTTGGCGGGGTCCACGCTTTACTTGAAAGGTTCAGCGCAACGGGTGAGTTGCTGCCCGAGTCCAGCAAGGGAGAAACGAACGTATGGCCGTAAAGGTTTTGATTCCGACGCCGCTCCGCCAATTTACAGGAAAGCAGTCCAGCATCGAGTGTAGCGCGGCCACGGTGGGCGAGGCGCTCGGCAGCCTGACGGGCACTTTTTCCGAATTGAAGAAACATCTCTTTACCGACGAAGGAAAAATTCGCAGCTTCGTGAACGTGTACTTGAACGACGAGGACATCCGTTTCCTCGACAAGGAAAATACGCGCACCAAGGATGGCGATACGATCAGCATCGTGCCTTCCATCGCCGGCGGTTCCCGCTGTGACAGCATGTAAATCCGCGAACTCGCGGGAAGAATTTAGAGGAGAACGTCCGTGGCAATTCCGACCGACGCATTGCAGCAACAGGAAGTGAAGCTTTCCAAAGAAGAGATTCAGCGCTACAGCCGTCACCTGATCATGCCGGAGGTGGGGATGGAGGGGCAGCTCAAGCTGAAGCGCGCCCGCGTGCTGATGATCGGCACGGGAGGCCTGGGCGCGCCGCTCGGACTGTATCTGGCCGCCGCGGGCGTGGGACATCTGGGACTCGTGGATTTCGACGTTGTCGATTCCTCTAATCTCCAGCGACAGGTGACGTTCACGACGGCGGACGTTGGAAAACCCAAGTCCGAAGCCGCCAAGGCGCGGCTTTTGGCGCTCAATCCGGCGATTGAAATCGTGTCGTACGAAACGCGGCTGACGAGCGACAACGCGCTCGAATTGTTCCGCGATTACGACATCATCGTCGATGGCACCGACAATTTTCCGACGCGTTTTCTGGTCAACGATGCGTGCGTGCTGCTCGGCAAGCCGAATGTGTACGGCTCCATCTTCCGGTTTGAAGGACAGGCGACCGTCTTCGGATACCCGGGCGGGCCGTGCTATCGCTGCCTTTACCCCGAACCGCCCCCTCCGGGCCTTGTGCCTTCGTGCGCGGAAGGCGGCGTGCTGGGCGTGCTGCCCGGAATCGTCGGCTCGATCCAGGCGATGGAAACGATCAAATTGATTCTCGGCGCGGGAGAGCCGCTGGTTGGGCGGCTCCTGCTCTTCGACGCTCTGGCCATGCGCTTTCGGGAATTGAAGTTGAAGAGGAATCCGGATTGCCCAATGTGCGGCGATCACCGGACGATTACAAAACTGATCGACTATGAAGAATTCTGCGGCATTCGTGGCGAGGAGGCCCCTGCAATGACGGACGGCATTTCGGAAATTACGGCAACCGAGCTCAAAGCGCGGCAGGACCGCGGCG
>DATNIO010000010.1:0-43397 GCA_035604385.1 Verrucomicrobiia bacterium | reverse complement strand
GCCTCGCTCGACGATGTTTTCATTCATTTCACCGGCGCCACGATTTCCGAGGGAGGCGAACTGAAAGATGTCGCTCGCACACGAACCACATCTCAACGCCTGGGCTGAGCCCTTCCCCGGCGCGAACTACCTGCGCCAGACTATGGCCGTCGCCGAAGCCGACGTTCGCAAACTCGTTCACGATCCCATCGAGCTTTTTACGCGCATGGTGCAGCCGGTTCTCTGGCTGCTGATCTTCGGCCAGGTTTTCAACCGCACGCGCGCGATCCCGACGGGCGGCATCAGCTATCTGGATTTCATGGCGCCCGGAATTCTCGCGCAAAGCGTCCTGTTCGGCGCGATCTTTTATGGAATTTCGCTGATTTGGGAGCGGGACCTGGGCATCGTCCAGAAATTTCTCGTAAGTCCGGCGCCGCGCAGCACGCTAGTCCTTGGCAGAGCCATCTCCTCGACGGTTCGCAGCCTGTGCCAGATGGTATTTGTGTATCTGTTGTCTTATCTCCTGCACATTCGGCTTCGGTTCGGAGTTTTTGCGCTGGCGGGCGTCGTGTTGGCCGTGATGCTCGGCTCGGCGATTTTCTCGACGTTCTCCCTGATCGTCGCGTGTCTGGTGAAATCGCGCGAACGTTTCATGGGAATCGGACAGGTGCTCACGATGCCGCTCTTTTTCGCGAGCAACGCGATCTACCCGCTGACCTTGATGCCATCTTGGCTGCGCGTCGTATCCAAGGCGAATCCGCTCTCCTATCAAGTGGATGCCTTGCGAACCTTGATGATCGTGGGCAGCAGCACTTCGTTCGGCCTGGGCAAGGATTTCCTGATGCAATTCATCGCGTTTGCCGTGCTGGTGGCCGTGGCGACAAAACTCTACCCTACGATTGTGACTTGAGTTTGGTGGTGAGTGGCACGGGCTTCAGCCTGTGGGGGTTCGTCCTTGCAAGGACTAAACCCCACAGGCTGAAGCCCGTGCCACTAAATTCTCTACCACAACAATTTCAAACTGAACTGCACCTGCCTTGAAGTTGTGGAAGTCTGCGTGAAAGTTCCGGCCACGGGCGACGCTTGAGCCGGCGTTGCACTGGCCGAGGTAAACACGATCAGGTTGGGCGTGTCCAGGTTCACCCGATTCAAGAGATTGAAAATCTCCGCGCGGAACTGAAGATTAAATCGCTCGAGGAGATGGAAGTCCTTCAGAACGGAAAAATCCCAGGTGCCGAGCCCGGGGCCCGTCAGCACGTTTCTTCCGACGTTGCCGAAGGTGCCCTGCGCAGGAACCATGAAGGCTTGCGGATTAAACCACTGCGTCGTGCCGCCCAGAATCACGGGGCCGGTGAATGCCGGGTTCCAGTTGGGCCGGACGGGGTTGCGCGAGTCATTGTCGTTCGACGGATTGAAGCTCAATTGCGGCGTGAAGGGAAATCCGGACTGGATCGTGACGATGCTATTCAACGTCCATCCGCCGACGATGCCGTTCTCCCAGGCGCTCGTTCCGTTCAGCATTTGCCTGCCATTTCCAAAGGGCAGGTCATAGCTGACGTTCATCACGCCCAGGTTTCTGACGTCGTAGGTGGCAGGACCCCAGTCCCCGCGTATGTTCACGGGATCCTGTACAAGAGCCGGGGCATTGGCCGCCGCCGTGGCATTCAGGGAGTCTCCATCGTCAAGGGCCTTCGACCACGTATACGCGCCTCGGAACGTCAGACCTTTGCTGAAGCGGTGTTTCACGTCCACGGTCATGGCGTTATACAAGCTTGAACCGGCGGAGAACCAGCTGTAGGTGTTAGCCAGATTGGGATTGGCATTCGCGCACTTTGCCGGGCACGTCACCGTGGGAGGAATATTCATGTCGATGCTGATGAGTTCGTGAGTCCCGCGCGAACCGAGGTATCCGACACTGAAGGATGTATTCGGCGTGATCTCCTGCTCAATTTTCAAGCTGTACGAAAGAATGGTGGGGGTTTTCATGTTCGGATCAACTCCACCGGGCACAATTTTGGTGCCTGCCGGCGACGCAGTGCCCGCGGACACCGGGACGATGGGAAGCGCCACAGGAAACTTGTCAAGCGTCAGGTTGGGGATGGTGAACGTCGTATTAAACGGTGGATTCTGATCGGCGCGGTACCCAAGGGCATCCTGCAAGTCATTGTACATTCCAAATCCGGCGCGCACGACAGTCTTTCTCCCGATGGGGCTCCATGCCAGGCCGATCCGCGGCTGCGGCAGGATCCACGCATTATTGTTGGTGAAAAGCCGGCTGCCGATCTGCGGTTGCGTGTTGATCACCCCATTCGTGTACGTGAAGTTGGAGGCCCTTCCGTAAGCTTCATTCCAGCCGGTGGAATACTCGTCCCGGAAGCCCAGCGAGAGCGTGAAGGACGGGCTCAATCGAATGACGTCCTCGGCGTAGAATGCGCCGAAGAGCGAGCGCCAGCTCAGCGGCGTCGATGCCGGATCGATCAGGAAACTCCCGGTGGCCGTGCCGAAGTTGAAGCTTCCGCTGAGGAAGGCTGACAGGCTCGGAAATGTGGCCTGTCCGTATTGGCTGAGCGCAATATTCTCGTTGGACTGAAACCGCTGGAACCACACGCCAAATTTAAATTGATGACGCCCCTTGGTCCAGGCCAGTTGATCGTCGTAGGTGAATAGGTTTCTGTGGAGATCCAGATTGCTTCCGTTGTTGCTGCCGGCAAGCGCGATCTGGGCCGCTGGATTGGACGCGGCGCTGCCTCCAACCACCACTGCGCCAACAAACGGAAGGCCACTCAAGAAGGGGGAGACCGTAGCCGCCGTCGTCCCGGGCGTAGGCTCCCCTGTGAAATAGTATCCCGCGCGGGAGAAACCGACACGCGCGGTGTTGAGGAATGTGGGTGAGAAGACATGCGTTTCCTCGATGCTCACAACCTGCTCGCGCAGGCTCGTCGCGTCCGACATGAACGGATTGATGGCCGTGGCGGTCTGGTCCGCGCTGTCGTCCACGGTGTAGACCACGCCAATCGAGTCTTTGTCGGAAATGATATGATCGACTCGCGCGGTGCCAAAATCTTCCCGGATCGCTTGTAGCGGATTGGCGAAATTTTCGGCTATGCCGGTGGGCGTGCCCGCATTGGTCGTCTTGTTGAGTTGGTCCGGCCCGTCCGCCACCGGCCATAAGTTCAGCAGGTTGTAGATCTCATTCAGGCAATTTGTGTGTTGAGGTAGCGCCGCGGGGCAACTGGTTCCCACGACAACGGGCGCTCCGCCGTTGGAGTTGACGGAACAGCCCGAAACGCCGATACAGCTTCGAACCGCGGCGTCGGGAACAAAGGCCACGCTGGTCTGATGCAGGCTCTGCCGGAATCCTTCATAGTTCGCGAAAACGAAGGTCTTGTCCTTCTGAATCGGTCCGCCCATGGACCCGCCGAACTGGTTGCGCCGGAAGGGAGGCGCGGAACCCGGATCGAAAAAATTGGGCGCATCCAGGACATTGTTCCTCAGATATTCAAAAACCGACCCGTGCCATTGATTCGTTCCGGATCGGGTGATGATCGTGACCTGGGCCCCGGGATGCTTGCCGTATTCGGCTCCATACGTATCGCTCAGCATATTGAATTCGCGAATTGCGTCCACTCCCAGCATTTGCCCGCTGACGCCCCCGGGCTGCATGTTATTTTCCGCCGCGCCCGTGAACTCTATTCCGTTGAGCAAAAACATGTTTTGCTGTGGCCTGTTTCCCGCCACCGAGAACATGTTCGCCGCCGTCGAATTGGAAACGCCGATCCCGCCGATTTTCTCCGATGTGAAGAGGACCACGCCGGGATTGAGCGTCATGAGTTCGTCGTAGCTTCTTCCATTCAGCGGGAGATCCTTCACTTGCTGCTCACCCACTAGTCCTGAAATGTCCGCGGGCGTCACGCTGACGACGGGTGCGTCCGCGATGACCTTGACTTGCTCGGTGACCTGCCCGAGCTTCAGCGCCACGTCGACGCTGGCTTCCTGACCAACGACCAGATGAATCCCGCCTTGCGCATATTCCTGGAAGCCCGCTTTGGTGACGTGCAATTCGTACTCACCCACGGCGAGCGAGGGCACCCAGTAGTGGCCTATAGCGTCAGTAACGGTGCTGCGCGTTTCTCCGGTCTCCACATTTCTAGCCAAGACGGCCGCGCCGGACACCGTCGCTCCGGCGGGGTCCGTCACTCTGCCGGATATGGCAGCAGAGACTTGCGCGCGAGCCGGTGAAGCGCACAGTAGAGCAAGCGCCAGGCAGCCGCCGACGAGAGAAAGCAGACACCTTGAAATGGCGCAGTGGAATGAAAGGCTCCCAGAATTGCAGACAATGGATCTCACAAAACGACTCATGAAACGTTCCCCCCTGATGCGCCCTGGAGCGGGCGGTATTTAGACAGTTCCCCCATAATGCGACGGAAGCGTGAATGGATGGCTGATTTAATACAATCAGAACCGATATGTCAAATCGACTTAATACGAATAGGAAGTATATGGATTGGTATGGCCGCAGGCAAAAAATCGTATTTCCCACCGCTCGCCCGGAAATCGGCCGCTTTCCGTACGCACTCGGCCGTGCGATTCGAGCGTCTGGAATTCGTATGGATGCGGCTAATTGATGGCCGATTTCAGCCGATTTGACAGTTAGGCGGAAAAATCCGAAGCTTGGCCCGCACTCGGGGTGCTCCCGAGTCCAATCGGCGGAAACGAGGGGATTCCATGTCTGCGAAACTTTCGGCAAGGAACCAAATCGAAGGAAAGATTGTGGAGCTTGAAGTGGATGGCGTCATGGCCCACGTGACGGTTCAAGTGGGCAAGAATCTGATCGAAAGCGTCATCACCCGGCGAAGCGCCGACGAAATGAAGCTGAAAGTCGGCGATCGCGTGTCCGCCGTGATCAAATCGACCGAGGTCATGCTGCAAAAGGGCTGACGCTGTTCCGAAGCCTGATTCGATTCGTGGAGGAAAGGAAATTCCCATGCGCCGCATTTTGCTTGCCGCTCCAATTCTGTTATTGCTCGGCTTTTCCGCGTGGGCGCAGCAAGCCGCGCCGCCAAAGCCCTCGTCTGGTCCCTCCGAATTCAAAATCGCCGGCGCCGTTACCACGCCTCTGGACTTGACGGTGGCGGACCTCAAAGCCATGCCGCGAAAGACGCTCCGAGTGGACAACGCCCACTCGAAGAAGACGGAAGTGTACGAAGGAGTGCTGGTCGAAGACCTGCTGCAAAAGGCTGGCCTGCCTCAGGGCGAACAATTGCGCGGACAGGCCATGGCGACGTACGTTCTCGTGGAGGCTGCCGACAACTATCGCGTCGTGTTTGCTCTCGAGGAATTCAATTCCAGCTTCATGGACTCGGAGATCATCGTGGCGGACACGTTGGATGGGGCGCCCATTCCCGGCGCTCTCGGGCCGTTCCGGCTGGTTGCTCCTCACGAAAAGCGCCCGGCACGGTGGGTGGAAATGGTCAAGTCGCTGACCGTTGTCCGCGTGCCGTAAAGTAGCACAGACTTCAGTCTGTGGGGTTCCGTTCGGAACCCGGGCTGTTCGCTCGAGCCAAATCCAACATGATCGCTAGATCCAGTGGAAACCCACAGACTGCCCTTCATTATTCATTCAGGGTAAAAAGTCTGTGCTACTTATTCGTTCTTGAACACCGTTCCGTCTTTCATCACGAATGACACTTTGCGAACGGCTTGTATGCCGTCCAGCGGATTCTCCGGCGTGGCAATGATGTCGGCGGCAAGGCCCGGCTTGATCGCGCCGCGCTCCGCGTCGACGCCGAGGAGGCGCGCGGCATTGATCGTCATCGCTCGCAGCGTGTCTTTCGCGGGCACGCCGGCTTCGACCCAGGAGTCGACATATTCCGCCGCCAGCGTCCCGCGCGTTTCGCCCGGGACATACACGAACACGTCGGTCCCGAACGCCATCGTCACGCCAATTTGATAGGCGCGCTTCAGCCGGTCCACGAACACGGGGTGCAGTTCGGGGAAGCCGCCTTCGCGCGCGGCCCTCTCGGTAAAATCCGTTCCGACCAGGACCACGTGGTTCTTTTTCGCCAGTTGCAAATCTTCGTTGGTCATCATTTCGCCGTGCTCGATCGAATCGACGCCCGCCTCGGCGGCGTTGCGCGCGCCGGCGCGCGTCCAGCAGTGCGCGGCGAGCTTCAACCCGTCGCGGTGCGCCTCTTCCACCATGAAGCGGATGTCGTCGGCGCTGTAAATATATTTCTGATCGTCGACGACGATCTTGATCACGGTCGCGCCGTAATGAATATTTTCGCGGATGGCCTTGATCATTTCGTCGTGCGTGTCGGCGAAGGCGTATTCCGGCGTGGCGAGATCGCGCTTCTCGGGCTGCAAATGAAATTGCCCGCCGTACGGCGCGATGATGCGCCCCGCGTTGAGCATGGTGGGGCCGGGCACGACGCCGCGCTCGATGGCTTCGCGCAGCGCCGTGTCCGCGTAATTGCCCGCGTTGCCCACGTCGCGAACCGTGGTGAAGCCCGCCGCCAGCATGTCTCTGGCGTTGGCCACGCCTTCAATCGCGCGGTAGGGCGTCGGGTCGAGCAGCGTGGTGATGAAATAGCTGTTCCCGTCGCGTTCTTTTTTGAGCGTCATGCACAGATGCGTGTGCGCGTCGAACAGGCCGGGAAGGACAGTTGATTTGCTGAGATCGATGACTTTTGCATCCGCGGGAATCGATACATTGGCTCCGACGGCTTCAATCCTCTTTCCGCGCACCAGAATGATTTGATTCGTTTCCGTCGTGCCTTTTTCAGGGTCGACGAGCTTGCCTGCCTTGATGGCGTAGACGCGCTCCGGCCCCGGCTGCGGGTATTGCGCTGCCGCTGTCGGCATCGTGACGGCCAGCAAAACGATGGAAAGCACCAGAACACAAAGCAAGATGGCTCGCGAGCGCATGCGGGACTCCTTCAACTAGAGGGAGGAATGTTGCCAGAAATCTAATTCCGTGGGAAGCGGCGGACAATATAGAAATAGTTCGCGGGGCTACGCGCGTTTGGGCAAGGCCGCCTTGACGTCCACTCGGATGTATTCATACAACTGGTCGGTCACGTTCACACCCATGTGTTGTGACTGAGAACCGTTACCCCACAAGACGTGCCCGGCCTTGTTGTGCGCTTCTTCGGTCTTGCCGTTTTCCAGGGTCTGATGAAGATTTTGGTCCGTCATGAAAATGATGACCGAGCCAAACGGATGATTGTGCATTTTCACTTTGTCGCGCCCGGGGATCCGGCAGCGGATCACGCGGACGTACTCGTTTTCAAATTCCAGGTGGTAATGTTCCGGATCCGCGACCGTGCACTCGTGGGACATGTCCACGCCCGGCTCGCGTGGCGCGGGGCTGGAATTCTGCGCGGCCTGAGCTGCAAACGCCGGGCCCAGTGCGGCGACGAGAGAAGTTCCCGCTGCCGCTTTTACCAGTTCTCGCCGGTTTAACATTCGCACCTCATTTTCAGCGGATGATTTGGAAAACCCCGTACAAAACTTGGTTTTGTTTCATGTAGCGCCCGCCTTCAGGCGGGCATCTGCTCGATTCCAAAGTGCCCGCCTGAAGGCGGGTGCTACAAAAACGTGCCAATTTTGAGTTCTCACACAGTCTCTTCAGCCTGTGGATCTTGGTTGTGCCTGGGCGCGATTTCCTCGCAACACAACTCTGGCCGTGAGCCATGCGATGACATCGCTCGCATTCCGGTCGGGCGGAAATACCGGATAGAAGACGTGCTCTATCTTTCCGTCGCGAATCACAAGCGTCAAGCGCTTCAGCAATGTCATCCCGCTTGTCTGGAAGGTCGGCAAGCGCAACGCTCCAGCAAGGAGAAGGTGTTCGTCCGAGAGAATCGGAAACGGAAGTTGCAGGCGATTCGCCGCCTCGCGCTGATAGGCGGTGTCCTGCGTGGAGAGTCCGAAGAGATGATCGACGCCAAGAGCCTTCAATTCCGTAAAATGATCGCGAAAAGCGCAGGACTGCGGCGAGCATCCACGCGCGCCGGGGATCAAGTCCCATCCGGGAGGGTTTTCGACGCCGGGAATTCCCGTCCGAGGATATGCATAGACCACAACCAGCCCCGGCAGAGAGGAGAGATCAACGCTTGCGCCATCCGTGGCAGCTAACGGGACAGAAGGCATTCGCATTCCCACAAGGTGAGATGCCGCTCCATCATCGACCGGACTGGGTATCGCTGACCAATCGGGAGCATCGATGCTGCTTTTCATCGCATCCTTCGCCGCGGAATTGTTGTAGCTCGCCTCTTCAGAGGCGAGGGTTTTGCGCGCCACGAGAAAACAAACCCCGCCTCTGAAGAGGCGGGCTACAGCAAATCGACTAGAGCATCTGCCGCAGGACGTACGGCAAGATGCCTCCGTGGCGGTAATAGTTGACTTCCTCGGGCGTGTCGGCGCGCGCGACGGTTTGGAACACAGTCTCTTTGCCTTGTTTGTCGCGGGCGCGAACTTCGACCGTCATTCCCGGCGCGAGTTTTGAAATGCCTTCGATGGTGAATTCCTCGAACCCGGTGAGGCCGAGCGACTGCGCCGTATCGCCCGCGCGATATTGCAGCGGCAGAACGCCCATGCCGAGCAGATTGCTGCGATGGATGCGCTCGAAACTTTCCGCGATCACGGCGCGCACGCCGAGCAGCAGCGTGCCTTTCGCCGCCCAGTCGCGCGACGATCCCGACCCGTATTCCTTCCCGCCGAGCACGATCAGCGGCACCCCCTCTTTCTGGTATTTCATCGATGCGTCGTAGATCGACATTTTTTCGCCGTCGGGCTGGTGCACGGTCCAGCCGCCCTCGGTGCCCGGCGCAAGCTGGTTGCGCAGGCGGATGTTGGCGAACGTGCCGCGCATCATCACTTCGTGGTTGCCGCGGCGCGCCCCGTAGGAGTTGAAGTCCACCGGCTTGACGCCCTGCTCGATGAGCCACTTTCCGGCCGGACTGTCGACGCCGATCGAGCCCGCGGGCGAGATGTGGTCGGTCGTGATGCTGTTGCCGAGCATCGCGAGGGCTCGAGCGTTGCGTATGTCCGTGAGCGGCGCGGGGCTCTTCGTGATTTTTTCAAAGAACGGCGGATTCTTGATATACGTGGACTTTTTGTCCCAAGCGTAAATATCACCCACCGGCACTTTCAATCCCTGCCAGTGTGCATCGCCCTGGAACACTTCGCCGTACTCCTTGTGGTACATCGCGGTCGTGACGTTCGCGCGCACGGTGGATTCGATCTCCTGAGGCGAGGGCCAGATATCGCGCAAGAATACCGGCTTGCCGGCCTTGTCGTTGCCGAGCGGCTCGCTGGCCATATCGAAATCCATGCGGCCCGCGAGCGCGTAGGCGACCACCAATGGCGGCGACGCCAGATAGTTCGCGCGCACGAGCGGATGAATCCGCCCTTCGAAGTTCCGGTTTCCGCTCAGTACCGAGACTGCGACGAGACTGTTGTCCTTGATGGCCGCGCCAATGTGCTCTTCGAGCGGGCCGCTGTTGCCGATGCACGTGGTGCAGCCGTAACCGACAAGCTGGAAGCCCAGCTCATCGAGATATTTTCCCAGGCCCGCGGCCTTGAGGTAATCGGTGACCACTTTCGAACCCGGTGCGAGGCTGGTCTTCACCCAGGGCTTGCTGTGCAGGCTGCGCTCGATGGCCTTTTTCGCCAGGAGGCCGGCCCCCAACATCAGGGACGGATTCGAAGTATTTGTGCAGCTGGTGATCGCGGCGATAACCACTGAGCCGTTCGAAAGCTCGAATTTGTCGCCGTTGTTCCGCACGGCGATGTGCTTTTGCGCGGCGCCCTCGAGCGACTTTTCGAACATCGATTTCGATTGCCGCAGCGGGACGCGGTCCTGCGGGCGTTTCGGTCCGGCGAGCGTAGCCTCGACGGTTGCGAGATCGAGTTCGAGCTTGTCCGTGTAGATCGGGTCCGGCGTGGCATCGGTGCGGAAAATACCTTGCGCCTTCGTGTATTCCTCGACGAGGCGCACGCGGCTTTCGGTCCGGCCTGTGAAGCGCAAATAAGAAAGCGTTTCGGCGTCGACCGGGAAGAAGCCCATCGTCGCGCCATATTCGGGCGCCATGTTGGCGATCGTCGCGCGGTCTGGCAGGCTCAAGCTGGAGAGCCCCGTGCCGTAGAATTCCACGAATTTTCCGACCACGCCCTTTTTGCGCAGCATTTCGGTGACGATCAGCACCAGGTCGGTGGCGGTTGTGCCTTCGGGCAAGCGGCCATGCAGCTTGAAGCCGATCACTTCGGGAATCAGCATCGACAAAGGCTGGCCGAGCATCGCGGCTTCCGCCTCGATGCCGCCGACACCCCAGCCGAAGACGCCGAGGCCATTCACCATGGTGGTGTGTGAGTCGGTGCCGACAAGAGAATCGGGGAACGCCTGCGTCTTGCCGTCCACTGTGGCGTCAAACACGACGCGCGCGAGGTATTCGAGGTTCACCTGGTGGCAGATGCCTGTATCCGGAGGGACGACCTTGAAATTATTTAGGGCTTCCTGTCCCCAGCGCAGGAAGGCATAGCGCTCGACGTTGCGTTGAAATTCGAGTTCCGCGTTGAACGCAAAGGCCATGTCGGAGCCGAACTTATCGACTTGCACGGAATGGTCGATCACAAGTTCCGCGGGCAGGAGGGGATTCACTTTTTTCGGGTCGCCGCCCAGCGTGCGAATCGCTTCGCGCATGGCGGCGAAATCGACAACGGCGGGCACGCCCGTGAAATCCTGCAAGAGGACGCGCGCGGGCATGAAGGAAATTTCCTTCTGTGTAGCGGCATTGGGATCCCAACCGGCCAGAGCCTCGATATCTCCGGGGTGAACGAATCGCCCGTCCTCCTGGCGCAAAAGATTTTCCAGGAGTACGCGGAGCGAGAAGGGAAGTTTCGAGACGTGCCCCACTCCATTTTTCTCAAGCGCGCTCAACCGAAAAATTTCGTAGGATTTGCCGTCCACCTGAAGCGTGTCGCGCGTACCGAACGAATTCTTGGATGCGGGAGACATACGGACTGTATTCCTTTCTCGTGTGTTGCAGGGCTCAATCATAACGCATCCTGATGCTCCGCGCAGCCCGGCAGTCCGGGAAACATCCACATGCATGCGGAATTCGATTGCGCACCCTGGTCAAAGTGATGTCCGGCGAACTGGGGCGGGCAACGCCCCCAAACTAAACAGATTTCAATTTTACTGGTAGAATCTGTGATACCATGCCCGGCGATCCTCTCAAAAGGAGACGTTCATGAAAAAATTGATTCTCGCGGTTCTGGTGGTTGCATGTGCATTTACCATTTCCATGGGGACCAGCGCACAGGATGCCCCGAAGACGCATACGATGACGGGATGCTTGAGGGCTGGAACGGCCCCCGGCAGCTACTTCCTCTCCGATCTCGAAAAGGGACCGAAGACGGTCGGAATCGTATCGTCGGATGCCAACCTTGCCCCGCACGTCGGACACAAGATTGACATCACCGGCACGGCGGTTCCTCCTGCTGACGCTGAGGCCATGAAGGGCGTTGAAAAGGCCCCTCACTACATGAAAGTGACGGCCATTAAGATGGATTCACCGACCTGCCCGTAAGGGTCTGAATTTTCCATTTTCGCGGTCGTCGGTATGTCCGCAGCACGACGGTCCGAGATGGTTACAACCTTCCGCCTCGTCCCGGGCGGCCCAGCCGTCGGGACGAGGCGTTTGTCTGCACAGCTGTTCCTCCGCGATCCGCTTCGGTTAGAATGCCAATGAGCGCTCGCATAGCCGGATGAACATCCTTCTCATTTCCACGTATGAACTGGGCAGACAGCCGTTTGGGTTGGCTTCGCCGGCCGCGTGGCTGCGCGCTCGCGGGCACGATGTTTCCTGCCTCGATTTGACGCGCGAAGAGCTCGACGAAGAGGCAATCCTTGCCGCGGATTTGATTTCCTTTTATGTGCCGATGCATACGGCCACTCGGCTGGCGGCAGGACTCGTTCCGAAAGTCCGCGAAAGCAATCCGCGCGCCCACATTTGTTTTTATGGGCTCTACGCTCCGGTGAACGAGGGATACTTGCGCAGCCTCGGCGTCGGCACGATTCTCGGCGGCGAGTTCGAGGAAGGTCTGGCGAGTCTCGCCTCGCGCTTCGAGCACGGCGCGACGAACGGCAACGGCTCCGGGAAGCAGCAGGAGCCCGTGATTTCTCTCGCGCGGCAGAAATTTCTAGTGCCCGACCGCGCGGGCATGCTGGAACCTGCGAAATATGCGCGCGTAGCGATGCCCGGCGGCGAGCATCGCGTGGCGGGCTCGACCGAGGCGACGCGCGGGTGCAAGCATCTTTGCCGGCACTGCCCCATCGTGCCGGTGTATAACGGCGCGTTTCGCGTGGTGGAGCGCGAGGTCGTCCTCGAAGATATTCGGCGGCAAGTTGCGGCCGGGGCGCGGCACATCACGTTTGGCGATCCTGATTTCTTCAATGGTCCAGCGCATTCGATTTCGATTGTCGAGGCGATACATCGCGAGTTTCCGGAACTTAGCTACGATGTGACCATCAAGATCGAGCATTTGCGCAAGCACGACTCCCTTTTGCCGGCGCTGCGCGATACCGGATGCCTCTTCGTTACGAGCGCCGTGGAATCGGTGGATGACGCGGTGCTCGAGAAATTTGACAAGGGCCACACGCGCGCCGATTTCCTCGCGGTCGTCGCGCGCTTCCGGGAATTGGGCATGACGCTCCTACCCACATTCGTGCCGTTCACGCCGTGGACCACGTTCGAGGGCTACACCGATTTGCTGGACGTGCTCGCGGAACAAGGCTTGTCCGAAAACGTCGCTCCCATTCAGCTGGCCATTCGCCTGTTGATTCCGGCAGGTTCGCGCCTACTGGAACTGCCCGAGATGAGCGCGATGGTCGGCCCATTCGATTCCGCGGCGCTCGTCTTTCCCTGGAAACATGAGGACGCGCGCGTGGACGCGCTGGCGCGCGAAATATCGCAGCTCGTGCAGCGTGGAGACAGCCTCAAACTTCCGCGGACGGAAATTTTTGCGCACATTCACCGAGCCGCACATGCCGCTGCCGGGAATCGCGCGCCGAATGGCGTCGCGCATCCTGCATGGAAGAGTGTACCGGTGCCGTATCTCGATGAGCCCTGGTACTGCTGCGCCGAACCGATGGACGTTCAGTTCGTCTCCATCGGAAGAGTAAAGGAAACAGTAGCCAAGGCGGATCAATTTGTATGATGCGACTGGAAACTAATTGTTTCAATTTCAAATTGACCGCTTCAGGGGCTAAAGCCCGGCTTCATTCGGATTTTATGTCGCGGCTAAAGCCGCGACCCACAAGACTTTTCCGTCGGTCCGTGTTTGTGGGGCACGGCTTCGGCCGTGCCGTTATGCGGCGGTGATTAACGCGGCTTTAGCCGCTGGCCTGTACGAACCCAGGATGACCGCCGTTTGGCGTTTTGTTGAAGGCCACCAAAATTGAAAGGTGCGGATGCAGCCGAATCAACCAATATGAGCCGCCTACTGATTCTCGCCAGCAAATTGGGTTACCAGACGCGCAGCTTCGCGGAAGCCGCGAAAGCGCTGGGCGTGGATGTCGTGTTTGCGAGCGACCGCTGCCACCAGCTCGAAGACCCCTGGGCGGATGGGGCGATTGCGGTCCGCTTCGACGAACCTGAAGATGCGGCGCGGCTCATCGTAAAACAATCGTTCGTGCGGCCCGTGGACGGATTGATCGCTCTCGGCGATCGGCCGACGGCGACGGCGGCGCACACCGCGCGCGCATTGGGATTCGCGTACAATTCTCCGCAATCGGTGGAAAATTGCCGCAGCAAATTGCGCCAGCGGGAGATCTTGCGCGATGCGGGACTCCCCGTGCCCGGATTTTTTTCCTTCCGGCTCGACAAGCGCCTGGAAAGAATTCTCCCGCGCGTCCAATTTCCATGCGTCGTCAAGCCGCTGCGCCTCGCCGCGAGCCAGGGAGTGATCCGCGCGAATCAACCGGAAGAATTTCAAGCCGCCGTTGCGCGGATCAAGGACCTGCTGGAATCCCCGGAAGTAAAGGTGACGCGCGAGCCGGAACTCGACCAGCTGCTGGTGGAGCGCTATATTCCCGGGTCGGAAGTGGCCGTCGAGGGATTACTCACGCGTGGAAAGCTGCGAATTCTCGGGGTTTTCGACAAACCGGACCCGCTCGAAGGGCCGTATTTTGAAGAGACCCTCTACGTGACCCCCTCGCGCCTCCCGGACGAAATATACGACCGCGTTCTGGATTGCGCCGAACGCACGGTTCAGGCTTTGGGGCTCACGCACGGCCCGGTTCACGCGGAGTTTCGCATCAATGACAAAGGGCCGTGGGTGCTGGAAGCGGCGCCGAGGCCCATCGGGGGTCTGTGCGCACACGCACTTCGATTCGGGCCGGAACGCATTTTCCTTGAAGAGCTTCTCGTGCGTCACGCTCTGGGCATGCAGGGAACGGACCTCGACAGGGAAGACGACGCGTCCGGCGTGATGATGATTCCCGTGCCCAAGACCGGCGTCCTTGAAAAAGTGGAAGGGGAAGAGAAAGCCCGCGCCACGCCCGGAATCGAAGATGTGCAAATCACGGCGCGCCTGCACGATGTCATCGCCGCGTGGCCCGAGGGCTCGACGTATCTCGGCTTCCTCTTCGCGCACGCCAAATCGCCGGCCGAAGTGGAAGCCGCGCTCCGCCAGGCGCACAGTCAATTGAAATTTGAGATTGCCGAGCGATTGCCGGTACAGCATCCCGTGACGGGGACTGTTTAAGTAGCACAGACTTCAGTCTGTGGGTTTCCATTTGATATTGGCAGGCGTCTTGACATTACTCAAGAACGTGGCCAGCGCATCGTATTTTTTTTTCGAACACGATGAGTGACAAGAGCACAGCCTGGGCATTCTTACAAAAACCCACAGACTGAAGTCTGTGCTACTCAGCCCTTCGCCCTGGGCGGAACATATCCTTCCGGCAGCTTGGCGCCTTCTCCGAAGAAGTACTGCTCCATTTGCTCTTCCATGATCTTCTGCGACTGCGGGTCGAGCGGGTTTAGCCGGTACTCGTTCACCAGCATCTTGGAGTATTCGATCCACAGCTTCCAGGCATCCGCCGAAACGTTCTCGTACACGCGCTTGCCCAGCTCTCCCTTCCACGGGATGCGTTCCAGGCCGGGCATATCCTTGTCAAACTTCACGCAATGGACCACGCGCTGGCCGGGCTTCGCAGGCGCGCTCGAAGCCACCGGATTTGTCGGTCCACAGGATTCATCCGCCATCTGCATCCTCCACCGGGGAACTTAGGCAATCCGTTCCCATCTACGATACTGCAAGACCGGAAGAAATCCAAACGCGCGAGGCTTGCGAATGCAGTGCCAAGCCGCTCAAAAATGATTTTCGAAGAGGGCAGCGTTTCCTGGCCCGCTTCGCTTACAATACCCGGGTTAGGCGGTCGGCTTTGAGGGGGCGCGATGTCGGACGTCACGGCGCTGTTTTGGGATGTGGGTGGTGTAATCTTGTCGAACGGCTGGGACCGCGGGGCGCGCGCCGCGGCGGCCAAGAAATTCGGGATTGATTGGGAAGAGTTTCAGGACCGGCACGAACTCGCCAGCCCCGCGTTTGAAACAGGGCGCATCACGCTCGATACCTACCTTCAGCGCACAGTCTTCTATCGAAAGCGAAGTTTCACGCGGGAGGAATTCACGGATTTTATTTTCGCGCAGTCGGAGGAATTCCCGGAATCGCGCGCGGTTCTGTCCGATGTGGCCGCATGTGGAAAATATCTGCAGGCAACCATCAACAACGAGCCGCTCGAACTCAATGAACGCAGGATCCATCAGTTCAATTTGCGGCGCGAGTTCAAGGCATTTTTCAGTTCCTGCTATTTGGGCGTCCGAAAGCCCGAAGAGGGAATCTATAAGCTGGCGCTCGAAGTGACCCAGCGCAATCCCGACGAATGTTTGTTCATCGACGACCGGGAGCTGAATCTGGAATGTGCGCGCCAACTGCGCATGCGGACGATTCATTTTCAAGACGCGGCGCAATTGCGGCGTGACCTGGTCGCCAGCGGCGTGAATGTCCCTGAAATGTAGCGACGGAGGCGTATATGGAACTCGGAATGGTGGGGCTGGGGCGCATGGGCGCGAATATGGTCGAGCGGCTCGTGCGCGGCGGACATCGCGTCGTGGGCTACGATCGGGACGCCGGGGCCGTGGCGCGCGTCACGTCCGCTGGCGGCGGAGGCGCTGATTCGCTTGAAAATCTCGCCGGGAAACTGCTGGGGAAGCCGCGAGCCATTTGGATCATGGTTCCGTCCGGCGCGCCGGTCGATGAAACGATTGCCGCGCTCCTTCCGCACCTCGCGAAAAATGATATTCTGATCGACGGCGGCAACAGCAATTACAAAGACACGCAGCGCCGCGGAGCGAGCCTGAAGGGGCAGGGATTCCAATTTGTAGACGTAGGCACGAGCGGCGGAATCTGGGGACTCAAGGAAGGGTACTCGATGATGGTGGGCGGAGACAAAGCCGCAGTCGAGTATTTGCGCCCGCTGCTGGAAACTCTCGCTCCGGCGAAGGACCAGGGATGGGGACGCGTCGGGCCGTCCGGTTCGGGCCACTTCGTGAAAATGGTGCACAACGGCATCGAATACGGAATGATGCAGGCTTATGCCGAAGGCTTCGCGATCCTGAAAAAGAAAAACGAATTTGCTCTCGACATGCACCAGATTTCGGAGATTTGGCGGACGGGAAGCGTCGTGCGGTCCTGGCTGCTGGATTTGCTCAGCATCGCGCTGAAGGAAAACGCGGAGATGGCGGGCATCGCTCCCTACGTTGCGGATTCGGGAGAAGGCCGCTGGACGGTGGCGGAGGCGATCGATCTCGACGTACCGGCCCCGGTCATCACCTTGTCGCTGCTGCAGAGGCTGACGTCGCGCGATTCCGATTCCTATTCCGACAAGCTGCTGGCCGCGATGCGGAACCAGTTTGGCGGCCACGCCATCAAAGCGGCCGCGAAAAAGTGAGGGCGCGAACATGACACCCAGCAAAGGCGCGGTGGTCGAAGCCGCCGAACCTGCAAACAGAAGTTCGGTCTCTCCGGCCGATCCATGCACGATTGTCATCTTCGGGGCTTCGGGCGATCTTTCGCGCCGGAAGCTGGTCCCCGCATTGTACGGCCTGGCCGCGCAGAATTGCCTGGCGCGGCGCTTCGCCATCATCGGCTTTTCGCGCACGCCCATGAGCGATGAGGCGTTTCAGCAGTCGGCCGTCGATTCGGTAAAAAAATTCGCCGACGCCAACACGCTGCGGGAAGCGGAGTGCAAGGAATTTGCCGGCGCCCTGGCTTACGTCGCGGGTGAATATCATCATCCGGATGCCTTCGAGAAATTAAAGACCCGCCTCGAGGAGTTGGACAAGGCGCATAAACTGAACGGAAACCGGCTCTTTTACCTCGCTACGCCCCCGGATGTCTATCCTGGAATTATTGAACAGCTTGACAAGGCCGGCCTGGCGAAGAACCCCAACGGAAAATCCTGGACGCGGATCATCATAGAGAAGCCGTACGGCCGCGATCTGGCATCGGCGCGAAAGCTGAATCAAACCGTGCTCAAGGCATTCGATGAATCGCAGGTTTACCGCATCGATCATTACCTGGGGAAGGATACGGTTCAAAACCTCATGGTGCTGCGGTTTGGCAACGGCATTTTCGAGCCGCTGTGGAACCGGAACTACGTGGACCACGTGCAGATCACCGCGGGAGAAACTTTGGGCGTGGAGCAGCGCGCGGCGTTTTATGAAACCGCGGGCGCGACCCGCGACATGATCCAGAGCCACGTCCTGCAACTGACTTCGCTCGTGGCCATGGAGCCGCCGGCTGCCTTCGATGCCACCGCCGTCCGCAACGAAAAAATCAAGGTTCTGCAATCGATCCGGCCATTCACGCCGGAAAGCATCAAGAGGGATATCGTCCGAGGGCAATACGGGCCGGGAAGCGAGTCTGGAAATTCTTCCTTGCTGAACGGGTACCGCGAGGAACCGGGCGTGGCAAAAAATTCGGCGACGGAAACGTTTGTCGCTGCAAGCCTGCAGATCGACAACTGGCGCTGGGCTGGCGTCCCCTTTTATCTGCGGACCGGAAAGCGCCTTCCTTCCCGCGTCACCGAGATCGCCATCCAGTTTCGCCGCGCGCCGCACCTGGTGTTCCGCGGCCAGGATCTATCCTCAAATGCCCTGGTGCTGAATGTCCAGCCCGACGAAGGGATTTCGATTTCCTTTCATGCCAAGCTCCCGGGGCAGGCGATGAAATTGAAAACGGTTACCATGGATTTCAGTTACCAGGCGGAATTTGGCGGGGGCGAGCGATCGGCGTATGCTACGCTCATCAATGATTGCATGCGCGGCGACGCGACGCTTTTTGACCGGGCCGATGGCGTGGAAGCGGCATGGGCCCTGGTGGATCCTATTCTGAATTATTTTCAATCGAATAAACCCAAATTTCCAAACTACGCGGCGGGCACCTGGGGCCCACACGAAGCCGATGAACTACTGGAGCGCGATGGCCGACACTGGCGGAATTCGTAAAGGCGTCCCCTCGGAAATTCTTCCTGGCGTGTACGTGTATCCCGACCCCGCAGAGGTTGCGCGCGGCGCGGCCCGGCATTTCGTCGACTATGCCTGGCAATCGATCGCCCGGAATGGCCGGTTCATGGTCGCGCTCTCGGGCGGAACTACGCCGCGGCAGATGTTCCAACTTCTGGCCTCCGATGAATTTCGAGGCCAGGTGGATTGGGCCAAGGTGCACTTTTTCTGGAGCGACGAGCGCGCGGTCTCTCCCTCCAACGCCGAGAGCAACTACGGAATGGCGCGCCGCGAATTGCTTATTCGAGTTCCGGTTCCCGAGGGCAACGTGCATCGCATGGAGGCCGAAAAACCGAGTATCGGCCGCGCCGCCCACGAGTACGAGGAAGTTCTCCGAGAGTATCTCGAACTGGATGACCGCGGATTCCCGCGATTCCACCTGATCTTTCTTGGGCTGGGAAAAGACGGCCACACCGCCTCCTTGTTTCCTGGCACGCGCGCCCCCCGTCAAACGTCGCGCTGGGTCAGCACTCCGATGGTGACGAAGCTGAATATGCGCCGCATGACCCTGACCCTGCCTGTGCTCGATGCGGCCTTGCGCGTCGTCTTTCTGGTCGTGGGTTCGGAAAAAGCGGAAATCCTGCACGCCGTGTTGCAAGGGAAGTCCGATCCTCCCTTTCCCGCGCAGCTCGTGCAGCCGCGGGATCTCGGGCAAAAGCTATTTCTCGTGGATAAGGCCGCGGCGGCGAAGCTGACGCCTGCCGCGCCCGACAAGGCCGCGCCTCAGGCCAAGCCGGCGGGGACTACTCGCGGCAGACCGGAGAGAAGCACGTGATACTAGCTGGGGACATCGGGGGCACCAAGTGCAATCTGGCGCTGTACGAATTCCGCGGCAATTCTCACCGAAAAATCATCGACCAGAGGTATGAAAGCCGCGATTTTCCCACCTTCGATGAAATGATTTCGAAATTCTTGTCGGATACCCGCGCTGAAACCAAAGGCGCCGGGAAACACTACATCGAGGCGGCGGGTTTTGGCGTCGCCGGGCCCGTGATCGATCACCGAGTCAAAGCGACCAATCTTCCCTGGATCGTCGATCGCGCAACGCTTGCCAAGCAACTTGGAACGCCGCACGTTGTCCTGCTAAACGATTTGGAAGCCACGGCTCATAGTTTGGCGCTGATGGCGCCGTCGGAGCTTTCCACTCTCAACCAAGGCACGCCTTCGCCACAAACTACGCAGGCCTTGCTCGCGGCGGGCACCGGGTTGGGAGAGGCGATTCTGTTCTGGGACGGCAAGCAGTACCTGGTGGCCAGCTCCGAGGGAGGCCACACGGACTTTGCGCCGCGCACGGAACAAGAGATCGAATTGTTGCGCTACATGAAAAAGCAATACGAATTTGTGAGCTTGGAACTGATCCTCTCGGGACGCGGCTTTCGGACCATACATTCCTTTCTCGACGCATCCGTGACTCATCCTTCCTTTGAAGGGCCGGAAGCGGACGCCGCCCCTGAAATTACGCGCCTGGCCCTTGAGGGGCGGTGCCCGATCTGCGTCCAGACTCTCGACCTGTGGGTGAGTCTGTATGGCGCCGAGGCAGGCAATCTGGCGCTGAAGGTTCTCGCGCGGGGAGGAGTTTGGGTCGCCGGCGGAATTGCGGTGAAGATACGCAAGAAGATGGAAGACGGCGCGTTTTTCCGGGCCTTCTGCGAGAAGGAAAAGTTCGCCGCGCTTTTGGCGCAAATTCCGATTCACATGGTATTGAACGAAGAGGCGCCGCTCATCGGCGCGATGTCTCAGGCAATCCATGCAGCGGGAATCCGTTCCGCTTAAGGATTTCCGGCGGATTGCACGTGGCCCGTGGCTTCAATCTCGATGGCGACCTTGTCGCTGACGCGCAAGAGGAAATTGCTTGGGTTCTTCAGTCCCCACTGCACATAGGGAATCTCCATGTGAGTCGTCATCTTCAGATTCCCTCGATCTGCCTTCACGTCGATCGGAAGCTTCACGTCATGATCCTGCCCGTGCAGGCGAAACTGGCCTGACACTTCCACTTTGGAATCACCCTCCGCTGCGACTGTGCCGGTGAATTGTGTCGGCGTAAAAACGATTTCCGGGAACTTTGCGCTTTCGAGAATTTCGCGATGCATCTTCTTGTCGCGGCCGCCGTTACCGCTGTCGCCGCTGGTCGCATCCACGACGATCGCGCCGCTGATCTTGCCGCTGGAGGGATCGAAACGGATCGTGCTGCTCTTGAGAGCGAATTTCCCATGAACGGTGTGGAAGTTTCCGTCAAGCGAAAATTCAATCTTCGTCTGGGCGGGGTCGAGTTGAACGATGGATTCCTGGGCCCGGGATGCGGGCGCGAGAACCAATGCGGACAGTCCCGCAAAGGCCGCGAGGAGCAACGCAACGGAAGATCGACGAGGGGAATGGATTTTGCGAATCATAGGCGCTAGGTCCGTAGGAATTTCCAGCCGAAACCGGCGAGTTCAGCCATGCCGACCGAAGAAAGGGGCATCGTCTCCGCGTGAATCGCCAGCAATCTTGCGAACAAGCCCGGCGTTTCCTGAAACAAGCGAATCGTTCTGCGGCGGATCCAATCACTTCCAGCCATGAGAAGCATGAGACGCGACATCGCAATGGGCACGGCCGCGATCTTCTTGTGGGCATGTTGATAGTGGGCCAGGTCGTCCAACCGCATTGCCTCCGCCAGAGGCATGGCTTGCTGAAACGAGAGGCTGAGACCGTGGCCAGTCACCGCGTCCACCGTTCCCGATGCGTCTCCAACCAGCGCCACGCGCCCCCGTGTGACGGCGGGCAGGATTCTCAGGCCTGTGGCGTCACCCAACTCCTTGGTTGTCTGTGTCGCCCCCCGCAGCTTTTCCGCAAGAACCGGGAATCGCGGCAGGGCCGCCTCGAGCCGCAGTGCGGGGTCACGCGAGATCACGGCAACGCCAACTTCCTGCCCTGCCATTGGCGTGATAAAAATCTGGCAGCCTCGCGACCAGTGAACTTCAGCCACGTCCGACCATGGCCTTCCTTGGAAATGACTGCAAAAACCGAATCGTTTCCTTCGGGCGACCTGCGGAGCGAGTCCCGTCCATTTGCGGACTTGCGAATTCTGGCCATCCGCGCCGATGAGCCAACGGTAGGAAAATTTTTCTGTTGCCGTCGTCACAGCCTCTTTATCGATTTGCATCACTCGCGCGCCCCAGCGAAATTCCACCCCCGCCTCCACTGCGTGGTTAATAAGCAACTGATGCAACTTTATGCGGCGCACGGAATAACCCGTAGCGTCCGCAAAATCCGCGCGGGCGGAATGTTCACTGTCCACAAAACGGATTCCGCGGAAAGGAAAGGCGCTTTCGGGCGGCAAGGAAATGCCGAGCCTTGTTAGAGCAGCAACACCCTGGGGCAAGATGCCCTCTCCGCAGGGCTTGTCGATCGGGGGCATCCGGGCATCCAGAACAGTTGCTTGTAGGCCGAGTCTGCGAGCCGCGGTCGCCGCAACTATGCCCGCCGGTCCCGCTCCGACAACGATGACCTCAATCCGTGTAGTCACAATTAGATCATCAGATGCCATCATGGCGGGTGAAGTTGTTCTGCGGCCCGTCATCTGGGTGTAAATAAATTGTCTCGTCCATGGATTTGAGACCTGTATTCGCAACGCAATCGCGACACTCAGGCCTCATGCTCGAGCGCGGCGCGGGCATCCTTCAGTTCTTTTCGCTTCTCCGCATCCATTTTAGGGAACGAGAGATCCAAACTCTCCATCGCGCTGATGGCGGCTTCCGCCACGACCAGACGCGTGAACCATTTGTGATCGGCCGGAACGACGTACCAAGGGGCGTGTTTCGTGCTCGTATTTCGGATCATGTCTTCGTATGCCCGCATGTACTTCTCCCAATGTTGCCGCTCCAGAGCTTCGCTCATGGAAAATTTCCAGTTTTTGTCCGGATCTTCCAGCCGTTCGAGGAACCGCTTCTTTTGCTCCTTCTTCGAAAGGTGCAGGAAAAACTTCAGCACCACGATCCCGTTTCCAGATAGATAGCGTTCGAACGCGTTAATGTCCTCGAAGCGTTTCTGCCAAATGTTATCCAATACAAATTGCGTGGGAATTTTTTCGCGGGCCAGCAATTCCGGATGTACGCGGACGGCCAGGACTTCCTCATAATACGACCGGTTGAAAATGCCGATCTTTCCCCGTTCCGGGAGCGAATGCGAGGTCCGCCACAAAAAATCGTGCTGCAATTCCTCGGCGGAAGGAGCCTTGAACGAATTGACCTGGCAGCCCTGAGGATTTACTCCGGACATGACGTGCTTGATGGTGCTGTCTTTTCCCGCGGCGTCCATGGCCTGCAAGATCATCAGAATGGCCCAGCGATCCTGGGCATAGAGTTTTTCCTGGAGCTTGGCGAGGCGGGAGATCCCGCGTTCGAGCGCTTCTTCCGCGTGCTCTTTGGATTTCAAACCGAGCGTGTCGGCCGGATTGAAGTCCTTCAGGCGGAAATGCGATCCATCCGCGACCTGGAAAGGCTTCGCAAATTCGCGTAGTTTCATGATTGCGTTATGTCCTTCCTGGTGGATTTCTTCCGCGCGTTTCACTTCTGTTTGCCGGGGAGCCGGACAACGATCCCGTCCAGCTCTTCCGTCATTTTGATCTGGCAACTCAGCCGGCTGTTCGTTTCAGGGCTTTCCGCCGCGATGCTCAACATGAATTTCTCGTTATCTTTTGCAGGTGGAATCCGGTTCAAGAACGAGAGATCCACATAGACATGGCAGGTGGCGCACATGCAGTTTCCGCCGCATTCGCCGAGGATTCCATCGACCCTGTGATTCAAGGCAGCCTGCATGACCGACATCCCGGAAGGCACGTCAATCTTCCGGGTAATTCCGCTCGACGAAACATAGGTGACGATAGGCATCAAGAATCCTCTTGCCTGGTCTGCGCTGCACAGTTGCGCGCCTTAGTGTAAATGCCGCCGGCGAGTCCTGTCGAGCTTTCCTGTCCGTCCATCTCAATTTGCTCTGTCGTCGGGCGAATACACAGAAACCAATAAAGTGTAAGGACAGGTTGCCGATAGTACCTTGCGTAGAGCAATCACCCCCTCCCGATACTGTCCCTCAGGACAGCAGACTTCGCAGTCCGAACAGAATATTGTCTGCCTCCATACGAGACGCTTTAGGGGGCAGTGAACAGTTTTTGGTTCGGCTGGATTTTATTTCTCTCAATGGAGCGCCGCCCGTCCTGACCTGTGCAGAGGACGGGTCGATTATCTGTCACGAAACATGACAAACGGACGGCGGGATTTCGATTTTGGCATCGGCTTTACGGTGGGCCCAAGTGCGGCAGAAACAAATTCACGCCCCGCTTGGCAGTCTTAACTTCCCAGCTCACGTCAGGCGAAGGAAGGGATAGCCATGAAAAAAGTCCACGTTGTTCAGCCCTCGGGGAAATCCCGGGAAGCAGTCGTAAAGCGGCAT
This sequence comes from Verrucomicrobiia bacterium, assembly GCA_035604385.1. GTDB lineage: Bacteria > Acidobacteriota > Terriglobia > Acidiferrales > UBA7541 > Palsa-360. The sequence continues at coordinate 19,356 of DATNIO010000010.1, read as the reverse complement.
ACCCGCATCGTGCGAGGCTTGTCCGCGGCATTCTTCGTCCTTTCACTGTGCTTTGCTGCGGCCGGAGCCTTAGCCCAGCAATTCGACCGCGGTAGGGACGGAGGTCAAGGAAATCTGGAGAGCCTGGACCCGGGCCCTCGCGCGGGCTCTGTCGGCGCGGGCAAGCCGATCAACCTCGTTTCACCTCAGGACGCATTCTTCGCGAATGGACTGTCGCAATTCTCCGAGGAGGAAGGCGTCACTCTGCCCTCGCCTGGGAACGGCGGGCTCGGGCCGACGTTCAATAGCGACTCCTGCGTTTCCTGCCATTCGCAGCCGGCGCCGGGAGGGAGTTCGCCCAGCATAAACGCCTATCCCAACATTGGGCAAAATCCGCAGTTTACGGTGGGCCAGCTCATGAGTGGCGGCAACGCAATCCCGTTTTTTGTCACCGCCGACGGCCCCGTGCGTGAGGCGCGTTTCAAATCGGACGGCGGCGTGCACGGCCTGTTCACGATTGCGGGCAGAACTGACGCGCCGGGCTGCACCATGGCGCAGCCCGATTTTGCCGCCGAAGCCGCCAACAACAACCTCAGCTTCCGTATTCCCACGCCGGTCTACGGCGCGGGCTTGATTGAGAACATTGCTGACGCGACCATCCTCGCCAATCTCGCCGCTTCGGCGAGCCGGCAGTTGGGAATCGCCGGCGTCCCCAATCGCAGCGGCAACGATGGTTCCATCACGCGGTTCGGCTGGAAGGCCCAGAACAAATCTCTGCTCATCTTCGCGGGAGAAGCCTACAACGTGGAGATGGGCGTAACGAACGAGCTCTTTCCTAACGAACGCGGGTATCCGCCCAATCCAATTCCCCCTAGTTGCATTTTCAACTCCACTCCCGAGGACCGCACGCTGTTCGAGTCGTCGGACCCAACTCAGGTTCCGTCAGACGTGGCGGCCTTCGCGAACTTCATGCGCTTCCTGGACCAGCCGATTCCTGCCTGCACCGGGACTGCCTGCTCGTCGCAGATCCAGTCTGGCAGAGCGATTTTCTCGGCCATCGGTTGCGCGAATTGCCACACACCGTCGATGACCACGGCCACCTCCGACATGACACCCGCCCTTTCGCAGGTGCAAGCCAATCTCTTCTCCGATCTGGCTCTGCATCACATGGGTGGTAACCTCGCGGACGGCATCTCCCAGGGAGGCGCCGGACCGGACCAGTTCCGCACGGCTCCGTTATGGGGAGTCGGCCAGCGAGTGTTCTTCCTGCACGATGGGCGCACGTCAAACTTGCTCCAAGCCATCCAGGAGCACGCAGGTCCGGGAAGCGAGGCCAACCGGACCATCGAAAACTACGATCAGCTTTCGCGCCTGAACAAGCAGAACCTGATCTTGTTCCTGCGCTCGCTCTGACCGGAAGGAGACGGCCGGCACGCGGGAATTGAAATCTCCTCGCGTGCCGGCCAACTCCGGAGAAAGTAAACTGTCGCGGTTGGCAGTCCGCATTCGAGGCTCCTCCTCAGAATTTTCTCTCCACAAGTTTTTCGACTACTTCTGCACTTTGATGGGGACAGGTTTTCGATAGTACCGAATTCCTGCCCTGCGCTCGCTCCTAAAACTGTCCTCCAGGTCAGCTTACTTCAAAAATCGAAATGGAATACCGTCTGCCTCGATACGTGAAGCTTAGGGGGAGAGAAAACTGGATTTGCTTCGCGTGAATTTTTTTTGTTTCAAAGAATAAATTCTGCCTGTCCTGCCTTGTGCAGAGGATGGGTTGAACGCCGGATGAATCACAACTTGGTGGACGAGGGATTCGATCCCTCGGCACCCAATCCCGGAGGTAGGCCCAAAAAGGTTCCGTGAACCAAGCCTCGATAGGCGTTTACCAATTCCCAGCCCGCTAACACCAAGGGGGAAATTGCTATGAAAAGAAATCTGGAAGTTCGGCCGGGCAATCCGGGAAGCGCAGCTGGGAACGGTGACACTAGTTCAAAATGCACGCTGATTTTGCGAAGTTTGTCCGTGCTGGTCTTATTGCTCGCGTTTGTCTTCGTAGTGCAAGGACAGAACTCCGCGAAAGACCCGGGACCCCGCACCGGGACGCCCGGCGCGGGGAATTTTATAGCCGGACTCACACCTTCGCAGCAGGCCTATTTTATGGACGGCCAGACACGATTTCAGGAGATAGAAACCGTCCAAAACGGCAAAAATAACGGTCTCGGGCCGACGTTCAATTCCAATTCCTGTTCGAGCTGTCACGCGCAGCCCGCCTTCGGCGGAACAAGCCCGTCCGTAAACCCGCAAATTGCAGTCGCAAATCTGGATGGCGCGGCCAACACGATTCCATCGTTCATCACACTGAACGGCCCGGTGCGCGAAGCGCGTTTCAAGTTTGCGACCGACGCGAATGGAAGGCTCACCAACACGCCGGACGGAGGCGTGCACGGCCTTTTCACAATTCAGGGGCGCAGCGACGCCACGACTTGCCAGATGGCCCAGCCGAACTTCGAGCGCATGCTGAATGAAAATAACATTTCCTTTCGCATCCCCACGCCCACTTTTGGCTTAGGGTTAATCGAAAGCATCACCGAAGATACAATAATCGCCAATCAGGCTGCGGAAGGCTCCGGGAACCAATTCCTGGGCGTCTCCGGGGCGCCCAACCGCAGCGGGAACGACGGTTCCATCACGCGATTCGGCTGGAAGGCTCAAAACAAATCCCTATTGATGTTCTCGGGGGAGGCTTACAACGTGGAAATGGGAATCACAAACGAGCTTTTCCCGGACGAACGCGGATATCCTCCGGCGAAGATTCCGGCGGGTTGCCTGATCAATCCAATTCCTGAAGACAGTACGAATTTCGACGTCACATCTACTGTAGCGGGTCCGAGCGACATCGTAGCCTTCTCGAACTTCATGCGCTTCCTCGATCAGCCCGCGCCGTCCTGCACGGGCACGAGCTGCTCCCAATCGATCCAGAACGGCAGAAATCTTTTCATCAACGTTGCCAAATGCTCCGTTTGCCATACGCCGAGCCTGACGACAGGCAAGTCGTACGTCGCGGCGCTCAGCAACATCCAAGCGAATCTATTCTCCGATTTGCTGGTGCACCATATGGGTTCGGGGCTGGCCGATGGGGTTTCGCAGGGAGGAGCAGGCCCGGATCAATTCCGCTCGGCTCCGCTCTGGGGACTGGGCCAGCGATTGTTCTTCCTGCATGACGGGAGGACTTCCGATCTCATGCAGGCCATCGAGGATCACGCAAGTCCCGGCTCGGAAGCCAACATCGTCATCCGGAACTTCAACGGCTTGACGGAAAGCCAAAAGCAGGACTTGCTGAATTTCCTGCGTTCGCTCTAAACGCAGGAAGTGAGCTGGCATGCAGGGAATCGCAGGCCCCTGCATGCCGGCCCGTTTAGATTGTGGGTCGTTGCTTGGGGCTACGTCTTTCCCCAGACTTTGCGCGCGGTGTCCACCACGAGCTCGAGTTTCTTCCATTGCTCGTCCACGGTTAGCAAGTTGCCGGCGGCCGTGGACGCAAACCCGCACTGCGGGCTGAGCGCCATGTTTTCCAGCGGCACGAACTTGGCAGCCTCGTCGATGCGCCGCCGCAATTCATTTTGCGATTCCAGTTTCGGCGATTTCGTCGTGATCAAGCCGAGCACGACGCTTTTTCCTTTTGGAACCTGGCGCAGCGGCTCGAACCCGCCGCAACGCTCGGTGTCATATTCGAGAAGAAACCGATCCACTTGCAGATGCCCAAAAAGCCTTTCCGCGATGGCGTCGTAGCCTCCCTCCGTGAACCAGCGGCTCTTGTTATTGCCCCGGCAAACATGCATGCCGACCGTGGCGGTGCTGCGCGGCACTTCGCGCAACACGGCATTGTCCCCGGCCACCGCGTTTTCAAGTTCCTTGTCCGGATTCCGGCCCGCCTGCCTCATTTTCGCCCGTTGCAGCGGATCGAGGTAGTGGGAGTAAAACGGCGCGTCGAACTGAATATACTGGACGCCTTCCGACAACAGCCATTTCACATCGTCGCGGACAATTTCCACGAGGTCTTTCAGCAGGTCGGCGTGCGTTGGATAAAATTTGTCGGTGATGCCCGCCTTATAGCTCGCCAACATGAAATTCGAAGGCGCGGGCAGAGTTACTTTGAACGGCCCGTTCGTGTGCTTCTTCAAGAAGGGAACTTCGTGCCCCGTCATCTTTCGGACCTTCCGGAGTTTCGCGCCGGCGGCAAGCGCTGTGCTCCCTTCCACGCCTCCGCCCGGCCCTTTCCATTCCAGCGGCACGCGTTCGGAAACAAAGCCCTCGACCGCTTCCGCCATGTCGGTGAGCCAGGAGCCTCGCCGCATTTCGCCGTCGGTAACCACATCCAATCCGATTTGGCGTTGCTTTTCGAGGACTTCAAGAATTGCGCGGTCTTCCGCGGCGCGAAGCTGTTCCAGCGGGAGGCTCCCTGCGGCATGCGCTGCTCGAGCCTGCAACAAGTACGGCGGGCGAAGCAAACTGCCAATGTGTTGCGCACGATAGGAAGCAGGCATGTCGAATTATTTCCTCGTTTGATAAGAGCAGAGAAGTTTGTTCATTTGTTTGAGGAGCAACGCAACAGTATCGGAGGCAAATGCGGACGTCAAGCAACACCATGCACTTTGTAGGACAGCCACTCTTGGCTGTCCGCTTTGGCCCTGCTGGAGTGGTGCGGGACAGCCAAGAGTGGCTGTCCTACAAGAACCCGGATCATGAGAAAATTGACGCAAAATTCTTTAGCGGTGATTTTGGATTTGTTGCGGAATCCGGCTGCGTTTGGTCAATCCAATTTTCGCGCGAGTTCGTCCAACCAGACGTCCAGTGTGGAGCGTTGCTCGGCGGTCAACCCTCCGAACACAACGCCCATACCGAACCCGGCATGCGTGTAGATGACCGTACCGGAAAACTCGCAGGTGCTGCAGCCGTAGCGAATGCGAATACGCACATCGGTCCCTTTGGGAAGCGGGTTAATCGAATCGATGTAACAGCCGCGCGCGCTCAATTCCGAGATGCGCGCGTGACCCTTCATTCCAGCGATTTCGGCTTCGGCGATGAACGCGAAACGCGGAGTCGTTCGAGCCACGGTGTAGGGGGTGTCGCTCATTGTGTCGTCTCGCTCCGATGGGAATTTGGCCCAGGACCCTTCCTTCCATTGTACGCAGGGGAAGAGCGCCGCGCGTGGGGGCGCGAAAAGGATTGCGAAAGAGCTAGCTGTCCTTTGGTACAGGTAAGACCTGCCCTAGGAATTCGGGCAGGATTGCACTATCCCCTGACCGCGGTATCGGGTACAGGCTGTACCTAATTTTCAAAAAAACTCCAGCGGCTCGATGGTTTTCGTAGCGCCGGCGTCCCGCCGGCTCCGTGCCTTCTGATGCATCTCGGGTGCAGCCGGCAGGATTCCGGCGCTACGGGAGACGCGGACGATCAGGATTGTATGGCCCGCGGCACGCGTGCTAAGATTTCGCACGCTTAGGGTGGAAAACCCCACAGGAGTGAAATATGAAATCGATTATCAGTATTCTTGCTTGCGCCGGAATGCTCTCGTTCGCGGCGGGCGCGCATGCGCAGAAGGCGCGGCCGGTTCAGACGTTCGATACGTCCGCGGGACCGGTAAAGATTACGCCGGTGTACCACGCGTCGCTGGAGATCGAAGCCGGCGGGAAGATCATCATCGTCGATCCGGCCAAACCGGCCAATTTCGCCGGGCTGCCGCAAGCCGACCTGATCTTGATTACGGATATCCATGGCGATCACTTGGATCCGGATCTGATCAAGGCCGAAAGCAAGGCCGGCACCGAGATTATCGCCCCGGCCGCGGTCGCCAAGACCGTGACGACCGCCAAGGTCATCGGCAATGGCGAGAAGACAACCTGGGGCGCTTGGACGATCGAAGCCATCCCCATGTACAACACGACGCCGACGCGCGGCCCCAAGGCTGGCACTGTGTTTCACGAAAAAGGGCGCGGCAACGGCTACGTGCTCACCTACGGCGGCAAGCGCTTCTACTTTTCGGGGGACACTGAAGGCATTCCCGAAATGCGCGCGCTCAAGAACATCGATGTCGCTTTCATCTGCATGAACCTGCCCTACACCATGACGGCGGAAGAAGCCGCCGATGCGGTCAAGGCGTTCCATCCCAAGGTGGCCATCCCCTACCACTACAAAGGGCAAGACACGGCCGTGTTCAAGAAAGCACTGGACGGCACGGGAATCGATGTGCGCCTGCTGGACTGGTACCCGAGCTAATAAGGCGGTTTGGAAACAAGTGGCGCAGGCTTCAGCCTGTGGGTTTTGGTCCTTGCAAGTACGAAACCCCACAGGCTGAAGCCTGCGCCACTTCTTATCAAGGGCTGATCTATTTCTTGGCAGGTGGAGCCTCGGCCGGTTTCAATTCGCCCGCGGCTTTCTGTATGTCTTCGACAGCTTTCGCGTCCAACTCAAACAGCGCCGGCCCATCCGCTCTCTTCGCGAGGTAACCGCTGCCGCTCTTTGAAATATCCACTCTTTCGACGCGCTTGCCGTCCTTTGAAGTCGCCGTCACGGATAGCGCCGGGGTGGAAAATCCGGCCGTAGCGAATTTCGTAGCCGTCAGAGTCCGAATCGAGCGCAAGAATTCCTGTACGCTCAAGGGATCCATCTTTTTCCCGTCGGACCACCAGTCCTCGCCGCTACGCGTCAGGAAATAGGCCTTCGATCCGTCGTGCAGTTCCACTTTGTCCGGATCCTGGTCCGCGAAATCGAAGACCCTCTTCTCGCGGAAATCCTCCGCATCCTTGTTGACCGCATCGCCGAGCTCATTCGGCACTTTATACACGCCATCCATCGCGGTCGTTTTCGCGTAGTAGCCGTCCGCGGCTTTGCGAATTTGCAGCTCTTGCGAGCCGGAGGCGTCCGTGGCCTTCAAGGTCGCGATCGGGGCGCCGGAGGCAAACAGGGAAGCGGCCTTTTTCATATCCGCGTCCGAGGTGCTTGGGTCCATGGTTGCCGTGCGCAATTTTTCGATGATCGTTTCCATCTTGGACGTGTCCCCGCGCAGATTTGCGGGACTGCGCACGGCCCACTGTCCGTCGTTGGAACTAAAAGTCATGTGCAATTTCGCGCCATTGATTTCCACGCCGGAAAGCTTGTCGAAATCGACAGGCATCAGGCGTTTGTCCCGCAGGTCTTTCAGGCCTTTGTCCAAATTCGTTTTCGTGTTCTTGGGAACCGAATACACTTTGGATTCGCCGGAAAGCATGACGTACGCGGAGTCGCCGGTGGGCGTCTCGTCGCCGACCAGGATGGTATGTGTCTTTCCGTCTTTACCGGTGGCGGACACCTGGGCCTCGGGCTCCGCCAGGCCGAATTGCTTCAGGTCGGCGGGTTTTTCCTCGATGAGTGTCGCGCCATCCATCGGTGACAAATTGTAAAGAATCGTCGAAACGGAATCCTGATCGGCGACCAAGGATTTTGGCGAAGTGATTTTCCAATTCGACGGGCCGACACGGTTGAGAATGACGTCGTCGCCATCCTTTTTCTTTACTTCCAGCTTGGAAATATCATCCTGAGTCAGGGAAATAACCTTGGCGTTTGTCGCGCTCAGCGCGGCGATCACGGTATCGTTCGCGGGCTTGCGATGGTTTGACCAATAAAGCGTCGCGGCCAGCGCTGCCAGAACAACGGTCGCCACGAGGAGTTGTCGCATCTTCATCATGTTTATGTCTCGCGGTAAACTGTAGGAAATCGAAACTTCCGCTATCTCCTCCGCCACCACACGGAGAGACCTGCCAGCAAAAGCGCTCCCGGCAAGAGGAACTGGCTGCTGAGGCGGACCCAGTTGAATTGCGCGCCGGTCATGTTGACCTTGCGATCCTCCGGCGGTTTCGGCCGGATGGAGATCAGGTCTTCATCCGAGGAAAGCCAATTCATCGCGTTCATCGCCAGGTCGCTGTTGCCGTTGAACGAGAGGAAGGAATTCGCAACCCAGGAAGAACTGCCCACGACGACGAAGCGCCCCTCCGAATTTTCCTTGCCGGTTTTGTAAGTGCCGGCGGCGGCGATCGTCAGGGGGCCCGGTTTGTTGCTCGGATCTTTCGGGTTCACGTTGGGCGTGTCCAATTTGTTCGTCGCCAGGCTCGAATCCGAGGATTCAAACAGCTTCTGCACGGTTGTCTTGTCCGTGTTCTTGATCGTCAAGGACCGGGACAGGGGAAACCCCGTGGCGGTGCCTTTCATTTCGTTCACGATAGGATGCGGATCGTAGGTCGAGACCAGTGCGATCGTCGGACCAACTCCAAACAATTGGCCTACGGGGCTCAAGTCCAGCAAGAGATTTTTTTCCGCACTGACGCCCCAGCCCTGCAAGACATTGTCCAGCGCATCGTTGTCCGCGGTGGGACGCCCGATCTTGAGCGGCGGATCGAGCAAGAACATGGCACGCCCGCCGCCTTCCACATATTTCTTGATGGCGTCGACTTCGGGCTGCTGGTAATCGCTCTTGGGGCCGCCGACCACGAGTACCGTGCAGTCCGAGGGAGCTTCCGCCTTTTCGAGCAGGCTGATGGACTTGCTCGTGTAATCATCCTTGCTCAATAGATCTTTGAGATGCGATAGGCCCGGGCGATCCGTGTCGTCAATCTGGCGTTCTCCGCTTCCCGTCACGAAGCACACGTTGCGCGTATTGCTCTTGAGGTCACGGATGATCGCGCCAGTGACATCTTCTTCCGTCATGTTCTTGGCATCTTCTTTTTTCGCGCCAATTTGCACGACCGTGGTGCCGTACTTGGTGATGCCCGCGGCGCGCGCCGCTTGCGGATTTTTGTCCGGATCGACGTATTCGAGATGGACCTTGGGCGAAAGCGTCGCGTAGCGGTCCAGCAAATCCTTGCCGGTTTGGAAAGCGGTCGTCTTGTCGAAGTAAGTGATCGAAATGGGCTGCGCCAGCCCCTTCACGATCTTGGCGGTCTGGTCGGAGAGGCTGTAGCGTTTGTTCGACGTCGAGTCGTACGACTTGTTGTAACGGTTGGCCAGAACGTTGGCCACCGAAACGATGCACAGGATCACGAGGATATAAAACGTCACATACGCTGCGTACTTGGTTTGCCGAGCTTCCATCCACTTGCGATTCACTTACGACCTCCACCGCATCGATTCCATCGAGCGCGCCGTAAAAAACAATCCCAGAAAAATAACGGTGACGTCAAAGATGACGTCCTTCGTGTCGAGCAAGCCTTTGGCGAACGAATCAAAGTGCGTAATTACGCACATATACGAGAGCACCTGCGCCCATGTGGCGTTTTCATATTGGCTGACCCAGCCGAGCACCCACAGCATCAGGCAGACACCGAAGGTCACGGCGCCGGCGATGATTTGGTTTCGCGTCAGCGTGGAAATAAACGTTCCAATGGCGATCAGGCCACCGGCCTGCAACAGCAGGCCCAGATATCCGATGGCCAGCGGCTTCCAATCGGGATTGCCGTACCGGAACAGGAACAGGACGTCCAGCACGGTCGAGAGCAGCATCAGGGAGTACATAATCACCGCGGAAAGCCATTTCCCGGTGATCACCTGCACGTCGGTAATGGGCGACGTGGCGAGCAGTTCGATGGTGCCGCTACGCTTCTCCTCGGCAAACAAGCGCATCGTGATCAAGGGGATGAAAAACAGGCCAATCACATTAATATTGGCGAGCAGCGGCCGCACAACCTGCTCGTTGATGTTCATCGGAAATTGCTCGCCTTCCAGCGTGGCCTCCATGGCCATGTTCACGAAATAGCCCACGGAATTCCAGAAGAAGAAGCCGAAAATGACGGCGAACATGACGAGCAAGATGTAGGCGACCGGAGATACGAAGTAGCTGCGAAGTTCCTTCCGGCAAATGATCCAGATATTTCTCATTGATTCGATCCCCCTGCGGCCACGGCTTCCATTTCCGCGGGCGCTTCCGTTCCAGTCAGTTGGAGGAAGATTTCTTCCAGGCTCAGTGCGGCGGGCCGAAGCTCGTTCAAATCCCATCCCGATTCGACCACGGCGCGGGCGACAGCGCCCCTGACTCCGCGGTCCTTGGTTGCCTCAACTTCAAAAATGATGCGCTTCTGGCCGTCCGCCTTGGCGACGACGCGGCTTACCCCGGCAATCTGCTCGAGCTTGCGCTGGACCGCCGCGGGGTCCAGGCTGCCGTTTCGCCCCGCGACTTCGACCAGGACGGATTCTCCCGAGCGCGCGCGCTGCTGGAGATTGCTCACCGAATCGGTCGCCACGATCTTGCCCTTGTTGATGATGATGACTTGCTCGCACGTCTGGCTGACTTCCGGGAGGATGTGCGTGCTCAGGATGATCGTGTGGTCCCCCGCGAGGCTCTTGATCAGGTCGCGCGTTTCATTGATCTGCTTGGGGTCGAGCCCCGCCGTCGGCTCATCGAGGATTAAGACGTCGGGATTGTGGATGATCGCCTGAGCCAGGCCCACGCGCTGCCGGTAACCTTTCGAAAGTTTCCCGATGATATTGTTTCGAACGTCCGCGACCGCGCAGCGCTCGCAGGCGTAGTCCACGCGGGCGCGCAAGTCCGCCCCGGACAGCCCCTTGAGCTGGCCGACGAACGCCAGGTACTCGGCGATTCGCATCTCCGGATAAACCGGGGGAGTCTCGGGAAGATAGCCGATGCGCTTCTTCACTTCAAGGGGTTGTTCGAGGATGTCGAACCCGGCCACGGTAGCCGTGCCGCTCGTCGGCGTGAGGAAGCAGGTGAGCATTCGCATCGTCGTCGTTTTACCGGCGCCGTTCGGTCCGAGGAACCCGACGATTTGGCCGCGTTGGACCTGGAACGAGATCTGGTCCACAGCGGTCGTGTGTGCGTACTTTTTCGTGAGTCCATTTACTGTAATCATAAGGATTCTCTTTGAGACAGACGCATAGGAAACAAAAATGGTTCCACAGTCGCAGAATTAGATTGCGAAGGACGATTTTAAGAATCTTGGAGGCCCCCTGTCAATCCTCAACATTGCGCGGCACATTTCGAGAGGGAGCGTTCCCCACGCACGAGCACAAGGTGCCGGGATTGCAGGTTTCCGGCTCGAAATCATTATGACCATGGTAGAATGACTATAGCTGTATAGGAGGATGAGTATGAAAAAGATGGCAGCAGGCTCCTTCAAGACCAATTGCCTCGCCGTCATGGACGAGGTGCAGGCCAAGCACGAGACGGTCGTCATCACCAAGCACGGCAAGCCCGTGGCCAAGCTCGTCCCGATCAACACCGAGACGGACGAGATCTATGATTTCCTCAAGGGCAAGGGCGCCGTCAGTGGAGACGTAGTCTCTCCCGCGCTTTCTCTGGAGGAGTGGGGCGAACTCAAGTGATCCTTGTCGATACGCATGTCGTGGCCTGGCTGGCGTTTGAACAGGATCGGATCTCGCGGAAGGCCAGAAGCGCAATCGACGAAGCGCGCAAGAATGCGGACGGGCTGGCAATCTCCGACATCACTCTGTTGGAATTGGCCACACTCGCAACGAAGGGCCGCATCCACCTCGACATCAGCCTCGAATCCTTCCTGCAGGAAGTCGAGTCTCGATTCGTGGTTCTCCCAATTAGTGGCCGGGCATGCGCCCGAGCCATGGGATTGCCGGCGACTTATCCCAAAGATCCAGCAGATCGCGTGATCGCGGCTACCGCGCTGGTCGAGGGGCTATCCTTGCTTACCGCCGACCGTGCGATCCGCCGGTCGAGAACGGTTCAGACGATTTGGTGAGAACGGTTTACACTTCGGCCAGGGCGCATCAATCGGAACTCCCTTCCGTTCTTTGATTTACGGCCTGATCCCCCTGATCTGACTTCTTGCAAGGTTTCTTTTGCCCGGCTTCATCGATTTTTTCCAGCAGTTGCCAATCCGCGCGCAATTCGTTGCTCGATATTCTGGGAGCACGGCTGTGCGCCAGAGTCTGTTTCAAGCGAGAAACCAGAAGATCCCTTTGGAGTTCCGCTGGGGCGTCTTCGCTCCGTAGGTCTCTTCGCGTAACACCCAATTCCACGGTCTCGTTCCCGTCAGGAGCTTGCAGAACCGGGTGCCCTTCCTTGTCGAATTGCGGCTGAGCCTTCTCCACGAATTTTCGCCACGTTATTCCGCCGTCGCTTGCGTCGCTATCCGCGCTCGCGGTTGCCACGGTTTGCAATTCTTTCAAGTAGAATCGCTTCTCCTCATTCGTCGGCGCAGCGTCAGGGTCACCTTTAACACTAAACACGACCGAATTTCGCGTGGGGTTGAACCGATCGCCCACCAGGTCCGCCGTTATCACACCTCCGCCAATGAATGGGTGGAACGCAGCAAGGACTACAACATATTTTTTTGCACGAAATAACGACTCGAGAACGCCGCGAACCGGCCTGCTGCGCTTCACGCTGCCGGGAACCTGGGGAATGACAAAATGCGTGAATTCCAAATCCCGATGATGCTTGCTGTACCTCACGAGCGACTTAGCTGCATGTTTCGGCGTGCTGACGAAGAGATCCGCCATGGAGCCGCGCGACACCGATTTCGGGTAATAGAAATCGAGGACTTCCCGAACGAAGTCGGCGCAGTTGCGGGAAACGACCTTGTAGGATTTAACATTCGGCCGGGAATTGAGCCAAGCGATCAAAGCATCATCTTGTTCCGGAGTGGTTTCAATCTCGAAGCCATAGTTGGTTCGGTCATACGATGAGCCAACGAGTTGGTACCAATCTCCCTTGGGCATTTCGCCGCCCGGAGCATCTGGCGCGATGTCTTCCAAATGGGCGCGGCGGTATCGATCGCGTAGGAACGCCACAAGCTTCGGGTCCGAGTAGAGAGGAACCTCTTCCGTGTTTTCGACGGCGTACAGGTAGGGAACAAGCGGGATCGCGATCCAGTCGTACCCCGCGATTCGTGTGTAGCGGCTGATGACTACGCCGTGTTCTCCAGGGCCGCAGCGCCGCAGGACGACGGGAGTCGCCGCGCAGACGCGCGTCAGGTAAACCGCCGTGTGGCCGGTTCCGGCAAGAGCTCCGTCGTAGCTATATGGCTCTTCGAGAAGGACAGTTGCATTTGCTCGTGCCTCCGGCGTAAATCCGGCTAGCACGAAGAACAGGACAACTGCCAGGCTCGACCATTTAACTTCTGCCCACACTTGTAGCCCCTTTGAGCTGGGCATATGGTAGGAACACCGACTGGGCCAATAAAGTTGCCCGCCAATCATCCGGGGAACGCTGTATAGGCCACGTCCAAAAAGCTTTACCAGATGTGCGAAGGCCGGACCGCTCCGCCGGTCCGGCCTATCGCGCATCGCTGGCCCATGGATCAAGCGCAATTAGGCAGCGAGCTTGGTTGTCTTGCCGGCCAGCACATCGACCTTTTCCTGGAAAATCGTCTGGCCGGACGGGTCGCGAAGCTCGATGTTATGAGTGCCCGGGCGCAGAGGGAATGTTCCCAGTTGCCGCACCGTACCTGCGAAGCCGCCATCGACATACACGCTCGCTTCCTTCATTTTGGTGTCGAACTTTACTTTCCCCACGTAGGGAGTCTGCACTGCGCCGTAAGGGGCGTAATAGGCCGGGCCATACCACCCGTAGTACGCCGGTCCATAGAATCCAGGACCAAAGTAACCGCCGATGAAGACGCGGGGGTGTGCCGACGCAACCGGCACGAAAATCGCCAGCGCCAGAAGAACCATTGCGGAATATTTCCAATAGCGAGTCATCTTTCGTCTCCTTTTTAACTCCGGTTCTTACTTTCAATACTTTCGATTGCGAATAGTGCAGGGCCGATGCCAAAGGCGCCCAAGCGCCTCTGGAAGTTTATAAGTCACTTAGTATCAGATAGTTATAGCGAAGCACTGCGATTCGCGGCGAGGCTCAATTGTCGGACGACTGGTGGTTTTCGCGCAGCGGGTGGTTGTTTACAACAAGGCGCGCTGGCAGCCTGGGGACTTCCATTCATCTTCCTGGTCTCACCTGCAAAGTGAACGGAGGGACAGGTGACTGCCGGGTCACACTCCGTCCTTTTTGATACTCAGCATGTCAGCGCAAACGTGCGATTCTGCATCTTAGTTGGGTGATGTTTACTAGGAACCCCAGCCTGGATTGGTGCCCACTACATGAAGATGAGAATCCTGTTGGCGATGGCAATTGCGGTCGCGGCGCTGGCTCCCTGCTTTCCGGCAGGCGCCTCCCTCGGCGGAGATATGACGTCCGTGCGCGACGACCAAGTGAAATTGCAAGGCACTCTGCGGACAACCAGCATCGACTCGTACAACGTCCATGAAATTCAATCCCCCGGCGGAGTTGTGTTGAGGGAATACGTTTCCCTTTCAGGAAACGTTTTTGGCGTCGCCTGGCAAGGGCGCTCGCATCCTGACTTGCATCAGGTATTGGGCGCGTACTACGACCAGTACGTTCAAGCTGTCCAGGCTCAGCGCGCCCAGCGCCACGGCCACGGTCCGCTCCTGATTGAGCAGCCCGGCCTCGTCGTGCAAATGGGCGGACACATGGGGTCCTTGACCGGTAGGGCCTATCTTCCTCAGAACATGCCTGTGGGGATGCGCCGGGAGGAGATCCGATGAGGGCGCTTCCTTCTCGAATCCTTCTTCCTTTGGGATTGGTCGCAGCTTCAGTGATGACGTTCGGATGCGGTGCGGGAAGCAACGGCACATCGGGGTCATCTCAGAATGGAAACAACCCACCTTCCAATGTGCAGACCATTACCGTTAATGGCGGGCCTGATTCCAACTTTGTTGACGGCGCTTTTACCAGCGTGACAGTGTGCGTCCCCGGCAGCACCACCAGTTGCCAGACAATCAGCGGAATTCTCGTTGACACTGGATCTTCCGGGCTAAGAATCCTATCCTCAGCGCTCACGATTTCATTGCCTCAGCAGAACAACTCCAGCGGCAATCCCGTCGCCGAATGCGCTGCGTTCGCGAGTGGCATTACCTGGGGACCCGTGCAAACGGCCGATGTGAAAATGGCCGGCGAGGTGGCAAGCTCGATGCCGATTCAGGTGATCGGCTCCTCGAATTTTTCAAACATTCCCGGAACCTGCACAGCACAGGGTGTGCCCATGGACGATCTGGCAAACCTGGGCGCCAACGGCCTGCTTGGGGTAGGTCAGGCCGTTCAGGATTGCGGCTCGGCTTGCGTTCCGGGCGGCCAGCAGATGTACTACGCCTGTCTATCCTCGGTTTGCGCGGACACTCCGGAAAGCCTCGCTTTACAGGTCCAAAACCCGGTGGCGTCTTTCGCGACCGACAACAATGGAGTGATCATCGAGTTGCCGGCCGTTTCCGGAGGCGAAGCCAGCGTCAGCGGCTCACTCATCTTTGGGATCGGCACGCAGTCGAATAACGGTCTGGGAGGCGCAACGGTTTTTGGAACCGATCCATTTGGCGATTTCAGCACCACATACAATACCACCGCGTATATAAGCTTTCTGGACAGTGGCTCGAACGGAATCTATTTTCTCGATTCAAACACTACAGGAATCCCCTTGTGCACCCAACCTAGTCTTAACTTCTTGTATTGCCCCGCCTCGGCAAAGGACATCTCCGTAGTAAACAATGCTTTTATGGGAACAAACGGGGCAAGCGCCCCAGCCTCATTCCCTGTGGGGAATGGACTCAACCTGGTAAGTAATCCTCCCAACAACAATGCGATCAATGGCCTGGCCGGGCCCTTCCCTGGACTTATTGACTTTGGGCTGCCGTTCTTTTTCGGCCGCAATGTTTTCACGGCGTTCGATGGAAAAAGCACTCCCGCTGGGACAGGCCCTTACACGGCCTACTGAAATTCCCATCTTTATGCCGGCGGTATTTTGGGTCCTGCATTGAATCGCTGTTGCAGCAGAAGCGCCGCTTGAAGAATTCTCGCATCTTGCCCGAGGTCGGCAGTGAGCTGTAATCCGAGCGGGAGTCCGCTTGCAATCGGCATAGGGATCGACACGGCCGGCGTCCCGAGGGCTGTCCAGGGCGCGTTCATTCTTGGATCGCCGGTATTGGTTAAACCAAGGGGCGCGGGTCCAGTGGCGGCAGGAGTGAGAATCACCGGCGTGGCCTTGAAGATCTCCCCCATTTGCTTCCTGCTTTCCGCGAGGTATCGCTTGGCCTCGGCGTACTGTTCCGAGGAAATCTTCAGACCATCACGAATTAAGATCGCCAGCGGCTGGTCCAGCCGGTCGCCAAACTCCTTTAAGCGCGCCTCATGGAATCGAGCGCCCTCGTAAAACATTTCCACGTCATTCGCTTCGTCGAGTTTCTTGAGAAACGCGGAAATATCGACTGCCTTGATCGTGACGCCCGAACGGCGCAACAACGACAACGCCTGCCGGAAAGCGTTCGCCATCTCCGGCTCGCATTCAGGCATCGGTTCGGGTGCTCCGAACGCGAATTGTTCTTCGCCGCCTGCAGGATGTCCCAGCGCTTTCCAGAGAGCCAGCATGTCCGTGGGCGTGTGCGTGAATAGACCGAGAGTGTCCAGGCTCTTGGACAAGGGCAACATGCCCTCCGTGGGCAGAAGGTCGTAAGTCGGCTTGAATCCGGTAACGCCGCAATAGGAGGCGGGCCGGATCATCGAGCCTCTCGTCTGCTCCCCGATCGTGAAAGGCACCATGCCCGCGGCGACTGCCGCGGCCGAACCGCTCGAGCTGCCGCCTGGAGTGTGCTCGAGGTTTCGCGGGTTCCGCGTGGGCCCCGCTGTCCTATACGCGAACGCAGTGGTTACAGTTTTGCCGAGCAGGATCGCCCCGCGGCTGCGCATCTCCCGAATGATTGCGGCGTCCGCCGAGCCGAGGCGGCCTTTGTAAAGCGGCGAGCCGTATTCGGTCGCCATGCCCCGCGTCTCGATGATGTCCTTGGCTCCAAACGGAATTTCGGAGAGCGGCCCGTCCGCCGTTGGCCTCTCGGGCTGCACCTGGACCCAGGCGTGAATCGAGGGCTCGAGCTCCCGGATGCGCTGCAGGCAGAGCTCTAATCCGCGTTTTCGAGTATCACGATCCGCTTGCAGCCATTCGGTGAAAGTCTCCATGCGAGGGGATTCTACAGCGCCCATGGTGCGCGGCGCCAAGGCGGCTAATTTCGAAATGCCGGCAGCTGCGCCAACCACTGCGGCGGTCTTGATGAAATCGCGTCTCGTGTATTTCATGGCTTGAGTGGGCTCATCTTACGCCGCGGGTGCGGCTGGTACAAGAACCGTGGTCAGTTTGGAAGCGGCAGTAAAGGTCGCTGAAGTGTCGGGCATCGCACGCCGCCCAATTTAGGGGGAGGAATAAAACAAAATCATCTCATAAATAAAAAGTCACCTAAACTCGACAAGCCGCCAGGGGCTAAAGCCCGCATTTTCTTGGTGCCTTAATGTCGCGGCTGAAGCCGCGACCCACAATGCCTATATATGAGATGGCTTCATCTCATAGCTAGAATGAAGATTACTTTTGCGTGGGCGCAACGCCGGCGGGTTTTCGAACCGATTCGTCATAGGCGTTGTGCTCGTCCTGGACGCAGAACCACTCTGAGAGTTCCCATCCCGGCTCCAGTTTGTGGAGTTTAGGGGGACTCACCCACGGCTTCGTGTACGCCTTGGGGTCGTCCATGATGATTTGCATTTCCAAGGTGTCGTGATTCAATCGCCGGTAGCGCTCCGTAAGGTGCATTTGTTCGCTGCGCGGATTGCCAAAGCCGTCGACCCAAACCTTGTCGTTAAAACCGACAGTGTCGACAACGAAAGTGTCTCCTTCCCACTTTCCAACCGAGTACCCCAGCCAAGTGGGATCAGGATTCTTGGGAAGCTCTCGCCCGTCCGCCCAGATGGTGCGCCAGGCGTGATACTCCTCGAAGAACATGAAAACTCTGCCGGGAATTTGAACGATCTCAAATGGGTTGGGAAGAATGAGAAGCCTGGGAGGACTATCCGGCTCGCAGCGCAACGATGGATTACCCTCCTCACCTGGCACAGCCCTGGGACCCGTTACGGGTTTCGCGGCATCGAACTTCGCCTGTCCCCAAGCCGTCAAGGGAGGACGCATCTTTTCATCGACGGCATTCATTCCAGGGATTCCCGGCCCAGCGCCAGAGGGATATTGCATCCAAACTCCGGACAGATCGTGCGAGAGGGCGGACGAATCAGCCTGAACCTTTCCTGCTTCTGATGGCTTACTGGTCTGAGCAATCATCATCGGCGAAAAGGCCAGAACTGCAGCGATCGAAGCCGTCAGTCGATATCGCATCTTGAATACCTCAAGCCGCCTTGGAGATTTCGGCGTAAGTTTCCATCGCCATACCGGAAATGTCCATCACAATTCAGTTGCTGACAGGGGAAAATGGCGCGCCCGGAGGGATTCGAACCCCCGACCCTCTGCTTAGAAGGCACGCGGCTCTGTTGACATCCTCAATAAAGGCGGCGATGTTTCAACCGGTACATATTGAAACTCAGTCCGAGCAGCAGCGCTTGGCGCTTCTGTGTGCGCAGCGAGCGGCCCGGCGCACGGGCCGAGAGCTTACGCTTCACCGAGCTGAACATGGTCTCGATCAGGGATCGGCGGCGGTAGAGTTGTCGCGGGAATGCGCGCCGCATCTCGGCGCGCACTCCATGAATGCGCCAGCTTTTCTTTCCGCGCTTGGCGGGAATCACGCTCTGTGCCCCGAGTTGTTTCCGGATGTAAGTGTGGTTCCTCTCGCTGTCGAACTCGGCGTCGGCCAGCACCAGCCCGATGCGCGTCTGCTCGGAAGCCGCTTCGACGACCTCTGGCAAATTGGCACAATCGTTCCACGGGCCGCGTCGCGCGATTTGCGACAACACAAATTGCTGATCCAGATCCACCACCACTACCCACTTCAGCCAGTGCCGCCACGGCAGCGGTTTCTGCCCGTGATGATGCATGCGCCGCACAAAGAATGTGCTGACCGCTCCCTGTGCCAAGCCCGTCGCATCGACCGCGACGCGGGCTCGCCGCCGTCCTGTTCTGCGCGTGCCGCGCAGTTGGCGCACCGTCTCGCCGACCGCCCGGTCGATGGTCACATCGTCCAAACGCTGCAGGAAACGATACAAGGTGGTGAAGTCGGGGACACTGGCAAGACCCAACGCTTGGCGGAGTTCGCGATGCTCGCTCAGCCGGACCTCGGCCTCGCGAAAGGTCCAGTCTTCGTAACGCATCAGACAGAGAATCGCCAGCAACTGGGGTTGGTTGAACAGGCGCTTGCTGAAACGACTTCGGTAGCGCGGGAGCACCGCCTTGCAGACTTGCAGGGCGACGCGAGCAAACGGCAGGAGTCCGACTTCGGCCATCGCACCTCCTGCCTCGATAGCAAACAACATTTTCAAAGGATCGGGTATCTCGAATTTTCATTGTCGTAACGAGGATGTCAACAGAGCCA
>DATNIO010000009.1:0-17731 GCA_035604385.1 Verrucomicrobiia bacterium | reverse complement strand
CGTGCCCCAGAAATTCAGCGCTTCCAAACCGAGGATCACGTCCGCGCCGCCGATTACCGCGCGGGTGCGTTCCGTCTGGTTCAGGGGATGCTGCGAGGGAAAATTCATGCGCGCCGCTAGATCCACGACGGGCGCCTGCAGCGTTTCGGCAAGTTCGATGGTGTATTTCAATCCATCGGCTGTGCGCGCGGTACGCTCCAACAAAATGACCGGATTTTCCGCGGCGACGAGCATTCGCGCCGCTTCCGCGACCGAAGCCGCATCTCCCTGCGGAGGCATGGCATGCGTAAGTTTCGGAATGTGAAATTTGGCGTCATCGGGAATCGCGCCCTCTTGCAGCTCTCCGTCCGCGACCAGCAGCACGGGCGCCATCGGCGGCGTCATCGCGATTTTGTAAGCGCGCACCGCGGACTCCGCGAAATGGTCCAGCGAAATCGGTACGTCATCCCACTTCAAGCAATCGCGCACGATGGCCGCGGCATCCTGAACGCTGTGGTCCCATTCCACTCCCGGGCGCCGTGAATTGATTTCCAGAGCGTTGCCGGCGATCAGGTAGATCGGCACGCGATCGCAAAACGCGTTGTAGATAGCCATCGATCCGTGCTGCAACCCCACATCGCTGTGAAGAAAAACCGCCATCGGCTTGCCTTCGATTTTTGAATAGCCGTGGGCCATGGCAACGGCCGATTCTTCGTGGCAGCAGGTGATGAACTCCGGATTCTCGTTTCCACCGTAATTGATCACCGATTCGTGCAGTCCGCGGAAACTCGATCCCGGATTGGACGCCACATACTCGATGCCCAGCGACTTGATCACGTCCACCATGAAGTCGGACCCGGATCGGTTCTCGGTCAGGACATCCAGCACGGCCGGCGTTTCGGCCTCGAGCACTTTCGGCATGGGCTGCGCTGTTCCTGCGCGGGGGACCTGCGCGTGTTGCGCGTTCACAGCCGTCGGGATCGCCGCGAGAGCAGCTGCGCCCACTGCGGCCCCTTTCAGAAATTTGCGCCGGTCGATCGCATCTTTTTTGGATTTTCGCATCGTAGTTTCCGTTGATCTCGCAAGGAGATTTTATTCATTCCAAGAAGTTTTCCGTCTGAATGGCCAGCCTATGCCAGCGCAATACGAGTGTCAAGCGTGCAGGCAATCTGGGAGTAACTCATCTTCCGCGAAATTCCCGTACGACGG
Source organism: Verrucomicrobiia bacterium (assembly GCA_035604385.1). Lineage (GTDB taxonomy): Bacteria > Acidobacteriota > Terriglobia > Acidiferrales > UBA7541 > Palsa-360. The sequence continues at coordinate 16,543 of DATNIO010000009.1, read as the reverse complement.
TTTTCGTAGCGCCGCCATCCTGCCGGCTCTTTGCTTTTTTCCTGGAACTGGAAAATTGCCGGCAAGATGCCGGCGCTACTTTACTACTCTACTTTTAATGGAGGGAGTATGAGCGCATCTAAGTGTTCACATGGATCGAACATTGATTCGGATTCGCCGAGGATTATGAAGGCGTGGGAAATCTTGGACGCAGCAGTCTAGCCGCGTGCTTTGCCTTTGGATCGCCAGAGTTCGTCGTGCGATCTGGCGCTAGCGGGATGCCTCGTGACCACGTGGAGCGATGGGGCTGGCTTGGATGCGCGTTCCGCGGCGTGCCTCAAAATCCGGTCAAGGTCGCTTCCTTCCGGCACGCTCCCCTGCGCAAATTCTTTCGTTCCGCCGCCTTTTCCTCCGCAGGGCTTAACCGCTTCGCGCAACAATGCGTTCATATCGCCGGCGACGCCCTCGGATTTGGCCATGACGACAGATCCATTGGTTTCTGAGCCGAGCAGCGCGACTACACCGGGTTCGGAAATGATGTTTGTCGCGACGGTTCGAAGATATTCCATGTCCGCGTCCGCCAGGATGCCCGTCACGATCCGCGGAGGATCGGCCGCATGTTGCGCGCGCTCCTTGGCCAGAAGCACTTGGGCTTGTAGTGAAGCGGATTCCGCCATGTAGCGCTGGCCAAATCGATTGGCGGCGTTGCGTTCGTTCAGTATTCGCGTGATTCCAGCGTGAATCGTATCGGGACCGCAGGTCAGGCGCTGCGAGATGTCCTCAAGAAGGGCAAAATCACCACGCGCCACTCGCCTCGCCCTCTGGCCGCAGACGAATTCCACACGCCAGTTTTCTCGCACCTTTTTCATGCGCCGGACGAGAATCATTCCGATCTGCCCCGTGCGGCAAACGTGCGTACCACCGCAGGCCTGGATATCGACGCCTTGAATCTCCACCGCGCGCAGGATCCCTTCTCGCTCCGATTCTTTCCGGACCCCGAGCGATGCAAGGTCGCCGGCTGTCCCAAACCGGACATGAATGGGCTTGTCCTCAAAAATAATTTCGTTTACAAAACGCTCAATGTTTTCCAACTGTTCGTCCGATATCGAAGACGCTGCGATATCGAGCGTGGAGACCGTCTTGCCCATATGGAATGAAACAGGGGGGAGATTGAAGAGGGCCAGAAACGCCGCAGTCAGCACATGCGAGCCCGAGTGCTGCTGCATATGATCGAATCGCCGCAGCCAATCAATCGAGCCGCGAACTGGCCCGGGTGCCACCTCGCGATCGGTAACATGCACGATCGTTCCGTCTTCCCGCTCGAACACATCCAAGACCGCCGCATCGCCCAGTCGCCCTGTGTCGTGCGGCTGGCCTCCCGATGTGGGATAGAACGCGGTTTCCTGCAAGGTAACCCACCAGGAGGGTGGCGCTCCCTTCGCGTGCTCCTTCGGTGAACTCTCACAGGAAATCACGTGCGCATCGAATTCGCGCAGAAAGGAATCGCGGTAATAGAGCCGTTCGGTCAAGAAGTAATGCCTCCCATTGCGCAAATCCACCATCAAGTCACAAAACTACCCATCGGGCGCTGATTTCAGAAGAACGACCTTTTAATAGCAATCCAACCACCACAAGTGGTGCAAGCGGTCGTCGGCCCGCCAACCGGCTCTTGGATGCAACATTAAGATTACAATAGGCTTAGTCGGGAGATGGAAGACCCATCCCGCTACATATCAATTCGAATTCCCCAGAAACCTGCTAACCGGAAAATTCTTGTCCCTATAGTTCCGAAAAGTTCCCTCTGCCCGATCTCATCCGGAGGCCCAACAAGCTGTATCTGCCGCTTGGATGAACGCTCTGAAACGCGCCCCGGAACGCCAATCTCCTGATTGGCGGTTTGCGCGACAACTTCCGCGGCGGGGAGAATAGCGTCCCCGGGCCATCAAGCGATTGGAAGTCACCGATTTGAACTTTGAATTGGTCTTCCTTGAATGCATGAGGCAGGATGGATCAGGAGAAAAAGGCTTTGAAGCGTTGGACTAAAACTTTGTCTTCCAAGTCGAAAGGGAATCTCCCCAGTCTTTCCCTCAGAAGTAAGTCTGCTTCAGACACCACGCTGTGTCCTGGCAAGTAACAATTTCTTTCGAGTGAGCTTCGAGCGTATTTTTTCATATTCCTTATTCGCTTGAAGGATTCTGCAGGAAACATTTTTTAGGAGGCATCATGTTAAGCGAACAAAATCTTTTTCTGGAAGATGTGTACCCGGGCGGCAGGCCAAAGAGCAGCGTGGTTTTGCCTCCGCCCAACATGGCACAGCAAAACCACGTTTTTGCCGAAGCTTTGCTGGAGAATTCCACGACGCGCCAGCGCCGAAGACCGATGGATTGGGCTGTTTCCTTTCTCATTCATTTTGCCATCTTGCTCTTGTTGCTGTTCCTCCCGCTCTACTTCTCGCAGGGGATCGACATGAAGAGGCTGGAAACGACGCTCCTCGTGGCGCCCATGCCGCCGATGGCTCCGGCGCCGCCGGCTCCGCCATCGGTTGCTCGCATGGTTCATGTGGCCCCGAAAGTTTTCACGCCGGGGAAACTGACCGCGCCAACTTTTATCCCAAAGGCCGTTCCAACGGCCTCCAATGACGCCGCTCCTCCGGAGGAAGCTTTTGCAGCAGGGGCGAGCGCTGTTCCAGGCGGCGTCCCCGGGGGACAGATCGGCGGCATCACCGGCGGAATGCCGAGCGTTGCGGTTCCCGTAGCGGCAGCGCCTGGTGTCGAAGTGCCGAAGCGCACGGTGCGCATCGGGGGTGATGTGAAACCACCGCGCTTGATCTACGGCCCCGCGGCAGTCTATCCAATCCTGGCAAGCCAGTCGCACGTCCATGGGACGGTCGTGATCGACGCCATTATTGACGAACACGGGAGCGTGGTCCAAGAAAAGGTCGTAAGCGGTCACCCCTTGCTGATCCAAGCGGCGCTCAAAGCTGTTTCGGAAAGAAAATATGAACCAACGATCCTCGATGGTGAACCCACACCGGTTGACCTGAGAGTTGAGGTCAACTTTCAAATGTAGTGACTCGCCACTTCCCGCCAACGACCTGCGCGCGGCCAATTCAACGGCCGCGCGCAAGTCTCTCCCCTTTGAAGTGCGCATCCGTCCCTGAATCATGACGAATGGCGATACTCGCCGACCTGATGTTTCATCTCAAGAACCAGCTCCAAGGGATTAGCTTGACCCATCCTGAACCCTTGTCCAAACTCTAATCAGCAGTTACCCCTACCTCTTCAAGAACTGAGGAGAGCCTCAGGAAACGATCGTCCTTTCCGAGACCGATGGCAACCCCAGGATCAACCCATGGACAAATCGCTAGAAAATTCCAAACCCGGAGCGCGCAAATTACCTGTCATCCTGGCCGTCGATGACGATCCCGCTGTGCTTCGCATCATCGAATCACTGCTGTCGCGTCACGATTTTGTCGTAAAGACAGCCGCCAGCGGCGAAGACGCCCTCCGCATGCTCCGCGAAGTGACGCCCGCGGTGTTGATCCTGGACGTGATGATGAATGGGATTTCCGGTTACGACCTTTGCCATGTGGTCAAGCGCGACGAGCGGCTTCAGGGAATTCCGGTCATCTTTCTGACTTCCCGAGGGACTCCGCAGGACTATAAGACGGGGCACGATCTTGGCGCGGTGATTTATATGGTGAAACCGCTCAAAGTGGAAAAATTGCTGAACGTCGTGCAAATGTTGATTCCTGTAACCGCCTAGCCGGATTTTTTCGGTTATTTCCAGGTGATCCTCAGGCTCTCGTAAAACGAATCACCGTCAGGATTTTGCATATTCCTTCTCTAGCTCTCCCAATGCCAGTTTAAGTTTTTCAAGCTCTCCTTCCAGCAAATTAAGCGCCTGGCTGGATCCTGCGACGGTGCCGGCCCTCCCGATTTCCTCCAATTTAGAAGCCGCTTCCACGACTCCCTGCGCCAGCAAATTTGCCGCTGTGCCCTTCAGCGCGTGCGCCGCGCGTTCGAGAAGTTTCGGATCTCGACTGGAAACCGCCGCGCGAATCTGTTCCATCTGTTTCGGAAACTGCGCCAGGAAAATTCCCGCGATTTCGCGCAGCAGCTCGGAATCTCCCTCCAGAGAATCCAGAACCGCGCCGGCATCAAACACCGGATCATAAGATCGAGCGCGCGCATCGCCGGACTTGGCTTCCTGGGAATGACCGGTCAACTTGTCGATGGTTTCAAAAAGAACCTCTCTCTCAATCGGTTTGGATATGTACGCATCCATTCCGGCTTCAAGACAGCGCTCCCTGTCCTCTCTCATCGCCGAAGCAGTCGTGGCGACAATCGGAATGTGCTCACCGGTATCTTTTTCTTTCCTGCGAATTTCCGCAGTCACCTCGAGTCCGCTCATTTCCGGCATCTGGATGTCCATCAGGATCAAATCGAATCGTTCGTTCTCCAGCGCGGCGAGAGCCTCGCGGCCATTGTTCGCTACGACGAGTTTATCTCCTCGCTTGCGAATCAGACGCTGCGCAAGGATCTGGTTGATCGCGTTGTCCTCGACCAGAAGAATCCGCAACTCCTGCCGCCCCTCGCGAACGGGCCGCCGCGAGGCGAGTAAAGCGGAACCTGAACCGCCGCCCTGCAAATACACCTTCTTTGCTTGTTGCATCTGAAGGCCGAAACGAGCGGTAAAGTGGAATACGCTTCCGCGATTCGCCTCGCTTTCCACCCAGATCTTTCCTGACATCAGCCGCACCAGGCGCGCCGAAATGGAAAGGCCCAGTCCTGTTCCTCCATACTTTCGCGTCGTCGAGGTGTCGGCCTGAGCGAAGGCCTCGAAAATGAGTTGCTGCTTGTCGAGGGGAATCCCGATGCCGGAGTCCGTGACTGAGAAATGCAGGCACACATCCTGTTCGGACTGCGAATCTTTTTCGATCTTGAGAATCACTCCGCCGCGCTCGGTAAACTTGATCGCATTGTCGACCAGATTCGACAGGACCTGCCGCAGCCGGCTGGGATCGCCCAGAAGAGCGTCGGGCACGTCGGCGGGGATGTCGATCGAGAGTTCCAGCCCTTTCTGTTTTGCGCGCACGTCCAGAATTTTCAACATGTCCTTAATGCCATAGCGCAAAGAAAAATCAGTGGAGTCGAGGTCCAATTTCCCTGCCTCGATCTTTGAGAAATCCAGGATGTCGTTGATCAGCCTCAGCAGGGAGCCGCTCGAATCCCGGACCATGGTGAGATATTCCCGTTGTTCCAGGGTCAGTTCCGTGTCCAGCGCCAGTTCGGTCATGCCGATCACCGCGTTCATGGGCGTGCGGATTTCGTGGCTCATGTGAGCCAGGAACGCGCTCTTGGCATGGTTGGCGGCCTCGGCGGCTTCCTTCGCCTGTTGCAGCTCCTCTTCCGATCGTTTCCGCACCGTGATATCCACCAGCGTTCCCTGATGGCGGACCAGGCGGCCAAACGCGTCGCAAATCGCGTTGGAATTGTCGATGCAAATGACCGGCGCTCCGTCCTTCCGCCGCAGAGTGATTTCCCGCATCAGCGACGCGGAGTTATGGGTCCGCACGCGCTCCGGAAACAAGTTCTCCGGCCCGTCGAAATAGAGCTTTCCGATGTTGGTGCCCACGAGTTCATCCCGGTGGACGTATCCCAGCATGCGAACCATCGCCGGATTCACATCCAGCAAACTCCCTCCGGGATCGCAGAAATAGACGCCTTCCTGGAGCGTTTCAAACAGCTCGGTAAAGCGCGTTTCGGATTCGCGTTGCGCGGTAATATCTCGCGCCAGGCCGCTGGCCCCGACGACTTTGCCGTCCTTTACGATCGCCTGTAAAACACAATCGAAGTAAAGCACGGCGCCCGTTTTCTTCAGGCGCGCCCGCACCGTGCCGGTCCAGCTTCTTTTCTCCTCGAACCAGGCGACAGATTCTTTCACGTGCTCCAGTCGCGGCTCGTCGAAAAACTCGTCCATGCGGTGCCCCACCAGTTCGGAGTAGGCAAGTCCGAAAACCTGGGAGATCCGCTGATTCACCGCTCGGATTTCGCCTTCCAGCGACGTCGTGAAAATCAAATGGTCGAGACTGTCGATCAGGTCGCGGTAGCCTTGCCGGGAAGCGGAGATGACTTCCGCAAGCCGTTCGAGCTGTTCGGCGCTGGGAGGGGCATTCTGGACCTTCTGGAATCCCCGGACAAACCCGCGCAATTCGTCGATCTCATGTTTCTTGTTCCAAACGTAGGCTCCAAACAGGACGATGAGAATCCCTGCCCCGATGGGAAGCGCCTCGAGGTGCCATTGGCTGGTTTGCAGCGCCTGGTGGGACAGAACGGCAACACCAACCGCCAGAATGACCAGCATCAGAATCGCCAGGCGCCAAACCTCAGTCTCCTTGCGTTCGAGACGGTCCAATTCCGGCGGCGGTTGATTTGGTTCCTGATTGCCCAATGCCATTGGTGGTTTCCTCGCTTGGCCTGACAAGGCGTGCGGAAGAAAATCGCGAAAGCCCTATATCCATCGTAGATTCATGTGCCGGAACGGGGCAATCGGATTTGGCCTGCGAGTTTCTATAACGGAAAGCGGATATTCCTTTGTGCGAGGCCCGGCTGCGGCGGATTTCAGCGCTGAGGGCCAGGCACTAAGTACAGGTGCCCGCTAAACACCACGCTACCAGCAAATGATTGCCTTGCCATAAGTTATGGGTGAGACTTTAGCCAGAGATTTTGACAAGGGCACATACTCTCCTTGTGACGTGCCGGAAATTTGGACGGAGTTAAAGGGGCCCCGAACAATGTCTTCCGCCGATCAGTCTGACTCCAACAACGCCGCCGTAGCTAGCCCGGCAGAGCGCCGGCACCATTTGCGATTTCCCTTTTCGGCTACCGTGGAGGCTATCGAGATCAAGACCGGCACAAAGGTTACGGGACGCACAACCGACCTGGGTCTGGGCGGCTGCTACGTAGATACACTCAGCCCGTTTCCAGTCGGGACGGAAACCAAAATACGCATTCTTAGGGAGAATGAATCTTTCGAGGCCCACGCCAAGGTCGTCTATTCCCTGATTGGAATGGGCATGGGCCTTGCTTTCGTGTCCGCTCAACCAAAACAAATTCGGCTATTCCAAAGATGGTTGCAGGAAATCAGCGGCCAGCCCGTTCCCGGGCAAGACTCGCCCTCGCAAAAGGTGTCCGAAACAGCCCCGGCCGAGCAAACACAAACACTGAAGAATGTCGTCTTGAGCGACCTGATCATGACGCTCATGCAGAAGAAAGTCCTGACCGAAAGAGAAGGAAAGGATTTGCTCAGAAAACTCTTCGTGTAGAAATTCTGACCTGGGCCTTGCCCGCTCCATCCTTATCCGAAGAATTGCGATCAGTCTCCCAAAAATTCCGATGATCCTCCGAGCGCGTTTGTGTAACACTTGACGCCCGGCAACGGATACCATGCAACGACCTCCGCTCATGCAGATCGTGCGCCGCGCCGCGCACTGGCGCTGTCCCAACTGCGGCCGCGGCAGGTTGTTTCGCGGCGTCTTTCGCATGCTGCCCCGTTGTCCGGAATGCGGGCTTTCCTATTTCCCCGAGCAGGGTTACTACGTCGGGGCCATGATCATCAATTACGTGGCCACCACGGCTGTAGTCGTGGCGATTTTTCTTTTGTCCGTGCTGGTGCGGGATTTCACCACGCTTTCGACCAATTCCAAAATTCTGCTTTGGATGGCTTTTGCCATCGTTTTGTCTCTGTTGCTCGTGCGTCACTCTTACAGCTTCTGGCTCGGAATCGATTTCTGGATCACGCCCAGACAGCCGGACGTCCCGTCGATAGAAAAATCCTAGCCGCCTCGGATCATCCGGGCGGCGATGCCGGCGATGGCCCCGCCCAGCACCAGCCACGCCGAATTGATTCGGAAGCGCAGCAGCATCACCGCGCTTAAAATTGCAAGGCCGGCCGTCACCCAATCCACAAGCGCCGAGCGCCCCAGCTCGTAGCTGACGGCCGCCATCAACGCGAGCGAGGCCACGTTCACTCCATCGAGAAACGCGCCCGCCGTTTTGGAACGCCGAAGCAGGGGAATGAGCGGTCCGCTGACGGCCACCAGAATAAATGCGGGCAGGAAAATTCCAACCGTAGCCACAACCGCGCCGACTGGCCCCCGCAACAGGTAGCCCAGAAAAGTAGCCGTGGTGAACACCGGCCCGGGCGTCACCTGCCCGATGGCGACCGCATCCACCAATTGCGCGTCGGTCACCCACGCGCGATGCACCACAAGATCGGCCCGCAGAAACGCCAGCAGAACGTAGCCGCTGCCGAACACAATCGAACCGATCCTCAGGAAGACCAAGAACAGCGGCCACATCCCGGGAATCACCGCCGCCACACCCGTGGCGCCCGCCCACGGAAAAATTCGCGCCAGGCCCGTGCGCATTCCGCGCCACGCGGAAATAAGCGCCAGCCCGCCCGCCGTTTTTGGGTTTCCTGCGCTAGTCCGCGACAGCGCGTGAATCCCTGCAAGGATCGCGCCCGTTCCAAACAAAATGAGAAGAACATTCACTTGCGCGAAACTGAGCGCAACGCCGAGCGCGCCGGCAATTGCCAGGACCCAGTTCTTGACTGCGGTGCGGCCGAGTCCCCAGAGCGCCTGCAATATTACAGCGATCACCACCGGCTTGACGCCGTACAGCAGCGCCGCCACGGCAGGCAAATGCCCAAAACGCACATACGCCCGGGCGATGATTCCCACCAGGATTGCCGCTGGAGAAATAAAGCAAACGCCGCCGACGACGAGGCCCGCCCACCCGGCGCGCAAATAGCCGATATGGATGGCCAATTCGCTGGAGCTGGGACCGGGAATCAGGCTGCTTGCGCCGAGGAGGTCAAGAAACTTTTCGCGGGATAGCCATTTCCGGCGGCGGACCAGCTCATCTTCCATGATGGCGATATGCGCCGCCGGCCCGCCAAACGCCGTGACGCCCAGCCGCAGAAAGAAAAGCGCCAGTTCCCTCAGTGATTCGCGCTTCGCCTCATTTGGTGTCCCCGTCTGGTTTTGTTCGAGGTCGGACATCTTAGGGAGTTTTCTCGCCAGACATCCGCGCATCCAGCAGCGGGCAAATGGTATCTAGCGGGAACTCGCAGCGCCCATGTAGGGATTCAAATTCACCGCCCGCCAATCGCCGCGAATAATCGCGGCCCGAATCTGCGTGGGCGTTTTCCCCTTCTGCGTGAGTTGATAGGAGAGGACCGCCTCCTTCTGGCAGATATCGCATTCCGCTCCGTGTGTCCCTACGAAGCAATCGAGCAAGCTCTTGTGCCCCGCGTGCCGGTCACAATAGCAGTAGCAAGGCTGCTGGTACAAAACCGGCCTGATCTTCGCGGCCAGCGCATAGACATTCCGATTGAGCGCATCGGGAAACTGCTTCGGATCAAGCGTAGCCGGAAACGGCGGTTTCAGCGCATACGCGTGGTACGAAGGAACGCCCAGATCCGCCGGGCCAGACATGTCCATCGGCATCTGCGAATCCTGGGTATTCCAATCGGCGCCAAACGCCGGACGCAGCCGAACCAATCCCGCACTCGCCAGCGTCAATGCCAAGCCGATCGCCGCTGCAATGTATTTGCCGGTCATAGGAACCTCCGCCACCAATCAAAACGGTAGCGCAAGATGGAGGCGGTTGCAACCGGCGCCGCCAATGTAGGTAGGGCAAGAGAAAAACAAGGAGGGGCCGCCAACTCCGCGACGCGATTCAAAATGAGTCTCATTCTATCTCATCAATGATCCGCCTACCCTACTGGTTGGGCGGGGCATTTGCGGGCTTCGGAGCTGGCGTTACCGTCGTCTTTTTCGAGATCGTGAGTGTGGTAGTGGGTCCTTCATCGCCCTTCGAGGTATTTGAATTGTTGCCGTCTTTTGATTCAGGAACCGTGAAAGTTAGCGGCTTGCCGTCCGGATCCACTACATCGATCGGCAAGTATTGGGGAGATACCTTTGGATCGCTAATTCTGTCGTGCGTATCGATCAGCGGCACCACGGTGTACATTCCGGCTTTCGGACCCTTGGTCGAACCGTCTGCCACTGGGGCCGGACTCGAGTCCTTTGCGGCGGCAGCCGAAGGTGCGGGGGGCTTGAGACTGCAGTCGAGTTTCTGAGGACTGACGGGTGTCCCGGTCACATTGAAAGACTTCGATTGTTTCGTCGTTGTTCCGATTTTGACGGAGATCGTCCCTGGTTGAGCCTTGTCCGGCACATTTACGATTATCGTCGTTTCATTCCAGCAGCCCTCGCCGACTGTCGCGGCAACGCCCTTCGCAAATTGGACGACGGGCTTTTTCGTGAAATTTGCACCGGTGATTGTCACTGCGGCGCCGATGGGGCCAGACTCCGTCGAAAGGCTCTTGATTTGCGGCTGGGACGGAGGATTTGGTTTAGGGGCGGGCGGAGTGGCATCCGTCAAGGTGACCACAGCGGCCTGCTGGCCCGACACAATTACGGCGGCGTTGGCGGGGCCCGGGCCCTGCACGGCCACTGCGTCAATCATCCCGGCATTTTCTCCTTGCAGCGTGAATTGATTGGCGCCCATACTCACGACTTTCAACGTCGTGGGAAACAGCATCGATTGGAGATCGGGGAGAGTACCAACCCTATTTAGGTTTTGTCCACGAAGAACGCGAATTTGTTTTTTCAACGGCAAGTTGCGCAGATCGTTTCGCTGCACCGTAAATTCCAGGATAACTTGACCGGTCTTGGTGGCCTCATCCCAATCCGGAACGCGCCGCTGGGTTGAGCCTTGCAACAATTGTTGGCAGGTCTCAGCGCCTGAGCGATTGATCTCGACAAAAGGCACACCGCTTGGGCCAACTTGCCACTTCGGATGCAAGTTTGCATTTTCTCCTAGGACGTCCAGAACGTCGTAACAATCAACCCGCCCGACGGGGATGTCAACCGTCCAGGAGTTGGCTGGCATGGTCTTTCCCGCCGGCATATGCGGTCTCACGTCAGGGGTGCCGTAATAGGGCTGAAATCGTGACGCCGAAAGAGACTCGGGATCGTTAGAGGTTTCGTACTCCAGAGCGATCTCCTCGTGCGTGAGAGCCACGGTGGGAATCGTGAACGAATTGCAACGCGGATTCTGACGAGGATCTCCCGGAGAAGTAAAAAATCGACGGAAGCTTTGGTCGAAGGGGATATGTCGTCCAAGAATAGTCACCCCTGAGTTACCCGAAAACTCGGGATAGTTGCATCCCACGACCGTCGTAGACTCCTGATTGGTCGAGTCGAAGTACCAAGAACGGAATCCTTTGTCGGGGACATTTGGATTTATGTCGCGGACATCCAGCAGTTGGTTGCTCCGCCCCATCGGATAGCGTCCGAGTTTGGCCGGGTCCGGTGTGTAAAAGGAGTTCTTGGTTTGAGAATCAGGGTCGTACTGCTCCACCCAGACTTGGAGCGAAGAAATCGAAGGGAAATCATCCCAGACTTTCGATATGGATGGACAACTTTCTCCACCGCTGCACAAATCGGCGACGATCCGATAAGAAGTTTGGATTTCTTTCCATGGCACATCGCACACAAGGTCAGGCCCTTGTACGTAGCAGGACAGGGACCAGGCGAGATCCAGGTCGGTGTCTTCGAGGATGACCTGCATCCGTGAAGGCAGCCACGTGTGTTTGTTGCGAGGCGGCTGGGTAGCACCATCTAGAGCGTCGTTAACTAGTTCAACAATAATCTGGACACCTGACTCGCCAAGGTAGGCGTCGATCTTTTGGTGGTCCCGCTCGGGAAGGAAAAGCGGGAGGAAAGTTCCGTACGCGTAAGGGCCAGACGGTTTCAAAGTTGGGACTGCTGGCACACGCGTGGTCCCCTGAACCCGAAAACGATCACCAATGTAGTTCCTGAGTTGCTTTTCGTCACGAACGGGGAGATGGAAATCATTCATGATGATTTCTGAAAAACCCTGATCCAAATCGATAGGCAGGAAGAACGTTCTCTTCGTAGGATCGATGATCTGAATAGTCGGAAAATCGTGCGTCCCGGCCAGATTCTTGGAAACATTGATCAAAAGCCGGTGGGAATCCACCTCCATCCAGGTATCGGGCCCGAGCCGGTCCGCTTCGAGCAGAGCTGAACTGGCAGCATTTTCCGACCGCGACGGCTGCGCGGCGGTAGCGGTGCCGCCTGCTGGGGTTGGGGTCATGTCCGATGCGGATTGTACCGGAGGAAGGATTGAAGTTGCCCGCCCCCGCCAGTCGCGCACGCGGCGGAGAGGCACACCCTTCACGCTAACTGCCAAGTTGGGATCAATGGGCTCCGCTAGCTTTACGAGGAGCGCCGAGCACTCATACTGCTTGCAGCCGGTCAAGGCGTCGGCCGTTGAAGGTCCACCGGTGCTGGGCGTTGAAGTAGTAGGCGGGGGAAGACTAACCGTCGCACTTGCCGTCGAGCCCCCGGTGCCCGAAGACGACACATTCGTCGTCCCCGCGCCGGTGATCGTCACGATTGAGTTGCCTGATCCTGTCCCGGTCGCGGCGGCCTGTGTCGTGCCTGGGCTCGGAACCGTCGTAGAGGGAGTTACTTTGGTGTCGGTCGGCCGGGGAAAATAGACGGGATTGTATTCGAGCCCAGTGACGTGGAGGCGTTCGCGCTCCTTGAAAACAATGGCTGGTGTGATTTCGATCGCATCCGTCCCCGGCAGAGTTATCTTGAGATCACGGCTAATGCCATGCTCTTTGTCACTTCCCACCTCGTATCCCGTCCACCACCCAGGCCAGTACCAGCGATGAGGATCTTGGCGGTACGGGTTGTCACGCTGCACCCAATCGGCATGCGCCTTTACGTGAAGCAGCAGCTGCTTCGGCCCGTCCTGTTTATGCGTTCCTTCAAGTTCGACTTCTCCGCCCTTCCTCGGACAGGTTACCGATAGAGCAGTCTCTGCTTGAACCTCCGGAATCTCATCCAGGCAGGATTTCAGGGTGTTGCGCGGAATCGAAATGATCGCGAACGTGGTCCGGATTCCGGGTGTCACACGTGTCTCAAACGGAGCCGACCCGTAATACCAGCCGAACCGCTGCGCGACGTCGCTTTTGTCGGATCGGTCCCCATTGCCAACCCGATCCTCGCTTTCCGCTCCTTCCTCGAAGCCGGATGTGTAGACAGACTGCACGAGGTCGCCGTGCAAAGTATCGGTCTGACGGCGATAAGCGGCGTTGATGCCAAAACCAAACAAAGTTGAGAAGGCGCCCCATAGACTGTACCGTTTGCTTGCGCCCTCATAGTTGGCCAGATTGTAACTGCTCTGGCCCGGATAGATCGAATAAACCTTGCACCCTTCACAGTTCATGGTGAATTCGACGACCGCAACATGATTCTGCGCCTGGCTCGCCGGATAGAGCCCCACATCGAACTGCACGAGGAAGGGTACATTGTCCGGGTCGCGCATCACGTCGTCCTGCAGCACGGAAATTTCGCGCGCCAGCCGTTCGTAGAGCAGCGTAATGAAGTTATCCATGCGCTTTGTCGCCGGAAGGCTTGGGGACTGTAGCTGCGAAACGATATTCTTAGTTAGGTCCGGCGGCAGATTTCCCAGAAACGAACCGAAGGTGTTTGCGCTCTCCGGCTCCGTCCCGCCGGTCGTAGACGTTAGGTTCGGCGCCGCGGGCATCGTCGTGGAACTCGCGGCAGTAATTTGACTATTGATTGAAGTCAAGTCCGCCTGCAAGCTGGTTACCTGGCTGGCCGCCGCTTGCTGCTGTGTGGTGAGAGACTTATACGTGGCGAGGGTCGGATCGGTGGCCGCAAGCTGACCTTGGAGCGTCGTATTGAGTTGCATAGCCGCCAGCAATTGACCCGTGACGCTAGTGCGCTCCGAATAGAGCTGCTGCAAATACACTCCATTGGCCTGAATCTGGGCGCTCGCAATCCCCTGGGTCGCGGCATAGTTTTGCAGCGTGATGGCGTTCGTGGCGGCAGCACCCTGGTTGTATTGGACGCCGATCTCGAGCATTGACTGGACAAACTTCACGGCGGCGCCGTTGGGGGTGTTGGGATCCAAACCGATGAGGTCGCTCGTCGAGATCCCTTCAACGTCGCGGAGTAGACCGTCGAGCAAAGAATTCACCCGCTCGTACTGCCAGATTTTCGGCTGTCCCACTGTGATCTCACCCCACTTCCGGGCTTCTTCATCATTCGGCGGCACAGCGGGAGCGGCTGGGGGAGGGGGCAACGGAGCTGGCGCCGGGACAGGTGCGGGATCCGCCGGCAATGCCACTGGCGTGGGAAGCGTGGAAGCGACGGGGCTGGCGAATCGCGCGCGCGACATAACAGGCAGCGGCGAAGAAAGCGCGTTCGTCGGCAGGCCTGACGCTAGAGCAAGCCAGGCGAGCGCCAGCGCCAGAAATTGTTGAGTCAAAGAATGATGGGGCAATTGTGCCTTGGGCCGGGTCATGTTGGCTCCTCGCTTCTTTGGAATTTTCCCGGGTGGGGGCCGCCCTCAGTAATAAAGACAAACACGTTCCATCAACGGCTACAAGATTGAATCCTAATTCGCAAGACGGGCCGACTTAATGGGCGGGATAATTTCACAAGTAATTATCGATGTCAACTAAAGATATTTTTCTGGAAGCCATTACCAATTGAGTGTATTAAGTGATGTAATCATCGCGGGGAATGTGAATGCCGGATTTTAGGAGAGGTCTGCGTCTGGTTCGGAAGGGCTTGACAAGTCAGCGGAAGTGGCGCGATCAGGCTCAACGTCGGAACCCGCAGCGGGCGGCAATGCTGCAGGTGCGGCTTCGGAAGGCGGCGCTCCAGGCACAGAAGAAGCTGACGCAGTATCCCCTGACCCGGCGGCTGCCGCTGAGGTTGATTCCAGCCGCGCCGAAAGCGCGTCCGCCAGCAAATCGATCAGCTTCCGCGCCCCTTGCCCATCGGCATCAAGGTCCGGGTTATACCCGGCGACTACCAGGGCGGCCAGATTCGGCTGGCTGACGAATACGCGAAGAGCATCGCGCACCTCGCTCAGGCTTAGGCCGCCCGCTCCGGGCAAATTTGTCCAGGGAAACTCTTCGCCGTTGATCGCGTCCACATCGAAGTGAAGGACGAACTCATGATTCAAGGCATGCACGCGTTCGAGCGCGAGGTGAGCGGCAGCAGCGGCTCCTACCGCTGATACTTCCAGCGATGGATGCCGCCGCAGCGGCGAGGCCACCAGATATTTTTCTTCCGGCGCGTCCAGCCGGTCGAATCCAAACAAGGCGATGTCGGGTTCGCGGACTAGCGGCGGCTCGCCCCAGAAGCGGACCAGTTCCGGAGCGCCGCGTCCGATGACCTGCGAGATCACCATGCCGTCGACGCATCCCGAAGGCGTCGTCGCCGGCACATTGAGATCGGCATCGCGGTCCATGTAGATCAGGCTGACGTTGCGATAGTAGCGGCGCGTCCCGGCGATGGCCGCCAGGACGGAAACGCAATCGCCGGTAAGGATGACCGGAAGCGCGCCGGACTTCACCGCCACTTCGACGCGCGGGCGCAAATCGTTCAGCGATTTCAGAATCGCGGAGACATTTCTGGCACGGGGATGGTCGTCGTCAGGTTGGGAAACGTAGGTGGCCGTGTCACCGAGATCGGTAACATGAAAGCCGGCGGCTTTCAGCCGATCCGTGATCCCGGCGGCGCGCAGCGCCGCGGGCGCGCGCTCATGCCCGGGGCGCAGTGCCGCTGCGCTGGTGGCCGAGCCCAGCAGGACAATATTCTTCGTCTGACGGGTGATCTTGACCGCCAAAGTCGCTCTCCTGAAATTGGAGACATGCTTCCCTGAAAGACGACAGCCCGCATAAAACCATTCCGCTCAATGTTTGCCAAACAACGCTTTCCCTAATTCGAAGCCGGCGCGATCGTCGTCAGTTCGGACGGCAGCGTGAACCGCACATCTTCGCGGATCAGATCGAGATCGCGCTGATTCGTGTAGCCCAGTCCGGCCAGGCGCTGGCTCACCTGCTCGACCAGAATTTCCGGCGCCGAAGCCCCCGCCGTCAGGCCCACACGGTTAATTCCTTCCAGCCATTTCGGGTCGATGTCCTTCGCGGCGTCAATCAATTCCGCCGGGACCCCCGAACGCTTGGCGACTTCCACGAGCCGGTTGGAGTTGGAGCTGTTGGGCGAGCCGACCACGAGAATCAGGTCCACTTCGCGCGCCAGCTGCTCGACCGCTTCCTGCCTATTTTGCGTCGCGTAACAGATGTCGTCGGAAGCCGGTCCCTCGATCGCGGGAAACCGCTCGCGCAGCCGGGTGACAATTTCCTGCGTGTCGTAAAGGCTCAGCGTCGTTTGGGTCAAAAACGCCAAGCGATTCGCGTCCTTCACTTCGAGCGCGTCCACCGCTTCGACGCTGTCCACCACCACCGTTTGCTTCGGAGCTTCTCCGGAAGTGCCCACGATTTCCTGGTGGTCGCGGTGGCCGATCAGGATGATGGTGCGGTTCTCGCGCGCGAATTTCAGCGCTTCGAGATGCACTTTGGTCACCAGCGGGCAGGTCGCGTCGATCACGCGCAACTGGCGCAGCCGCGCTTC
>DATNIO010000008.1:0-12912 GCA_035604385.1 Verrucomicrobiia bacterium | reverse complement strand
GTGCCCATCTCCGTCACCGACCTTGTCCTGGACCTCGGCCGGATTGCGATCGGCCGGGCGAACGAATTGCCAACCGAGTACCGCCTGATTGTTTTTGATTTGCGCCTGCCGCGCATTTTGCTCGGAATTTTGGTGGGCGCGGCGCTTTCGGTTGCGGGGGCGAGTTTCCAGGCATTGCTGCGCAACCCGCTGGCCGATCCTTATGTTCTCGGAGTTTCCAGCGGCGCGGCGCTTGGCTCGATCCTCGCGCTCATTATCGCGCCGGGGTTTGCCCTGGTTACGCCGGTGGGCGCTTTTCTTGGGGCCATCGCAACGATCGCGGGAGTTTATTTTCTGGGCCGGCGCGAAGGTCAGCTCGACAGCACGACGCTCTTGCTCGGCGGCATCATCTGCGCGTCATTTTTTTCCGCGATCATCATGTTTCTGTTGACGACGCTCAGCGGGCGAGACCTGCGCGGCATGGTCTTCTGGCTGATGGGAGATCTATCCACGCCCGTGTCCGCCGGGATGCAGTGGATTTTCACGGTGGGACTCGTTGCAGGCATCGGCGCGATTTACAGCACGTCCGCGGATTTGAATTTACTGCTCACGGGCGAGCGCGAAGCCACGCATCTCGGCGTGGACGTGACGCGCGTCAAACTTGTCGTGTACGTGTCCGCATCGCTCTTGACGGCGCTGGCCGTTTCGGCCAGCGGAGCGATCGGCTACGTCGGCTTGCTCGTCCCGCACGCGGTAAGGCTGATCTTCGGATCGGATTACCGGCTGCTGATTCCGGCTTCGGCTCTGTGCGGCGCGATTGCCATCGTTCTAGCCGATACGCTTGCGCGCACCATTGTGCCGCCGACGGAATTGCCGGTCGGCGCGATGACGGCCATGGCCGGAGCGCCTGTGTTCATCTATTTACTTCGGCGAGGACTGCGATGAGCGCGCCTGATACTTTTGCGCAAACTGCCAGCGGGCGCGAGGAGCGGCCGCACCGCGAACAAGCAGTGCGGCTCAACGTCGAACAAGCGAGCTATGCCTACTCGGCGAGCGAGCAATCCGTTCCGACGTTCACCTTGGGCGCGACCAGCTTCCAATCGCGCGAGCGCGAAATCGTCGCTATTCTCGGCCCCAACGCCAGCGGCAAATCGACGCTGCTGCGTCTGATCACGGGAACGATCGCGCCGCTTTCCGGGCGCGTGGAACTCGACGGCGAGGAAACCAGCAGGCTCGACGTGAGGACGCGCGCGCAACGGATTGCGGTCGTGCATCAAGAAAGCCCGATCGTCTATCCCGCCCTGGCGGGAGATTTTGTGTTGCAAGGCCGATTTCCGTACGGGCGGGCGCTGCGATTTGCGAATCCCGAGGACATCGAGATCGCCCGCAACGCCCTCGCGCAGGTCGGCGCGGAACACCTGTCGAAACGCACGATTGGCGAACTGTCCGGCGGCGAAAAACAGCGCGTGATTTTGGCGCGGGCGCTGGCGCAACAGCCTCGGCTGATCCTGCTGGACGAGCCCACTCTGCACCTGGACATCGGTGCGCAGGTGGAATTGCTCGAACGCCTGCGCCAACTCGCGCAAGAGAATCGCTACACGGTCGTGGTCGTGACCCACGAGCTGGGGCTCGCCGCGGAATTTGCCGACCAGGTGGTACTGCTGCAGCATGGGCGCTGCCTGCGCGTCGGCCCGCCCGCCGCCGTGTATCAAAAGGAATTGCTGGAGCAAGTGTTTGACGCGCCGCTGGATGTGGAACTCGGTCCCGCCGGAAGGCCGCGCGTGAATTTGCGCGCGCGCCGCGGCGAGGACATTACGTAGAGTACGCAAAGCCGGCTCGCAAGAAATTTTTGCGATGCGGCTTTGCCTAAACAGGTAGCACAGGCTTCAGCCTGTGGATTTTCCGTCAGAGCGCCGGACAGAAACCCCACAGGCTGAAGCCTGTGCTACCGTTCACCCGGAGCATTGCAGCATCCCGGCCAAGCCGGAACGCGCAACGCTCCGCCACATTGATCGCAGACTCCGTGCCGGGAAGACGGTGCAAAACCGTCGCCGCCGCGCGACTGTAAGGCGGGAGAAATTCCGCGCGAGCCACTGCCCTGAACTCCGGGGCGGGAAGGCCGCGCGGCGAAGTTCCGCCGAGCCAGGAGACCGATGGAGTCCGCAACCGCGAAAGCCGGAAACGATCCCGGACACGCGGACAACCTTTACCTCCCGCGCGAGCCGGGAGAGGAGGCTCCTCATGCGTTTCTCCGTCCGTGCATTTCTTTCCTATTGTATTTCCGCTTTTTTGGTCGCCTTGTCTGTTGCGCCTAATTCCGTAGCACAAACGCAAACCGCTAAAATTTCCGGCATCATCACCGACCCGCAAGGATCGGTGATGGCAGACGCCCAAGTCAGCGCCGAATCCATTCCTCCGGTGGGTTCACCGGCGCACGGAGTGTCCGCGAGCGATGGCCGGTTTAGTTTGACGCTTGCGCCGGGACGCTATCGCGTCACGATTGCGCGCGATTCATTCGCGGCGGCCAATCAGGAAATTACGATTGCCGCGGGAGAAACACGCGAGCTACAGGTTCACCTGGCGCTCGAACCTCTCTCCTCGAAAGTGGTCGTGACCGCGCAGGGGCTCCCGCTCGATGCGGACTCCTCGCCTGCGCCAGTCACCATTCTGACTCGCGAACAGATCGACCAGCGGCTCGCGACTTCACTGCCCGATTTGCTGGCGACGCAGCCGGGCTTCAGCCTCGGGCGCACGGGACCGGAGGGCGGACAAACGTCGCTGTTTCTCGACGGCGGCAACTCGAATTACACCAAGGTGCTGGTGGACGGCGTGCCGGCCAATACTCCGGGCGGCCTCATCGATTTCTCCAACTTCACGCTCGACAACATCGACAAAATTGAAATCGTCCACGGCGCAGAAAGCGCGCTCTACGGTTCGGATGCGATGGATGGAGTGATCCAAATCTTTACGCATCGCGGCACGACGCGCGTCCCGGAGTTCACGGCATTCGCGGACGGCGGCAACTTCGCCACAGGCCACGGCGGCGCGGAACTTTCCGGCCTGCTGGGACGATTCGATTATTCCGCCGCGGTTTCGGACCTGGAATCCGAAGGCCAGGGCCTGAACGACGCCTTCCGAAATCGAACACTCTCCGGAAATTTCGGCTGGCGCATTTCCGACACCGCGCGCGTAAGCCTCGCATTGCGCGATAACGACAGCGAGGCAGGCACGCCCGGGCAGACTCTCCTGCATCCGGCAAGCCCCGCCAACAATATTGCTTTGCAAGATTTCGATGCGGGCCTGCGCGCGGATTTTGAAACGGGCTCGCACTGGCATCACCAGTTGATGGGCACGGAACTATATTTCCGCGAAGTCAATTTCGATTTCTCTTCGACACTGTATCAATACAATCGCGCCGGCTTCACGGGCGAGTCCACCTATCTTGTGCGCACGTTCGCCTTGACCGCGGGTTACGAGTACGAAGTCGAAAACGGCCTGCTCAGCTTCTTCGGTACGCACGAGCGCCGCAACAATCAGGCAGGTTTTCTCGACGCGCGCTGGCAGCCGTTTGCGCGACTGACGTTTAACGCGGGAGCGCGCGCCGAAGACAACGCTAATTTTGGGACGCGGGTCGTGCCTCGCGCGGGCGTGTCGTACGCCCTACGGATCGCTCAGGGCGCTTTTGGCGACACGCGCCTGCACGCCACGTACGGACAGGGAATCGTGGAACCGCGATTCGATCAATCGTTCGGGAGCGATCCCTGTTTCCCCGGCAATCCCGATCTTTCGCCTGAACAGAGCCGGACCTTTCACGCAGGGGTCGAACAGAAACTCGCCTCCGACCGCGTGCGATTCGCCGCGGATTACTTCGATAGCCGTTTCCACGACATCATCGGCTTTTTGGTTTTGACAACGCCGCCGGTGGGGTGTTCCCTGGCGGAATTCAACAGCAACATTGCGGGCTTCGGCACTGGAGCAGGCTCTTTTTTCAACACCAATCTGGCCCGCGCTCGCGGCGCCACCTTTTCCGGCGAGGCACGCATCACGCGATGGCTCAGCGGGAGCACGAATTACACGTATGATTCCACTCGGACGCTCTCCGCGCCTACCGATCCAGCCGACCTCGATCCGAACTATTTTCCAGGTAGCCGCTTGCTGCGCAGGCCCGTCCATTCCGGAAATATCATGCTCAACGCGAACTATTGGCGGATGAACTGGAACCTCTCTGGATATTTCACGGGCCAGCGCTTTGATTACAATTTTCCCGGGCAGATCATCAATCCAGGCTACGCGCTCATCAATCTCGCGGCGACTTACAACGTTGCGCGCGGCTTTAGCGTCTACGGCCGCATCAACAATCTCGCCAACAAACAATATCAGGAGGTCTACGGCTTCCCCGCGCTCGGGCGCGAGTTTCGCATTGGCGTGAAATACACGACGCGCCATGAGTGAGGCTCGCGTGAAGGAAGACGTACTCTTCTGCTGGAGCGGTGGGAAAGACAGCGCGATGGCGTTGCACGCCTTGCGTGCGGCAGGCGATTGCCGCATCACCGCGCTGCTGACGACCATTACAGAAGAGTACGACCGCATCAGCATGCACGGCGTGCGCCGCGCGTTGCTCGAACGGCAGGCCGAATCGCTCGGCCTGCCGCTTCACGCGGTCTTGATTCCTCCGCAATGCATCAACGCGATCTATGAAGAGCGCATGAAAGAAGCGCTTGCACAACATTTCGCGCGGGGCGTGCGAAGCGTGGCCTTCGGCGATATCTTCCTCGAAGACTTGCGCGTCTACCGCGAAAAAAATCTCGCGCAGGCCGGCATGCAGGCGATGTTTCCGATCTGGAAGCGCGACACCCGCGAGCTGGCGCGGGAATTTGCGCGCCTCGGTTTCCGCGCGATCGCCGTCTGCGTCGATCCTCGCGTCCTCAATGCGTCCTTCGCGGGGCGCGAGCTGGACGCATCTTTCTTCGCCGATCTGCCGCCCGGCGCGGATCCCTGCGGAGAGAACGGCGAATTCCATACCTTCGTTTTCGATGGTCCCGTATTCAAGGCGCCGATC
Organism: Verrucomicrobiia bacterium; assembly: GCA_035604385.1. GTDB lineage: Bacteria > Acidobacteriota > Terriglobia > Acidiferrales > UBA7541 > Palsa-360. The sequence goes on along the minus strand of DATNIO010000008.1, from coordinate 7,874 downwards.
GCGTTCCGGATAGGCGAAAAAGTTTTGCGTGACGGTTTTTGCTTCTGCGATCTGCTGCCGGAATGAAAGGAGACAACCTTGCAATCAAACAAAGAAATGAATAAGGAAAATGGAGAGTGGAGTCATCCACGCGCGCTAGTAATCGCGGGTATCGTTCTTGCCGCGGCCGCGCTCCGCATCGTTCCCCATCCGATTGATTTCGCGCCGATCGGTGGCCTGGCGCTGTTTGGCGGAGCCTATTTTTCAAGCAAGCGAGCCGCCGTTGCCGTACCGCTGCTCTCGCTCGTTGCTGGAGATATTTTTACCGGCTTGCACCGGCTCATTCCCTACGTGTACGCAAGTTTTCTTGTAAGCGTAGCCATTGGGTTTTGGCTGCGCCGGAAGAAGTCCGCATCGCGCATAGGCGTCGCCACAGTGGCCGGCGCAATTCAATTTTTCCTGATCACCAACTTCGCGCTGTGGGCGAGTTCGATCGGAAGCTATCCGAAAAATTTGGGAGGTTTGGCCGCGTGTTATGTCGCGGGCCTGCCGCTATTTTGGAACACGCTTGCGGGTGACGCATTCTATGTCGCGTTGCTGTTCGGCGGCATGGCCCTGGCGGAGAAGCGGTTCCCATTGCTGCGGGAACCGCTCGCCGTTGAGGCCGGCCAGAGCTCGGCATTCCGGTAGTTTGTGGCGAAGGCCGTTCTACTTCAGTTTGTCGGCGACTTTCTCAATGCCCGCATTCGCGCAGGCTTCGTCCTTATCGCCGCCGGGAGCGCCGCTGACGCCGATCGCACCAATGGTTTCCGTCCCCGCCTTGATCGGAACGCCGCCCTGCATCATGACTGTGCCTGGGACGTTCGGCGGAGGCGTCATCGCCCCAAAAGCCTTGGCGGTTTCCCCCGACGTCCTCCGGAAAAACAGCGCCGTGTAAGCCTTGCTCCGGCTGAGATCGGGCGTGCCCGCACCGGAACCGTCGTCACGGAGAAAGGCCTTGAGCAGGCCGGCATTGTCGATGATCGTTACGCTGACGCGGTAGCCGTTGGCCCGGCATTGCGCCACGGTCGCCTGCGCCATGGTTTGCGCCATTTCCATTGAGATCACTTTTTGCGTGAGCAGATCCTGCGAAAGCGCGGTCATCGAGAACGCGCCCACGAGCACGAACGTAGCAACAGCCAGCACCGAAAAACGAATGTGGGACATTGAATTTTCCTCCAAGCATCGACGATGCGATGAGGACCGCATCCTACAAGCTTCGTCAAACCTAAGTCAACTGAGCGTGCATCGGGACAACAATTTCTTGCGTTTAAGTCAATGCGGGGGTACATAAGCTAGCCAAGAGGCGATGGGTGTCCCTTTTCTTCTGATCGTTTGCAAGTATTGATGGGCCAGCCCTTGGTTAAATTCGCCACGCCCAGGAGGAAAGCATGAGGAGATATTGCCGCATTGGTTTTTTGCTGACACTTGTTAGCGCGCTAACGGCATGTCAGGTCAACCAAACCACTCCTCCCGCGAGCGCCCCGCCCGCGGCCGAGGCTGCGCCCCCACTGATTCTGACCGCGACGGTTCCACTCGAAGGCGTGAAAGGGCGTTTCGACCATTTTGCCTCCGGCAAAGGCAAGGTGTTTGTTTCGGGGCTCGGCAACAATTCCGTGGAGGTCATCGATCTTTTCCAGGGAACCCGGTCCCACGAAATCACCGGAGTGCCCAATCCGCAGGGCGTGGCCTTCTCTCCGGAGGCCAACAAATTGTTTGTGGCCAGCGAAAAAGGCAAGGTCTACATCTACGACGGCGACTCGTACAAACTGATCGCCACACTGGATTTTGACGGGGGCGCCGATAATCTGCGCTACGACGCGGCGACGAAACGTGTCTATGTCGGCTGTGGTGATAGCGAGAAGAATGCGGCCATCGCCGCGGTGGACGCGATGACCAACAAGCGTCTCGATGAGGTGTACAAACTCGGAGGCGAGCCCGAATCGTTCCAACTGGAAAAGAATGGACCGAACATCTACGTAAATGTCCCGGATTTGAAACAAATTGTGGTGATCAACCGTAACACAAAAGAACTTACGCGCTGGCCCGTGACCGTGGCCCAGAATTTTCCAATGGCTCTCGATGAGGCCGATCATCGGGTTATCGTGGGGACGCGGGAACCGGCGACGCTCTCTGTGTTCGACACGGGCACGGGCAAAATGGTCGCCTCCGTCCCGACCGTTCAGGATACGGATGATTTGTATTACAGCGCCGAGCGCAAACGCGTTTACGTGCCGGGACGGGCAGGTTCCATATGGGTCTACCAGCAGACCGATCCCGATCACTACAGTATAATCTCCAAGATTCCCACGGTTGTGGGCGCGGGCACGGCTGGATACTTTGGGAGGCAGGGGAAAGGCTTCGACCGCTTTTATCTGGCGGTTTCGGCAGGCGCCAATACGAACGCGGAAGTAAGGATCTATACCATGCAGGATTGAACTATATAGGCCACTCTTCAAGATTCACGGAAAGGTAATTTCAAAAAAAAGAGGGGAAGACCCATCTTGGTTTGAAGTCAGATTGACAAGGGAGGATTGATCACCATGCGTCACAGAAACATGGCAGTCATCACGGGTGCGACACTGGGCCTTGCGGTTTCTCTTCTGTTTGCCGGATTCGCGCGGGCCTTACCCGCAAGTCCCGATTCCTCCGGCTATCATATCGTGAAAAAAATCACGACCGGCGGCACGGAAGGATGGGACTACATCACGATGGACCCTGATGCCCGTCTCGCCTACATCGGCCGGGAAAATCACGTCGACGTGGTAAACGTGGATTCCGGCAAAGTCGTGGGCAAAGTGACCGGTCTGGAAGGCACTTCCGGCCTGCTTCCAGTTCCCGAATTCGGGCGAGGCTACGCGATGAGTGGCGATGCCGGCTCGGTGGTCATCGTCGACCTGAAAACTTTGGCGAAAATAGGAACCGTCAAAGCAGGCAAGGATCCTGACTCCTTTACCTACGAACCCGTCACCAAGCGCGTTTTCGTCATGAACAGCAGCAGCGCCAACGCGACGGCGATCAACGCCAAGGATGGCACCCTCGCCGGCACCGTAGCGCTCGGAGGGCAACCCGAGGCCGCAGTCTCCGACGGCAAGGGCAAGGTCTACGTCAACATCACGGACAAGGATGAAATCGCCGAAGTCGACGCAGAGACGATGAAGGTCACCCATCGCTGGCCGCTCGCCCCCGGCACGGGACCTTCGGGACTGGCGATTGACCGGAAGACCCGTCGCCTTTTTTCCGCGTGCGACAACCAGAAAATGGTGATCATGAACGCGGACACGGGCAAGGTCGTTGCAGCGTTGCGCACGGGCGCGGGCACCGATGGCGCCGGCTTCGATCCGGAGTCGGGGAATGCTTTCGCCTCGGCCGGCGGTTCGGGAACTCTCACGATCATTCATGAGGATTCACCTGAAAGCTTCAAAGTGCTCGAGGAACTTGATACGCAATCAGGAGCCCGGACGATGACCGTGGACATGAAAACGCACAATGTCCTTGTCATCACGGCCAGGCACGGTCACGGGTCGACTCATAACATGGTGCTGCCGGATACGTTTGTCGTAGTGGTCGTCGGTAAGTAAATTGAGGCGGGGCGCTCCTTCGTCAGGAAAACACTCATGGCTCGGCTCAGAAGACTGTCGCTTCGGGCAAGCCTTTGAAATGAGAGTCGGAAGTGACGAGCTGCGCCCCGGCTGCTAAAGCGGTTGCGTAGATCATCGCATCGGCCATCGCCAAGCGCCGGTCCAGGCTGATCCGTGCCGCGAGCAGGGCCAGCCGTTCGTCGATCGGCACGACGCGGGCGCGTAACGCGGCGGAAAGAAACCGATCGGCGGCCGTGGAACCCTGGACGGAAAGCAGCTTCTTATAAACTTCGTAGAGCACTATCGCGGGAACAATCAGGCGCTCCTCCCGCTCGAAATAGGGCGCAAACCGGTCCGCCAGTGGACCGTCTCCCAGGAACTCGATCCAGCCGGAAGAATCCACCAGGAAAAGCTCAGAGCCTTTCGGCATGGTCGCGGTCGCTTTCTTTCCACTGAAGGCCCCGCGCCAGGCCGCGAAGGCTCTTTGGTTTGTGCGAAATCTCCAGGCGAATCTGCCCGTCGATTTCGTAGATCGCCAGGTCCTGCCCCGGGCGGAGCTTGAGCCTTTCACGCAGCTCTTTGGGAATGACCACTTGAAATTTTGGGGAAACTCTGACCGTTTGCATAGTATTGACCTGGAATTATTTTATCGATATCGATTTGGTATGTCAATATTACTATCGATCTTACATTCGTACTACATGGTCAAGCGCACCTGAAATCAACGACTCTGAGCGCGACAATCTCTCGCGATTGCCAGGTGTAGATCCCAAATCATTCGAGAGATGTCCAGCCTGCTCCGGCGTTCCGTGTCCGATTTTGTCCTTCCGTACAGTAGTTCCGCGGCTCACGCCGAGGCATAGTGAATTACAGGCAATCCAGACGCCTGGGGCTTTGCTTTCGGTGTGCTTTCTTATGGACAAATGGAAAAAATTCGCTTTGCGACATTTACGGCTTTCCGTCTCTCTGTTGACGGCTGCGGCCCTAGCCGGATGCACAGGCACGACGAAAAGTTCGCCGGCTTCCAATCCCACGCCGCCTCCTTCGGGATCGAGCGTGACGGTTACAGTTTCACCGGCGAGCGCGAACGTGCGGGCCGGCGCGACGAAATCCTTCGGCGCGACGGTTGCCGGGTCGTCGAACACTGCCGTGACGTGGCAGGTAAACGGAGTGGCGGGCGGCGGCGCTGCGACGGGCACGATTAGCGCGTCCGGCATGTACACCGCGCCTGCGACGCTTCCAAGCTCCAACACTGTGACCGTGCGCGCCGTAAGTTCGGCCGACGCCACTGCAACAGGAAGCAGCGCGGTCACATTGCAGAATCCGGTGCCGGTACTCACCGGCATCGCGCCGACATCGGTTCCCGCCGGTGCGTTCGCGATCACGGTAAACGGCAGCGGATACGCCAGCGGCGCCCAAGTTCTCCTCGCAGGCGCGCCGCTGGCTACAACTTTTGTGTCCTCTACCCAGCTCACGGCCACGGGCAGCGAAGCGTCTGCCGGAAATTTTTCCATCGCGGTGATGAATCCCAATCCCGGAAGCGCCACTTCCGCCTCCCAAAATTTGCAGGTGACTTCGACCAGCGGTGGAAATCCGCCGCCGAGCTGCAGCGGAATGAGCCTCGGGCAGAGCGCCAGTCTGAACGGATTCGTGCCGTTTCCGGCGGACAATCTCTGGAATCAGGACATTTCGTCCGCTGCCCTGGACCCAAATTCGAGCGCGATCATTAATTTCATCGGCTCCGGCATCGGCTTGCATCCGGATTTCGGCTCGGGTCTTTACAACGGGCAGAGCATGGGCATCCCGTATTTGGTTGTGGGCTCGCAACAAGGTCCGGTGCCGATTGTTTTTACAGCTTACGGCGACGAGAGCGATCCGGGACCGATGCCGATTCCTGTAAGCGCCTTGATCGAAGGCTATCCTGCTCCTGGAAGCGGCGACCGGCACGTACTCGTGCTCGACAACAATGATTGCTGGCTGTATGAGCTGTACAGTTCTTCTCCGAATGCCGCGAGTTGGAACGCCGGATCGGCCGCCGTGTGGGATCTCACTGCCGATGAACAGCGTCCGTACACCTGGACGTCGGCCGACGCCGCCGGTTTGCCGATTTTCCCGGGACTCGCGCGTTACGACGAAGTCGCCTCGGGCCACATCAACCACGCGCTGCGATTCACACTGCAATCGAGCCGCGCGGCGTTCGTGCCGCCGGCATCGCACTGGGCCGCGAATTCCTCGAACGCCCTCGCCGCGCCGATGGGCATGCGCCTGCGCCTCAAGGCCAGCTTTGACATTTCCACGTTTTCCGCGGCGAACCAGGTGATTCTCACGGCGCTCAAGAAATATGGAATGATCATGGCCGACAACGGCTCTTCGATGTACATCAGCGGCGCGCCGGACGACAACTGGGACAACAGCGACTTGCACAATCTGGGCAGCGTCACCGCGGCGGATTTTGAAGTGGTGAAGATGAATCCCATCTATACGGCCGCGAACGTCCCGGCCGGCGCGAGCCCTGCCATCACAAGTTTCACCGCGAGTTCACAGGTTATTTCCGCGGGAACGCCTGTCACTCTGAGCTGGAACGTCAGCGGCGCATCCTACTTGATCGTGTCACCCGACATTGGCGCCGTGCGCGGCACGAGCACGGTGGTCTCGCCGACCCAGTCCACGACCTACACGCTCTACGCCACGAATGCGTTTGGACGCACTACGGCCACAGTCAATATTACAGTGCATTGAGTAGGACAGGCTTCAGCCTGTCGGTTTTGGTTTTAGCTAGAGTGCAAAAAACCAGACAGGCTGGAAGCCTGTCCTACTTTCTCAGTGCGTCATCGCGTAAATCACATAATTCACGCCGAGGCGCATTCCCAGGTCGGAATATTTCACCGGATAGCCCGGCACATTCGACCACTCCCACGAATCGCCGATATCGGAATTGAATGAAATTGCCACCATGACGCGGCCGTGGTCGTCGTATATCCCCATCCAGTGCGCGTCGATGCCGCCATTCTTGTAGCCCAGACGCAGGTGCTCGGCGCCTGTGATCCGGTAGCGATCGTCCAGGTCGAACATCGTGTGAAAAATCGGATCGTTGTTTGGAATGTCCACGATGGGACGATCCGGAAAAACTTTCTTGATGCGTTCCTCAAACACCTGCCACTCGGTTGTCCCGTGAAAATCGTCGGCCATGAAAAATCCGCCGCGCAAAAGATAATCGCGCAGCTTCAGCATCTGGCGGTCGGTCGGGCCCCATTCGCCGACCTGCACAGCATACAGGAACGGCCAGTTGTAAACCTCGTCGCCATCGTCAAGATTCACGCACTCTTCGACAGACCGCGTGTGGATCCGCGTCAAACGGCGAACTGCCTGGGAGAAGGCCCGGTCCGCCGGCGGATAATCTTGCGTCCAGAGGGAGAGTCCCAGGCGCCAATCGCCGTCGAAGCGTCCGCGGTAGCCGTCATTCCATCCCGGCGGATACATCATCCGCGCGAAGGCAAATTCCGTCTTTTCCTGATAATCGGGAGGAAGCGGTTGGACGCCGTACTCGACAGAAGGATATTCGCGGAACGGCGCCTGGTAGGCATAGGCCACGCCCACAAGAGCAAACGCGCATCCCAGCAGCCACCAAGCCTTCACAATTCGCATCGCCGGTTCCCTGAGGCGAGGATAACACGGGTGCGTGCGCCGCTGCATCTGCCTGCAATCCGGTGGATTTGCCTTTGAGATGCAGAGACGGTTTGAGTAGCACAGCCACTCATGGCTGTGTGGTTTTTGCCGCTTTCACGCAACTGCGAACTATCGACGTTTACAAACCCGCGCAGCGAAGAGTCGCTGTGTTACTCGAGGACAGCCCACGCCTCGCACTGAACGACCATCGTGCCCGCGAAATGGTCGTAAAACATGGTGTGCCGCGCCGGGCGCGAATGAGGATCGGGAAACATCACGACCCACTGCTTGTTGACCTCGGCGCGAATCTCGGGACGTTTGATCCACACGGTCACGCGGATCACGTCCTCGGGCGCAGCTCCCGCGGCGGCGAGAATCGCGCGCAAATTCGCGAACATGTGCGCGCATTGCGCGGCAACTTCCTCCGGAATTTTTCCCGTGCTCGTGTCCGTCCCGGATACGCCGCCCGTCGCGACAATATTTCCGATGCGCGATACCGCGGGAATCGGATTGGCGTGGCCCAATCCCTCGACGTCGAAAGATTTTCTTTTGCTCATAGCGTCGCAATTCCCCATTCCCGAATTCGGTCGTCGGCCAAACCGGTCCGCG
>DATNIO010000007.1:0-59628 GCA_035604385.1 Verrucomicrobiia bacterium | reverse complement strand
CGCGGAAAGGCGGTCCGTGGCGATGAGCAGCAGCTGGCCGCCCACCTCGTACAAATCACGCACCTTCCCGCGATTCAGAAAGTGAATTCCGGGGAGATTTGTTTCCCACACGACTGTATTTAATTTTGGAGAAGCCAAATGCCGCCTATCCTTCCGAGAGGCGGACATTCTAGCGTACGGCCCGGCGATGTCAACGGAGAAGAAAAACGAAAAGTGGAAAACTGAGTAGCACGGACTTCAGTCTGTGGATTTTGCGCTGCGCTACCTGCGGAAAACCCACAGACTGAAGTCTGTGCTACTTTTGAAATTACGCGGCGTTCGTCGCGGCTTGCGCGACCGCGGGGTCGTCCCAGCGGACGGAGACGAGTTTCGAGACGCCCGGTTCCTGCATCGTCACTCCATACAGGACCGACGCCATCTCCATCGTTTTCCGGTTGTGCGTCACGACGATGAACTGCGTGCCCGCGCTCATTTCGGCAACGAGTTTGGTGAAGCGCCCGACGTTGGCTTCGTCAAGCGGCGCATCGACTTCGTCCAGAATGCAGAACGGGCTCGGCTGGTAGCGGAAGATGGCGATCAGCAGCGCCAGAGCCGTCATGGCCTTTTCGCCGCCTGAAAGCAGCAGCACGTTTTGCAAGCGCTTGCCGGGAGGCTGCGCCACCACGTCGATGCCGGGCTCGCCGGAGCTGTCCGGTTCGGACAATCTCATCTCGCCCGTCCCGCCGCCGAAGAGCGTGTGGAACGCCGTTGCGAATTGCTGGTTGATGATCGAGAAGGCTTCCTCGAATTTCTGTTTGCAGACTTCGTCGAGTTCCGCGATGGCCTGCTGGGTGTCCGTGATCGATTGCATGAGGTCGGCGCGTTCGCGTCCCAGGAAATCGAAGCGCTGCTCGCATTCGTTGTATTCCTCAAGGGCCATCATGTTGATCGGGCCCATCGACTCGATCCGCATTTTCAGTTCGTGATACTGCGCGTCGGAAGAGCGCAGTTCCTCGCCCGTCAGGAGGGCGGGGAATTCCGCGATCAAATCTTCCGGCTGCGCGTTCAGCTCCTCGACACACGATTGCCGCAGGTGCTCGCGTTCGGACTCGTTGCGCGCGCGTTCGATTTCGAGCTTGCTGCGTTCTTCGCGGAAATCGCCGAGCTTTTGGCGGGCCATGCGCAGCGTGTCATCTACCTCCGTGGAGCGCACGCGCGTGGCGTCGAATTCCCGCTCCATCTCTGCGCCGCGCGCTTCGAGGCGCAGCTTTTCCGCGCGGAGCGATTCCACTTGCTTTTGGTGTTCCGCTGTCTGCGACGCCAGCTGTCCTTGTTCCTGCACGAGCGAATCGCGCTGGAGAACCAATGCTGTGCGTCTTGCGACGAGTTCCTGAAGTTCGTGCGCCATCCGCGCCGCGATCGTTTCCGCGCTGGCGAGGCGTTCCGCAAGCGCGGCCATCTCCGCGCGCCGCGCCGCCAGGTCTTCCTGTTTGGCCTGCGCCGTTTGCCGCAAGGCGATTTGCTGCTCCATGGCCTGGGCGATTTCCTGTTCCGCTCCCGCTCGGGCGCTGGAAACTTCGCCGCGCCTGTGTTGCGCGGCCTCGGCTCGACGTTGTGCCGCCGTGGCATCGTTGCGCAAACGGCCTAGTTCGCCTTGGCAATCGCTCAGTTCGATTCCGAGGCGCACCATGTCGCCCCGCGCTTGGTCGCGCTGCAATGTGGCCGCCACCTCGAGCTTTTCGGATTCGACGTGCTGCGCGGTGGCTTGTTCGAGCGTCGTCTCGCAAGCGCGAGATTCTTCTTCAATGTGATGGAGCGCCGCCTGCGCTTCCGATGCCGCGCGTTCGAGTTGCAGCACTTCGGCGTCCAGCGAGCGCAATTCGCGCTTCATGCCGAGAGGGCCCGCTTCCGAGGGACGTCCGCCGCTGACGACGCGGCCCTGATAGGTCGTGCCGTCGGGCGTCACGAACGAATATGCGGGGTTTTCGCGCGCGAGACGCTCGGCTACCGCGGATTGTTCCACGAGGAACGCCGATTGCAGCCGTGGCAGAAACTGCTTCGCCGCCGGGCCCAGGGGATCGCGGAACTCCACGAGACGATCGAGGCGCGAAACCGTTTCCCGTTCGATCTCGAAGGGCACGACCGGCTCATTCGGCTGCAAATTCAGCTTGCGCAGCGAATCCACGAAAAATGTGGCGCGGCCTCCAACTTCGTCGCGCAGCATAGCAATACCTGCGCGCGCGACGTCGAAGGTTTCGACCACGACATACTCCAGTTCGTCGCGCAGAAATTGCTCGATGGCGCTCTCGTATTCCTGCCCGACCTCGGCATAGTCGGCCAGCACGCCGACGGCGCGGAAGCCGGCGGGTTCATCGCCGCCCTGGCTCGATGCAAAAAGTTTCTGGACCGCGTCCGCGGTGTAGGAACGGTCATTCAAAATCTGTTCGACGGATGCGCGCCGCGCGCGGCCGCTGGCGAGAGCGTCGCGTGAGGCGCCGGCCTGCGCGGTGGCTTCGTGCTGCTGGCGGCGAAGGTCGGCGATGCGCGCCTGCGCGTTGCGCACCAGATCTTCCAGCCTGCGCGTGCGCTCCAGCACGGATTGCCAGTGCAGATCGGCGGCCTGCGCGCGCTCGCGATGATGCAAGGCTTCCTCGAGCAATTGCTGTTCCTGCTGCTCGTAGCGCCTTACGCTTTCGATATGATGCGCGAGCGTCTGTTCCGCCTGCGCCTGATCGCCGTGCAACCGCGTCAGTTCCTCGCTAAGCTCAGAGGCCGAGCGGCGCAGCGCGGCGATGCGCTCTTCAGTGGAATCGTGGGCGTCTGAAATTTCAGCAGTGGCCGCAACCAGGTTCGTCAGGGTCGCTTCGACGCGGGAAACCTCACCCTGGATTGATGCGACCGACTCGCCATGCGCGGCGGCACGGGCCTCGACCTGCGCGGCCTGCGCCGCGCCCTGCTCGATTTCGACGTTTAGCTGCTGGAGCCGGCCGGTCAGTTCCGCGGTGCGCTGCCGGTTGAATAGAATGCGATTCTCGCTGCGGTCGAGTTCGAGCGCCGTCTGCCCAAGAATGTTTTGGTGTTGCCGCAGCTCGCCTTCCAGTTCGTAGGTGCGCGACGACAGGCGCTCCTGTTCCGCTTCCCATTGATTCACCGACTGCGCTTCCTGAGATTCCTGTTGCGAGATTCCCCCGACCAGCCTTGCCAGCCGGTCTGCTTCGAGGTCGAGCTCCTTTGCTTTGCTCGCCAGGACCTGACGGAGCAACCCGCGCATCTGCTCGCGGATTTCGGCGTACCGGCGGGCCTTTGAGGCCTGGCGCTTGAGGGACGCAAGCTGCTTTTCCACTTCGACGTAAATGTCGTTCACGCGGGAGAGATTAATTTTGGAAGATTCGAGTTTGGCTTCCGAGAGACGCCGCTTGGTTTTGAATTTCGTGATCCCGGCTGCTTCTTCGATGATGGCGCGCCGGTCGGTCGGCTTCGAGCTAAGAATCTGGCCAATGCGGCCCTGCTCGATGATCGCATAGGAGTCGGGGCCAAGCCCGATCCCCATGAACAAATCCTGAATGTCGCGCAGACGGGCCACGCGGCCATTGATGAGATACTCGCTCTGGCCCGAGCGATACAGGCGGCGCCCCACGACGACCTCGCCCGGCTTCATATGCATCGCAGGCTTCTCCGCCGCCGCGCGCTTTTTCTTCAGAAAGGCCGACTCCTTCGAACCATCCCCCTCCGCCTGCGATTCCATAGAGGCATCGTCGCCCGCGAGATCCAAATTCACGACGTTTTTCTCTGTGCCCTCTGTGTCCACTGTGTTGAAAGATTTTCCGGTCGCCCCGTAAGCGCTGTCTGGAACTCCAACAGGCCCAGGCGTCGCAACTTCGCTCTGCTGCGGCCCCAGAACGAACTCCGCCGCCTCCGCAAGTTCCGGATCGATTAAAGTCAGCGTGACTTCCGCGAGGCCTAACGGCGGCCGCTTAGCGGTTCCGTTAAAAATGCAGTCAGACATCCGCTCTGCGCGCAGCGATTTGTGGCTCTGCTCGCCCAACACCCACGAAATGGCGTCCACGATATTGGACTTGCCGCAGCCATTAGGGCCGATGACGCAGGTGAGCCCGCTGCCGCTGAAGGTAATGTGCGTCTTTTCGCAAAACGATTTGAAGCCCACGAGCTCGACTTTGCGCAGTTTAAGCAAGATTTCCCCTTTTATGGCCTCCGCCGTCTACGCGCTGGGTGAGCGGGTTCCCTGGAATCGATTACACCAAGCCCATACTCTACATATCGGCAGAAACGTATTCCGCTTACTCGGGAGGGTTCGAGCCGCGACAAAATCGCTGAAGGGTCGTTTAACAGTGGCCCAGCCGCCTGGCGCTACGATGGCGGTTACGGGAAAATAAATTAGCATGCGTCGCGCTCGAAGTAAAGATGCAAGCGCGTATCAGCCAACTCTGGTTTCGTCCACTTGAATTATTGCAGGCTTTGGGACGGCGCGTTCGAGGGAAGGGAAGGGCGAAATCAGGCCGATTTCGCCCTTCTAGTTGCTTCGGAGCATCCTTAACGCTACTGCGATTGTGCCGATTGTTCGGTCACCGATAACGCTACGAGCTGACCACTTCCGTCCGCCTGATAATCCACGCTTGCCGTCGTACCTGCGGCCACGTGGCCTTGCACTGTCGTTCCCTTGTCCACGACAAACCGCATCGGGCGCTTGTCATTCCCTTGATTTACATCCATCGAAAATGCCTTGCCGCCGGTTTCGACCTGCGTCACTTTCCCTGTAATGGAATGGACTTTGGGAGCCTGCTGATCCGATTGAGAATTCTGGTATGGAGGGTGAGCTTGTGTGTTTACGGCCAGCAAGAAGCCGGCAAGCGAAGCAAGCATCAGAAATTTTCGAACCATGAGCGTGTACCTCCTGGATTATGGGAGGGCATTGGGATTCGTGCACCTCCAGGCCCACTCGATGAAAAATGTCGGCGAAAACTGGAAGTTTTGCAGAGTGAGTTGATTGCATAAGCCAGGTGCGCAGCGTCTCAGGGAAGCGCCGGCCGATGAGAGAAGTTTTTTCCGGACGGCTGCAGAATATTTCTAAAGGAAATAGGGTAGGGCAAGCATGCGTAACGACTGGAGCTCAGGGAATACCCACAAAGGGATTTTCAATAAGAATGCCGGCAATCCGTTGTCCGGCGTTTAAATCTTCAGACAGAATCCGTGTCGCTCCGCTTTTGACGGCTGAGGAAACGATCAGCGCATCCCAGAATCCGATCCGCGATTCGTCCTCGATTCGGAACGCCGCGGATATCTCAGCTGGAGTCGTTTCCATGCACCACATTGCGTAGCTCGTCACAACACTGCGGGCCGAATCCTTGGATAACGGAGACGCGATCTTCCGCGTGACATTGATATAGAACTCCTGGAGCACCTGCATGCTAAGAGCGCCGGTTCGCTCGCTCCAAAGCTCCCGTAGAACTGCCTTTGCGATTTCGTTCTTCACTCGCGCGTCAATGTCATGCGCATAGATCAAGATGTTCGTATCGATGAATGTCTTACCGCTCATGCAATTCATCCCGGCTCGCTCGAATTACGCCGCCCAGGTGAAAACCATGTTCCAGCAATGACATGGCCTGACGCTCAGCGCGTTCGTAGGCTTCTTCTTCACCGACGAGGATTTCAATTTGGTTGGCCACGAGACCGCTGATGGAGGTCGATCGCCTCGCGGCGAGAATCTTGGCCAATCGGATGGTTTTTAGGTCGAGACTGACGGTTAGATTCTGTTTTCCATTTTGTTTTGGGCCTGCCATAAGCCTCGCCTCTTCAATGTTGCACGTATTATACGTGTAGCACGTTTTACACGTATTGTCAACCCAAGCCAAGCCAGCGAGCGGTCTATTTGAAAGCAGGATGCCGCCGTCCTGGCAATTCGTCGCAGAAAATTCGGGCAGGCAGATTCCTTGCCCGCTGCAGGATGGCCCGTCCCGCGATCCTGATGTAAGCTATGTCCACAGTTCGGAAATGGGGGTCCATCATGCTATTCGACTTCAAGGAAATCCCGGGCAAGGAATGCTACAAGCTGCTGGTTTCCACGGTGACGCCGCGGCCGATCGCCTGGGTGGTCAGCCAGGATGCCAAGGGATTGCTCAATGCCGCGCCCTTTTCGTTTTTCAATGTATTTTCGGGCGATCCGGCGGTCGTTGCGATCGGCATCGGCAATCGCAAGCCGGGCCAGGCCAAGGACAGCCGCGCGAATATTCGCGAAACCGGCGAGTTCGTCGTGAATCTGGTCGCCGAATCGAACGCCGAAGCAATGAACATCACCGGAATTGAATTCGATTCCAGCGTGGACGAATTGGAGCAGGCCGGCTTGACGGTCGCGCCTTCCGTGCGCGTGAAGCCGCCGCGCATCGCGGAGAGCCCCGTCGCCATGGAGTGCGAGCTCATGCAGATCGTGGATTTGGGAGAGAGCGGGCTCGTTCTGGGCCGCGTGCTGGCGATGCATGTGCGCGACGAATTCGTCCTCGACGCCGCGAAATATTACATCGACACTCCAGGTTTGAAGCTGCTGGGCCGCATGCATGGCCGCGGATGGTACGCGCGGACATCGGATTTGTTCGATATGCCGCGCATTCCCGTTAGCGAATGGAAGATGAAAACGGCGGCATCGGGGTCCGCAGTGAAGTCCTCGCGTTAGATGGAAATTTTCCCTCCGTTCAGCCAGGAATTCCGTTATGAAAATGAGCAACAAAAAGGTTGCCTTTTCCACGAGGCTCGCGTTAATATGCAACCTGGAGGTTGCGTAAAGATGGAGAATCGAATTGAGAAGCGCATCGAGCTGAAAGCGTCCGTTTCGCGGGTCTGGCGCGCCATAACGGATCACCGCGAATTCGGCGAGTGGTTCCGCGTGAAACTGGACGGTCCGTTCGTGCCGGGCGAGGTCTCGCGCGGCCATATCACCTATCCCGGTTACGAGCACGTGAAATGGGAGGCCGTCGTACAGAAAATGGAGCCCGAGCGGCTTTTTTCCTTCACCTGGCATCCCTACGGCATCGACCCCAAAGTAGATTATTCGAAGGAGACGCCCACGCTTGTCGAATTCAGGTTGGAGAAGACCGCAAGCGGCACATTGCTCGTGCTCACCGAGTCCGGTTTCGACAAAGTCCCCAGCGACCGCCGCGACGAAGCCCTCCGCAAGAATGACGGCGGCTGGACTCAGCAAATGAAAAATATTGAGAGCTATGTCGCGCAGAAGGCGTAGCGGCGTGGCCGTCAAGAGGCGCGCCACCGCACCGGTCTTCGCCGCGCTGGGCGACGAGACGCGGCTATCGCTCGTTGCGAAGCTCTGTGGCGGCGAGCCCCATTCGATCTCTCAGCTAGCGCACGGTTCCAGGCTGACGCGGCAGGCGATCACCAAGCACCTTCGAGTATTGGAGAGTGTAGGAATGGTGCATAGCGTTCGTTCGGGTCGCCAGACCCTGTTTGAATTCAACCCGGGGCCGATTGAAGAAATGAAGAAATACCTCGATCGCGTCTCTGAGCTGTGGGACCAGGCGCTGTCCAGACTGAAGTCGTTCGTCGAAGGCTGAGTTATCCGTGCGATTTGATGTCTTGGGAAATTTGACTTAATCGATGCGGTAGTGGCAGCCGCGGCTTTCGCGGGCCTGGTCGGCCGCTTCGAGGATCAAGAGCGCGGTGAGGATGCCGTTGCGCAGGCCGATGATGGAATCGCTGATTTCGCATTTTTCGTAGAAGCGCGCGATTTCCAGGTCCAGTTCGCGCAGCACGCGCATCGCGCGATTCAATCTTTTCTCGCTTCGGATCAAACCGACGTAATTCCACATGGTGTGCTGGATCGTGAGCCAGTCCTGCGAAATGAGCGCGGGATCCGCCGGCTCGTGCTCGTAGCGCCAGTCGGCCACTTGGGGAAAGTAAAAGTCATTGCCGCGGTGGATGCGCTCGGCAGCTTGCTGGCCGGCTCGCGTTCCCCAGACGAGGCACTCGAGCAGGGAAGTGCTGGCCAGACGATTCGCGCCGTGCAAACCGGTGCAGGCGACTTCGCCGACGGCTCGAAGGCGATCCACGGTGGTGCGGCCCCACGCATCGGTGGCGATTCCGCCGCAACTGTAGTGCGCCGCCGGAACGACGGGGATCGGCTCGCGCGTCATGTCGATCCCGCGCTCGATGCAGACGGCGTAGATGCCGGGGAAACGCTCGCGAAGCTGGTCGGCGGGTTTTTGCGTGATGTCGAGATAGACGCAAGGCTCGCCCGATTCGAGCATGGTTTGATAAATCGCGCGCGCGGCAACGTCGCGCGGAGCGAGCGAACCGGCGGGATGAAACCGCTGCATGAATTCCTTGCCCTGGCGATCCACGAGCCTGCCGCCTTCGCCGCGCACCGTTTCCGAAATCAGGAAGCAGCCGTCCGGGGCCAGAAGAGCTGTCGGATGGAATTGGACGTATTGCAAGTTGATGCAGCGCGCCCCGGCGCGATAGGCCATGGCGATGCCGTCGCCGCGCGCGCCCGGAGGATTTGTCGTGTGCAGGAATACGCTGCCGAGGCCGCCCGTCGCCAGAATGGTTTCCTTGGCGAGAATGGAAAAGATTTTCCCCGTGGTCTGGTCGAGCACGTAGGCTCCAACACAGGTCAATGGGCGGTAGACGTCGGTGGGCTCGACCGAGTGGTGCGACGCCGTCAACAAGTCCACCGCAGTGGCATCTGCGAGCACTTTCACTTTCGGGTGAGCCTGCACCCTCTCAAAAAATGCCCGCTCAATCGAGAATCCGGTCTGGTCCTTGAAGTGGATGATCCGCGGGATGGAATGGCCGGCCTCGGACGTCAGATCGAGTTCGCGCGGATTTTCCGGAGAAGGATCGAACGGAACGTGAAGCTCGTCGATCAGGATTTCTTTCACCAGGCGCGGGCCTTCGTGACTCAGCAGGGAAGCCGCTTCCGGCGAACTGAGTCCTGCGCCTGCCGAGAGGATGTCTTCCTCGAGTTGCTCGGGCCGCTCGCCGTGCCCGCGATAAATGATTCCGCCCTGCGCCCGGTAAGTGTTGGTGTCCTCGGGCTCGTGAGCGCGCGTGAGCAGCGTGACTTCGCAGCCGCGCTTGGCGGCGTCCCACGCCGCGGCCAGGCCGCCGAGGCCGCTGCCAATGACGAGAATGTCGGTCTGGATTGCAGTGTTCATAATAATTGCATTACGCGAATCCAATCTCCAATCTTCAAATTCACCGGCGATGTTGTAGCTCGCCTCTTTAGAGGCGAGGGTTTTCTGCCAGCTGTAGAGAAGAACCCCGCGTCTGAAGACGCGGGCTACAACTGAAAGCGCGCATTAACAGACCTCTTAGGGCAATGGCTCAATCTCAAAACTTAAGTCCACGGCCGGAGCAGAGTGCGTCAGCGCGCCCACGGAAATCCAGTCCACGCCGGCATCCGCGAATTCTCTCACGTTATCGAGCGTGATTCCTCCGGATGCTTCGGTCCGGATCTTGTTCGGCGCGGATTGCTTGCGCACCTGCTCGACGGCTTGATGCACGAGGGATGGGCTCATGTTGTCGAGCAGTATGACATCGGGGTTGCCGGAGAGCGCGGCGCGCAATTCGTCCAGGTTCGTGACTTCAATTTCAATCCACCGGGCGCAGCCTTTGGCTGCTTGCGCTGCCGTAAGCGCCGCGGAAACGCCTCCCGCCAGGCGAATATGATTTTCCTTGATCAGCACGGCTTCGCCGAGGTCCTTGCGGTGGTTTTTGCCGCCGCCGACGCGGACTGCGTATTTTTCGAGGGCGCGCAAGCCGGGCGTCGTCTTCCGCGTATCCAGAATTTCCGCGTTGGTGCCTTCAATCGCGCGAACAAACCGGCGGGTGAGCGTCGCGACGCCGCTGAGCCGCTGCAAAAGATTCAAAGCCACGCGCTCGCCCGTCAACAGCGCGCGCGCGGAAGCGTTTACACGCGCGGGCACTTTTTCCGGCGTAAGTTCTTCGCCGTCGTGGGAGATGATTTCCACTGTGGTTGTGAGGTCCAGGAGACGGAAAACCTCGGCGAACAACTCAATCCCGGCAAGGACCAGCGGAGATTTGGCAATCACCTCGCCGCGCCCGCGCTGCAGTGCGGAGACCGTCGTTTCGGTGGTG
This sequence comes from Verrucomicrobiia bacterium, assembly GCA_035604385.1. Taxonomy (GTDB): domain Bacteria; phylum Acidobacteriota; class Terriglobia; order Acidiferrales; family UBA7541; genus Palsa-360. The sequence goes on along the minus strand of DATNIO010000007.1, from coordinate 49,527 downwards.
ATATCGCCGGCGCCAATATCTTCGGCGAGAAAAGACCGCAACAAATTGTGGCATGCGGACGCGTCGAGTAAGGGGGACATGGAGGATGAAGGAAGGCTAACTCATCTCCAGCATTCGGAGAATCGGTTTCAGAGCGCGCTGGCGCAGATTTTCTTCTAGGGTGATTTCCGGCTTCCGGTCGCGCATGCAAAGGTAAAGCTTCTCCATCGTGTTCAGCTTCATGTGAGGACATTCGCTGCAGGAGCATCCGCCTTCGCCGGGAGCGGAGATGAAAGTTTTCTCCGGGCAGGCCTTTACCATCTGGTGCAGGATGCCACTTTCGGTCGCCACGATAAATTCCGCGGCCGGGTTATGCGTCGCGAAGGTCAAGATTCCGGTGGTTGACCCCACATAGTCGGCATGGCGCAGAACCGCTTCCGGGCACTCCGGATGCGCCAGCACCAGAGCCCCCGGGTGCCGTTCCTTCAACTGTACCAGGCTCTTCTCGGAAAACATTTCGTGAACGATGCAGCTGCCCGGCCAAAGCGTCAACTCTCGGCCCGTCTTCTTGATCAGGAAGCGCCCGAGGTGCTGGTCCGGCGCGAACAAAATGGGTTTCTCCAGCGGAATCTGGCGGATAATTTTCTCGGCGTTGCTTGAGGTGCAGATGATGTCGCTCAGCGCTTTAACCTCGGCGCTGCAATTGATGTACGTGATGGACACGTGATCGGGGTACCGTTCGCGAAACGCCTTAAATAGCGCAGCAGGGCAACCGTCGGCCAGCGAACAGCCCGCCTTCAAGTCGGGAAGCAGAACGGGCTTCGTTGGGTTCAGGATTTTGGCCGTTTCGGCCATGAACAGCACACCGGCAAAGACGATGACGTCCGCCTCGGTGGCCGCTGCTTTTTGAGAGAGCTGCAGGCTATCGCCCACAAAATCCGCCAGGTCCTGAATCTCTGAATCCTGGTAATAGTGCGCCAGGATCACGGCATTCATCTCGCGCTTCAGGCGCGTAATCTCCTTTTCGAGATCGAGGTGCGCCAGGGAGGCCGGGCTTTCGATTTGTGCCGGAACGATCATGGTCTTGGCAAGACTCGATGCTAAGCAGACACTCTTATTATAGCCATGGCATCCGAAGGACACAAACTTGCGCGATTCACATGGCTTGAAAGGATTCCCAGTGGCGCAGCCTGTTCAGCCTGTGGGGCTTGGTTGCTGCGAGGGCGAGCTTGCTCCGACCAACCCCCACAGGCTGAAGCCTGCGCCACTAAAAAGCTGCGCCTGAGTGCTTCCTTGTGAGAAACTTGGGTCAACTGAGAGACGCAAGACTAGCTTTATCAGGCCCATTCATTGGATAATGCAATTTCGTTTAGAGGAGGTATTCCATGAAATCACAATTCCTGATTGCCGCCGCTTTGATTTCAGGCCTCTGGATGGCTGCAACGCCTGTCCGAGCGCAGGAAGTGACCAAGGAAACGGTCGATGGCATTACGAACTTCCATCGCCTTGAGACGACGGTCGCCTGCTCCGGGGCGATCAAAGCCACTGCGGTACCCGAAATCAAGAAATTCGGTTTTGCTTCGATCATCAATTTGCGGCAGCCGAGCGAGGACGGCGCGAACCTTCCAGAGGAAGAAGCTGCCGCGAAAGCCGCGGATATTCGCTACTATTCCATCCCGTTCAGCAGCACCGCGCCCGATCCCGCAGTGGCCGACAAGTTTCTGGACGCGATTACCGCGAAAGGCAGCGACCCGGCGTTCATTCACTGTGCGGGCGGCGGTCGCGCTGCTACGATGTGGTTTATCAAGCGGCTGGTGGTCGATCATTGGGATGTCGACCGCGCCGCCAAGGAAGCGACTGCGCTGGGCATGACGAGCCCGACCCTCAAGCAGTTCGCCATCGACTACGCCCAAGCGCATAAGCGATAGACGCCGGACCTACATCCTTAGAAGAGAACATCTCATAGGGAACTATCCGTCTAGCGATACATGCGTTTGCAGGACATCCCTGTCCTACCCCAACAGACCTTTTGCTACATCCGCGCGCGTCGGTTAAAATGACGCGTTTGCCATGAGCGCACAACCTACTCTAAGCAGCGGGGACCGAACCACGAAGATAGAGATCCGGTTCCACAACACCATGTCCGGCCAGACGGAGCCGTTTGTCCCGCTGGTGGCCGGCGAGGTGCGCTCGTACACCTGTGGACCGACTGTCTACGATTTCGCTCACATCGGTAATTTCCGCACGTTTGTTTTTCAGGACGTCTTGCGGCGGTATTTGAAGTCGAAAGGGTTCCGCGTCATTCAAGTCATGAATCTCACCGACGTGGATGACCGCATTATCCAGAAATCGGCCGCGGCGGGCGTCAGCATTCGCGAATATACGGACAAATACATTCAGGCGTATCTGGATGATCGCCGCGCCTTAAATCTGGAGCCGCCTGAACATGTCGCGCGGGCCACCGAGCATATCGACGACATGGTGCAGCTGATTCAGCGCCTCACCGCCAAAGGCTTCACGTACACAAGCGAGGGTTCGACGTATTACCGCATCGCGAAATTTCCGGGTTACGGGAAACTTTCAAAGATTGACGTCGCGGGGATGCAGACCGGCGCGCGCGTGGATGTGGATCGCTATGACAAGGACAATGCGCGCGACTTTGCGTTGTGGAAAGCGCCCAAGCCCGGCGAGCACTTTTGGGAGACGCCGATCGGACCCGGGCGTCCCGGCTGGCACATCGAGTGCGCCGCCATGGCCTTGAAGTATCTGGGTGACACGCTGGACATTCACAGCGGCGGCGTGGACTTGACCTTTCCTCATCACGAAAATGAGATTGCTGAATCCGAAGCGGCCACCGGGAAGACGTTCGTGCGTTACTGGCTCCATGCCGAACACCTGCTGGTGGATCACGAAAAAATGTCCAAGTCGTTAGGGAACTTCGCGACGTTGCGCGAACTGTTTTCCCACGGGCACAAGCCGTCTTCGATTCGATTTTTGCTGGCATCCGTGCCCTATCGCCGACAGTTGAATTTCACGCCGGAGAGTTTGCAGGGGGCGGCGAGTTCGGTGGACCGCCTGAGGAATTTTGTTTCGCGCCTTCGCGCCGGGAAATTTCCGAAAGGATCTTCTCCAGCGCTCGCGGAGCGCGCCGCAAAAGCGAAGGACGAGTTCGATCGCGGCCTTGCGGACGATCTCAATACCGCGCAGGCGCTCGCGGCGATCTTTGATCTGGTGCGCGACGTTAACACGGCGATGGACCGCGGCGAGTTCCTCCAGGGTGATGCCGCGCCAGTGCTCGACGTGATGGAAACTTTCGACGCGATCTTTGCCGTGCTGCGCGATGACGATGCCGAGAAACTCCGCTCGCTTGGAATCGGCCAGGGTTCCGCGGCGCCCAGCGACGCCGAAGTGGAAGCCCTCGTCGCCGAACGCCAAGCCGCGAGGAAGCGCCGGGATTTTGCGGCGTCGGACCGCCTTCGTGACCAGCTTGCCGAGCGCGGAATCATTCTCGAAGACTCCCGCGACGGCGGCGTCCGCTGGAAGCGCAAGTAGAGCAGGCTTCAGTGGCTGCAGAAAAATTGATTTATTTTGTCATTCCGAGCGAAGCGAGGAATCTCTCTTCGATGTACGCGCATGAAAAGAAAGAGAGATTCCTCGCTTCGCTCGGAATGACAAAAAATGGGGGCCTTTTTCCGCAGTCTGTGAAGCCTGTCCCACTGAAACGCAAGTAAATCCGAGCGATTCCGAAGCGTAAACATTTCCTGATTACCTCTTCTCGACGGCCTGCCTCCTTCGGCGTAAATTAGTATCAGGTCCCTCTCCTTCGATCTTGTGATTCACGGTCCTGGAGAGGGATGCACGCGTTCCGCGCAGTCCGGGTCATGGGACTCAAACCACACCCGCTGGAGGACGTTCGTGGAAAAATCAGTGGGCGCGATTACGAGCGAAGCCAAATTGCCCATGTTGTTGACGCCGCTTCCCGGTCCGAGGGCAAGGGAAGTCATCGCTCGCGACGCGCAATTCGTTTCGCCTTCCTACACGCGCGGCTATCCATTGGTGGCGAAGTCGGGCCGTGGCGCGATGGTCGAGGACGTGGACGGCAACATGTTCTTGGATTTTGCCGCGGGAATCGCCGTCGTTTCGACAGGACATTGCCACCCGCGCGTTGTGGACGCGATTCAGAAGCAGGCCGCTGAACTGATCCACATTTCCTGCACGGATTTTTATTACCAGGGACTCGTGGAACTGGCGGAGCGGCTCTCCGCCGTGGCTCCCGGCAAAGAGGCGAAGAAAGTTTATTTCGGCAACTCGGGCACGGAAGCGATCGAAGCGGCCATCAAACTCGCGCGATACCATACGCGCCGCGACAAGATCATCGCGTTTCATGGCTGCTTTCACGGGCGCACGCTCGGTGCGCTTTCGCTCACCGCGTCCAAGGCCGTCCAGCGCAAGGGATTCGGCGCATTGCTGGCCGGCGTGTTTCATATACCCTATCCGAATTCTTATCGTTGCCCGTACGGCAATCCCTCGCCTTGCACTTGCGTCGAATCGGCCACGTTTCTGGAGCGCGAAATCTTCAAGCGCCTGGTCGATCCTGAAGAGGTGGCGGCGATTTTCATCGAGCCGATTCAAGGCGAGGGCGGATACGTTCCCGCGCCGAAAGAATTTCTGCTCGAGTTGCAACGCATTTGCCGCATGCATGGAATCCTTCTCGTGTGCGACGAGGTGCAAAGCGGCATGGGACGGACCGGCAAATGGTGGGCCTGTGAACACGCCGGAATCGAGCCGGACATTCTCTGCGTGGCCAAGGGCATCGCGTCGGGCATGCCGCTTTCCGCGACGATTGCACGCGCGAGCTTGATGGACTGGAAGCCGGGCGCGCATGCCTCGACCTTCGGCGGCAATCCCGTGAGCGTCGCCGCGGCGCTTGCGACGATGGATCTGCTGGAGACGCAATACATTGAGAACGCGCGGCGCGTCGGCGGATTTCTCCTGGGCCGCATCGCGGACTGGCCCGCGCAGCACCGCATCGTGGGCGATGTGCGAGGCAAAGGCTTGATGATCGGCGTCGAGATCGTGCGCGATCAGAAAACCAAGGAGCGCGCCGGCGATCTCCGCGACGCGATCGTGGACCTCGCCTTCGAGAAAGGCCTGCTCCTGCTCGGCGCCGGCGAGAACACAATCCGCATTGCTCCCCCGTTGGTGATCGATGAAGAACAGGCTGCTTTCGCCGCGCAAACGCTGGAAGCATGCATCAGCGAAGTGGAGAAGTCGGCGTAGGATCGGAAATTCTCAGGGTTTGGTCTTCTCGGTGTTCTCTGTGCCCTCTGTGTTAAAAGTTTTTTCGGTGTTGGGCAAGGCTTTCAACACAGAGGTCACAGAGAAAAACGGGAGCAAGCTGTGCCGATTTTAGCGCGCGCCATGTTCGGCTTGGTGAATTGGGCCGCACGCAAGGGCCTCGCGGAAACGTCTGCACTGCCGACGCATTCGGCAGCCGCGGGTCGCAAGGCGCGGCGAACCGGCGTGCGCGGCGAGACGTATGCCTACTGGTATCTGCGCCGCAACGGGTACATCATGATTGCGCGAAACTTCACTTATCGCGGCGTCAAAGGCGAAATCGACCTCGTCGGATACGACGGCGAAACCCTCGCCTTCGTCGAAGTGAAAACGCGAACGTCCACTAGCGACGAGTTTGGCTCGCCCGAGGATGCGGTCACGGCCGGAAAGCAGCGTCACCTTTCGCAAATGGCACGGCTATTTGTCCGCGAGTACCGCGCCAGCGGCGCACCCTATCGATTTGACATTCTTGCGATTGAAGCCCCGCCCGGCCAGCGACCCGTCGTGCGCCTCCACAAGGGCGCTTTTGCCGCCCAATAAGGATTGTAATTGTTCCGCAAGACTTGCCCGGCCGGTCAGGCATAAAATAAGCCTTTTTCAGCGGCGTCCGATGTTAAAGTGTGTGGTCTTACCGGCCAGGAGGAAGCGTTGCCCGAGTTAAGAAAGGATCCCATCACTGGACGATGGGTCATTATTTCGACGGATCGAGCCAAGAGGCCGTCGGATTTTCTTCGCGAGAGCGTCGAGATCAAGGGAATCGGCATCTGCCCGTTTTGTTACGGCCATGAATCGAAGACGCCGCCCGAGGTCCTCCAGTATGGACGCAACGGCAGCGGGCCGAATACGCCGGGCTGGCAAGTGCGCGTCGTCCCGAACAAATTCCCCGCGCTTGGAATCGAGGGAGATCTGGACAGGGAAGGCGAAGGGCTCTTCGACCGGATGAACGGCGTCGGCGCGCACGAAGTCATCATCGAAACGCCCGACCATCGCAGCACGCTCGCGACGATGACTGAAAAGCAAATCGAAGACGTGCTTTGGGCGTTCCGCGACCGCATGCTGGACCTGAAAAACGACCGGCGCTTTCGCTACATTTTGATTTTCAAAAATCATGGAGAGGCGGCCGGCGCATCGCTCGAGCATCCTCATTCGCAATTGATCGCCCTGCCGATCGTTCCCAAGCGCGTGCGCGAGGAAGTGGACAGTTCGCGCCACTATTACTTCGAAAAAGAGCGCTGCATTTTCTGCGACATGATCCGGCAGGAACAGGATTCGGGCGTGCGCATCATCGGCGAGACGGATTTGTTCGTGACGCTAGCCCCTTACGCGCCGCGCTTCCCGTTTGAAATGTGGATTTTGCCGAAGCAGCACGCTTCGGCATTCGAGAATCATCAGAGCCTGATCTATGCGGGGCTGGCCAAGGTGCTCAAGGACAATCTTTCCCGCCTCGACGTGGTGCTGGACCGGCCCGCTTACAACCTGATGATTCACACCTCGCCCATCGGCGAGGAAACCAGCGAACACTACCACTGGCACATCGAGATCATCCCCAAGCTGACCAAAGTGGCCGGCTTCGAGTGGGGCACGGGATTCTATATCTGCCCCACGCCGCCCGAAGAATCCGCGCGCTTCATCCGCGAAGCGCAAGTCATGCCCATGGCATCGCGTTAGATCGGCGGCGACCGCGCAACCCCTGACAAGTGAAGGCCAGTTTCGCTATACTTCATAGTTTCGGCGCGGTACCCAAGAGGCCTAAGGGAGAGGTCTGCAAAACCTCCATTCGTGGGTTCAACTCCCACCCGCGCCTCCAAAATTGTCAGCCTTGTTTCCGATCCCCTGACGGATTCATTCTCCCATCTAGGGCCTGCGTGGCGTTCGCTTCGAGAAACACTGGAGCGGCTCCCGGCGGGGCTTGAACAGGTAATCGTTCGCCGTTTTCTAAATTAAAAATTAAAAGGGACATTTCCTCTAAAGTTGTTTCGCCATTCGCCGATGCAGTCCTGCGAGGTGAAGCGACGATCCATGAACAATACCGTCCAATCTCACCAAGCAACAAAGGCACACGCAAAGACAGAACAGATAGTTCAGTCTCTCCGAACGGCAAGTGTACGCACCCAGACAGTACAAACGGTCCACCCACCCAAGCAAACACAAACAACGGCCCAGAACCCAGTCCTGAGGTCCACAATCGCGATCAGTGAATCCGCCCTGGAGCTTTCGGCAGGGTATGGCTTTCACGAAATCAGGTCCCTTTTCAGGTAAATCTTCAGCTTCCGATAAATTGGATTAAAACGAAAAACCGAATGGCCGAGTGAAATCCATCGGGGGCTTTGTCCGATGTAACGAAGATGCCCCTGCCGGCAATTAACCCAAGGGAAGAAAATTATTCCCAAGGGATGCTGGCGGTGCAGTTGATCTCCGGGAACGCCAATTTCCACAATGCGGCGGCAACGCCATTCAGAGGAATGGCGTTCACGGGGGACATTGCCGGGTGATTGTGCGCCCATACGGGTCGCTTAGGATCACGGTAATAGCGCCTGGTCCTTTCGCTTTCTGCCCGCCGTCGAATCTCGTAAGAAATATGAACTAGGGATAGCGAAGCTTCAGAATCAATATGGTCAGCGCGAATACAAGTGTCACGCTGTTGGCATACAGGACGGGCCGGTTATTCAAGAGCAGGCCGTAGGTCGCCCAGAGCGCGGTTCCGAGAGTAAACACGCTCTGTGTGAGGAGCGAAATGCCGTCAGTTCTCTTCTCACGAATAATTTTCACCGATTGCGGCAGCCAGCAAAGCGTCGTGCATGCCGCTGCCACACTTCCTACAATCTCGAACCAAGCGGCCATGGCCTCACTCCAATCCCACTTCGTTTTGAAGCGCACGTCCCGCCGGAGCCGGAGTTCCGCAGGCGCGCATAGATACTAACGCAAAGGTCCTTGCAGCGGTCAGCCGACCGCTGCTGGAAGTTCTGTAGCGTAAGAAAGCTCATCCTTCCTGGCGCGGGCGCGCAAACAAATGTCGCGCGAAATCTTTACAGGAGGTCTGCATTTGGCGCCTGGGCCCTGAAAGCGTCTTGTGTTTTCGACCAGTTCGAAACTCGCAAGGACCAATATGGGCGGGGACTTGCCAGAGTTCCATCATTGGTTCTTTCTAATCCTCTACTCGATTGAAAACAAACGGGTCCCTTGCTGAGCCTCGCTCTCATTTGGAAACCGATGTGCATACCTGACCGAGGGGAGATGCGTTCAGCTACCTGCGTCGTGTCCTTTATCCAGTATTCAGGAGAGATGGGTTCGCTTGTATAGACGAAGACAAACAATGAAATGGCTCGCTTGCCTACTGGCAATGTCTGCACTTTCGACGGTTGTGGCCGCACAAGAGTCCTCGCAAGGTTCGGCAAAGCCAGTGGACCTGACTTCGATCAGCATCGAGGATCTAATGAACATCCAGGTGACCTCGGCTTCGAAGAAAGCGGAGAGCCTGTCCGCGGCCCCAGCGGCAATCTTCGTGATCACCGGGGAAGATATCCGGCGCGGTGGATTCTCCTCGGTTCCGGATGCGCTGCGCACGGTGCCGGGGCTGTATGTTGTCCAGCAAAGCTCCCACGTATGGCTGGTGACGGCGCGCGGATTCAGCAACGAGTACAACGACAAGATGCTGGTGCTGATCGACGGGAGGCTCGTCTATTCGCCAACTTTTGGCGGCGTCTTCTGGGACGTCCAGGACCCTCCCTTGGAAGACATTGACCGGATCGAAGTGATCCGGGGGCCGGCCGGAACGTTGTGGGGCGCGGATGCGATGAATGGAGTGATCAATATCATCACCAAGGACGCGGCGAAGACACGGGGCCTGCAGGTGACGGCATCCGCCGGAATTAATGAAGGCTATGCCGGCCGTTTGCGCTACGGCGGAAAAATTGGAGACAACTTCGCCTACCGAATTTTCGGGACGAGTAACGATTGGCTGCCAACCGTTGACGCATCCGGCGCGGAGAACTACGACACGTGGAGCATCACGCAAGGAGGAACGCGTTTCGATTGGTCTCCCTCGCAGAAAGACACCGTGACATTCGACGGCGAAGGTTACTCAGGGAGAATTCGCGATGTCATCCCCGTTTTCATTCCGACTTCGGCCGTGGCCACAGTGGAAGACAACAGTGGAGTGGTGAAGGGCGGGCACGTCCTTGGCGACTGGAAGCACTCCTTCAACGATCGGTCCAATACGGACGTACTGGGCTACTGCGACTGGACGGATCGGATTAGCGTCATAGATACCGAGTATCGCAATGCCTGCGATGTCGAATTCCAGCACCGCTATTCTCTCTCGCCCCGTCATACACTGACTTGGGGCGGATCGATTCTGACAACCGGAGACACATGGTACGAAACGTTTACTATCAGTATCGAGCCGCCCTACCGCCGCGACACAACCTACAGTGCATTTCTGCAATATGACGTCATGTTGGCGCCGGATAGGCTCCGGCTGATCGCCGGCTCGAAGTTCGAGCACAATCCCTACACCGGGTTCGAATACCAGCCCCAGGTTCGCGCGGTATGGACGCCGAACAAGCAGAACACTCTCTGGGCAGCGGCATCCCGCGCGGTGCGCACGCCCAATCGCATTGACGAGGGCCTCCTCGACCGGATCACGCAGATCAATCCTTCGCCTCCGCCACCGGAATTCCTGCTCTACGCCGGCGATCCGAGCGTGAAATCCGAAATCCTCCACGCCTACGAGGTGGGATACCGGTATGAGTGGAGCCAGAAATTGTCGTTTGATGCGACGGCCTACTACAACGACTACAATGGCCTCGCCGGCCTCAGTGCGCCTGGGGTGCCAGTCGTCAATCCATCGCCATTTTTTATCGACGTTCCTGTAAACGTGATTAATGAACAAGCAGGAGCGCAAACTCACGGCCTGGAACTGTTCGCGAAATATACGCCGGTTCGCCGGTGGACCGTATCCGCGGGGATTACGGAGTTGCGCGGAGCCTCCCCTCCGGGAACGGGGTACCCTGCCGTCGCGGACAATCCGTTGCACGAGGTCAATGCTCAGTCCAAGGTGGATCTAAATCAATTCGTGAATTTCGATGCTTCGTACTACTACAACGACGCGATTTCCCATCAGTTGCCGACGCTGAATCGCGTGGACGTGGGCTTATCCACGAAGCCCATTCATGGATTCACGTTCTCAGTGTGGGGCAGAAACCTGCAACAGGACCGTCACCAGGAGGCAATACCACTGTCCTTCCTGGGCGGAGATATTCGCCGGTCGGTGGTTTTCAAAGTAATTTGGGAGCCGGACGAGGGCGCAAGAAAACCGGCGCAATAGCTGCGGGAAATGATTCTTCGTTTCGCGTTTCGAACTGGCGGTCCGATTCCTCTTTTGGCAATTACCAGATGGAATCAAACCGGTGCGGCCAGAACCGATTCGGAACTGCCCGGGGAAAGACGCGCTCTCATTAACTGCTCCTAATCTTGCAATTCATTGAGAAACAGTAGTTTAGCGCTTGCCCAGCACTTGTCGTTTGGCCAAAGCAATGCAAATGCTTCGTTTGAATGGTCGCAGGAGATTTCCGCACGCTCGCAGCAACGAAATCACGGAGGAGCCCGCCGCCACTGTCCAAATTCGGCACCGGACTTCCGCGGTGGGGATTTTCGAACCGACGTATGAGTCGACTGTCAAAGATGGCGAGATGTTCGCTGACTGTTCTGCTGTTTTGCGGCCCAGCCTTGGCGCAAAAGTCTGAGCGGGGGACGGGTGCGGGCGTGGACCTAACCACACTGAATATCGAAGACCTGATGAACGTCAAGGTGACTTCTGCCTCGAAGAAGGAACAGAAGCTTTCGCGGACAGCCGCGGCGATTTTCGTGATCACAGAGGAAGACATTCGCCGCTCCGGCGCCACCAACATCCCCGATGTGCTGCGGATGGTGCAGGGGATGAACGTCGCGCAAATCAACGGAAGCACCTGGGCCATCAGCGCGCGCGGATTCAACCAGCAGTTTAGCAATAAGCTCCTGGTGATGATCGACGGGCGGGTCGTGTATACCTCCAACTTCGCAGGCGTCTTTTGGGACACCATCCTGGATTTTCCCCTTGAGGACATTGCAAGGATTGAAGTGATTCGAGGTCCTGGCGGAACGGTTTGGGGAGCGAACGCGGTGGACGGCGTCATAAATATCTTAACCAAGAAGGCTTCCGAAACGCGCGGAGGGATGGTGGTAGCCGAGGGGGGGAACATCGATCAAGAGGGTGGAGTGGTCCAATACGGCGGAGAGGTGAAACAGGGGACAGACTACCGTGTCTACGCAAAATATTTCAACCGCGCGAACCTGCTGGACCTCAACGGCCAGAATGGCGCGGACGGCTGGCATCAATTGCGCGGCGGATTCCGGATGGACAGCGCCTTGTCGTCGAAAGACTCCCTGATGGTGGAAGGCGACATCGTGACCGGGCGGGAAGGCGAACTCGGCTTTGTATTGCCTTCGGTTACGTCGCCCGGGTTCTTGGCTGAGAGCGAACAGATCAACCTGGGAAACGGTTCCCTCGAATCCGTCTGGAACCATGTGTTTTCGGAGCGGTCCGACACCAGCTTGCAGTTTTCCTTTGACCGTCACAAGCGGGACGATCCGCAGAATCCAGAGACGCGGGACACCTTGGACATCGGTTTCCAGCACCACATCGCGCTGGGGGCACGTCAAGACGTTGTCTGGGGAATGGGCTATCGCTACACAACGGACCTCATCCTAGGGAGTCTAACGGTCGCCGAGAACCCCGCTAGTAGTACTCACCAGGTATTCGACGGGTTCTTCCAGGATGAAATCGCGCTGGTTCCTGACCGGCTATATCTGACGGGAGGCATGAAGCTGGAACATAACGATTACACGGGATTCGAATTCATGCCGAGCATTCGCTTGGCTTGGGCGCCCAACGCCCGCCACATGCTCTGGCTTGCCGTTTCCCGCGCTTTGCGGGCTCCCTCCCGCAACGATACCGACCTGGTCCTAAATATCGGGGATATCGGGACCGGTCCCGGCGGCGTGCCCGAACTGCTCCGGCTGTACGGCAATCCGAAATATCAGGACGAGCGCCTGATTGCTTATGAGCTGGGCTATCGAACTGCTCTCGGCAACCGCATTTCCATTGACCTTGCCGCGTACTACGACGACTACGACAATCTTCAAACCACGGAGCCGGGCACGCCCTTTGCCGAGTCCACGCCGGCCCCAGCTCATGTGGTCATTCCGCTGATGTACGAGAACTTGATGCATGGAGAGACGCACGGACTTGAGATCACGGCGAACTGGAAAGTAACGGATCGCTGGACGCTCAGTCCCGGATACACATTCGAGCAGCTTCATATGCACACCGATCCTTCGAGCGCCGACACCGTGACAGGCCCATTTGTGGAAGGCGCCGTACCGGATCACACTGCGCAAATTCGCTCGCACTTCGACCTGCGGAAAAGTTTGGCCTTGGATGCCGCAGCCTATAAGGTCAGCCAACTCAACAACCAGGGGCCGCTCTCGAATGTGACGATCCCCGCCTACACCCGGCTGAACGTTGGACTCACTTGGAAACCCTGGGAGCAAACCACCCTTAGCCTGGTGGGTCAGAATTTGTTGCAAGACCATCATTTGGAATACGAAGACGTGAACGGAGCGCTGCAATCCAGTCAGATCCGGCGCAGCGGATACGTGAAAGTGACCTGGAGATTTTAGGCGTCATGGAAAACAAACGGGCTTGCGAAATCACGCGCAGCGGAATGCGGCCGTCGCTGCATTGTTTGCGCTGCATTGTGACTCTGCTAAGCCTGCTGGTCTTCATCGACCTTGTAAACCCATTGCAGGCACATGCGCAGGATGCTCTCTCGGAATATCAGGTCAAAGCCGCTTACCTGTTTAACTTTCTCAAGTTCGTGGAGTGGCCCGATGAATCGTTTGCGGATCCGCTCGCGCCCCTCGTCATTGGGGTGGTGGGCGAAGACCCGTTCGGGAACGCGCTGCCGCAGGTGGTCATCGGCAAGACCGTGCAGGGCCGCGATCTCGTCATTCGCATCTATCACGCCGGCGAAGATTTGCGCGGCGCTCACATCCTGTTCATCAGCGCATCGGAAAGAAAAAGACTCCCCATGATTCTGTCCAGCTTGCGTGGATCGAGCGTCCTCACCGTGGCGGACACCGCGGGGTTCCTCGATGCGGGAGGGATGATTCAGTTTCTGAACGAAAACGGCCGTGTCCGGTTTGCGATCGATGTGGATGCAACCAGCCGGGCCAAACTGAAAATGAGTTCCAAGTTATTAAGTCTGGCGAAGGTGGTAGGAGGAAACGGTAAGGAAGGCAGCAATTGAACGAAGCCCTGCAGGGCGCAGGTAACAATTCTGCGGTGCGCGGGGTTCCATGCGTTCGAACCGTGTTTCTGAACGCTTGCATAGTTTCAGCCTTCCCAGCGAGGACGGAATACACGTGTCCGTACCGGGTAGGCCCGGTCAGTCTTAGATGGGGATCCCTCACGGGATAAAAGTGCGGTCCATAAGGAGCACAACACGAACGGCTTATTGTCTGGCGCTGCCATACAATTCGAATCCTCGCTCGCGTGCGCCTGTATGGCGGATGGCATGCCTCGCCGCGCTGCTGCTGGCCGTACATTTTCCGATTGCGGATCGCGCCGCTTACGCAGACCAATCCCCGACCGAATATCAAGTCAAGGCGGCCTATTTATTCAACTTCTTGAAATTTGTGGAATGGCCCGACGATCCAGCCGCGGATACGCATGCGAAGTGGGTGATCGGATTTGTCGGAGACAGCCCCATCGCCGACGAATTGGCGCGGCTCGCCGACGGGAAAAATGTGCTGGGCCGCGATTTGCTGGTCAAGAAATTTCAGGACGCGGACAATCCGCGCGGCTGCAATATTTTATTCATCAGCGAATCGGAAAAGAAACGCCTCCCGTCCATCCTCGCGGCTTTGCAAGGATCCAGCGTCCTGACGGTAGCGGACATGGACAATTTTATCGGCGCGGGCGGAATGATTCAGTTCGTGGTGGAGGACGCCCGAGTGCGAGTGGCCATCGACGTGGGCGCCACCAGCCGCGCGCATTTGAAGGTCAGCTCAAAGCTGTTGTCGCTCGCCCGCGTGGTGACGGGAACGGAAGGAGGTCCGAAGAATTAAAATGCAATGGACGCGCAAACTTTCGCTGCGACACAAGCTCACGCTGGTCATCATGATCAACACGTTTGTGGCGCTGTGCGCGGCGGGCACCGGGTTCGCGGAATATGGCGTGTATCGATTCAAGGAATTGCGCCTGGAGGACTTGAACGCACTGGCGAATATTCTGGGAACGAACAGCACGGCGCCGCTCGCATTCAAGGATCCCAATTCCGCGCAGGACATCCTGCGGGCCCTCGCGGCCAAACCGCACATTCTTTCAGCTGTCATTTACGATCGCGACGGCAAGCCCTTTGCCGTTTATCACCGCGGCGCATCGGCGAACAAATATTCCGCGCCGCCCGTGGAAATCGAATCCAGCCGGTTTACCTCCAATCGCGTCTTGATCTTCCAGGCGATTATTTTCCAGGATGAAAAAGTGGGAACCGTGTTTCTGGAAGGGGACACGGTCGAATACAAACAACTCCTGGTTGGGTATTTGTTCTTTTTCGCTCTGATCGTCGCTGTCGTCTCCCTGGGAGCGTATGTAATGGCCGGGCGCCTGCAACGCCCCATCTCGAATCCCATCCTGGAGCTGGCCTGGACCACGAAAATGGTTACCAGCACCCGGGACTATTCCATTCGGGCAGGGAAGCGTTCGGAGGACGAAGTCGGTGTCCTGATCGACGGCTTCAACGAGATGCTTGGCCAGATTCAGATTCGCGACGCCGAGTTGCGCCGCGCCCGCGAAGATCTGGAGCGGCGCGTGGACGAACGCACGGCCGAGCTGGAACAGGAAGTGGCGGACCGCCAGCGCGCCCAGGAAGCGTTGCATGAGAGCGAGGAGCGAATCCGTCTACTCCTGGATTCCACGGCCGAGGCGATCTATGGGATCGATCGCGAAGGAAGATGCACATTTTGCAATCCCGCTACGCTTCGATTGCTGGGTCATGAAAAGGGAGACGCCCTGCTAGGCAAGGATATGCACTCAGCGATGCACCATACACATGCGGATGGGACTCCCTACCCAGCAGCGGAATGCCAGATTTACAATTCTCTACGGCGCGGCGAAGGGGTTCATTCGGACGAAGACGTTTTCTGGCGCGCCGATGGCACGAGTTTTCCGGTGGAATACTGGGCGTACCCCATCCGCAAGGAGGGCGAGGCCGTCGGGGCAGTCGTCACGTTCCTGGACATCACCGGGCGTAAGCGTGCGCAAGCGGCTCTGCTCGAGGCCAAGGAGGCCGCCGAGGCGGCCAGCCGCGCCAAGAGCGAATTCCTGGCCAACATGAGCCACGAAATCCGCACGCCGATGAACGGCATCATCGGCATGACGGAGCTGGCGCTCGATACTTCTCTCACGGCCGAGCAGCAGAACTATCTCAATCTGGTCAGATCTTCCGCCGATAGTCTCTTGCACGTCATCAACGACATTTTGGATTTTTCCAAGATTGAAGCGGGCAAGCTCGAGCTTGAGAAAACCGAATTTGATATTCGAGATTTGCTCAGGGATACCTTGAAAACGCTGGCTCAGCGGACTGACCAGAAGCTCTTGGAGATATGCGCGCGCGTGTCGCCCAGCGTGCCAAAGTTCCTGATCGGAGACCCAACGAGGTTGCGGCAGCTCATCGTGAACCTGGTCGGCAACGCCATCAAGTTCACCGAAGAGGGAAACGTCATCCTGGATGCGGAACTCGAAAAAAGCACCGGCGACGAAGTGCGGCTGCACATTTCCGTTTCGGATACCGGCGTTGGAATCCCGCTCGAAAAGCAGCACATCATCTTTGAATCCTTTGCCCAGGCCGACGGGTCCACGACGCGCCGTTTTGGAGGGACAGGCCTGGGCCTCACGATTTCGCGCCAGCTTGTGGAACTCATGGGCGGGCGTATCTGGTTGGAAAGCGAAGTAGGAAAGGGCAGCACATTTCATTTCACGTGCATTTTCCAACAAGGAGCCGCGGTCGCGTCGGACCAGGAACGAATTGCCGGACAATCCCTGCCGGGCCTGAATGTTCTCGTCGCGGACAATAATCCCGTAAACCGCAAAATATTTTCGGAGATGTTGACGAACTGGCGCATGAACCCAACTCTGGCGGACAGCGGCGCCAGCGCCCTGGATCTATTGGAAACCGCGCAAAAAGCCGGCCGCTCATTTCCGGTCGTTTTACTGGACGCGCTCATGCCGAACGTCGACGGCTTTCAGGTCTTGCAACGAATTCAAGCGAATCCGGGACTCGCCGGCGCGGTCATCATGTTGCTTTCCGGGAACCGCCATCTGGCGGACACGGCGCGATGCCGCGAACTCGGCGTGAAGCAGTGCCTCACCAAGCCCGTCGGCCAGTCCGAACTGCTCGATGCAATCCTGACGGCGCTGGGACTGGGCGCCGTCGAGGAACGCTTGATCGAATCATCGGGACGCGTTCCGGAAAAACCCAAGGGGCGGCCACTCAACATTCTGCTCTCCGAAGATAATCCCGTGAACCAGATGCTCGCGATCCGGCTGCTCGAAAAAGCAGGTCATCGCGTCATTCTCGCGAGCACCGGCCGCGAAGCGCTCACGGCTTGGGAAAATGCCGGAATCCCTGGATTCGACGTCGTGCTCATGGACATCCAGATGCCGGAGATGGACGGGATGGAAGCCACCGCGGCGATTCGGGACCGTGAAAAAGGTTCCGGCAAGCACATCCCCATCCTGGCGATGACCGCGCATGCCATGCGAGGAGACAAGGAAAGGTATCTCGCGAGTGGAATGGACGGATACGTTTCCAAGCCAATTCACCCTGCCGGCCTGTTCGCCGAAATTGAACGATGCCTGAAAGCATCGGGAGGGAGCAACGTCATGACGGAAATTTCTCAAGAACCGAGTGAACTGATCGACCGTGTTTCACTGCTGGAGCGCGTGGAGGGAGATCGAGAACTGCTTACTGAAATGATCCATCTCTTCCAGGAAGACGCGCCCAAACTGCTCACCGCGATGCGTGACGCCTTGCAACTCGGCGACATGGCCGTGCTGGAGCGATCCGCGCACTCCCTCAAGGGAGCGGTGAGCAATCTATCGGCGAAGGCTACGGCCGCCGCCGCCTTGCAGCTTGAAAATGACGCAAAAAACAAAGACGTGGAATCCGCGAAGAAAAGTCTTGTGGAGGTCGAACGCGCGGTGAAGCATCTGCTCCCCGCGCTCGCCGAACTCTGCCAGGGAGTTCCGAAATGAGAATACTAATCGCTGATGACGAGTCGGTCTCACGGCGCATGCTTCAGGCCATGCTCGCGAAGTGGGGATACGACGTTATTTCGGCCGAGGATGGCGACGCCGCCTGGGAAATGTTGAAATCTCCCGATGCCCCGCGCATGGCCTTGCTCGATTGGATGATGCCCGGCCAGAACGGCGTCGACGTCTGCCGAGCCCTGCGGAAGCTGCGGCCCGACCCTTACACCTACATTCTCTTGTTGACGGCAAAGGATGCCAAGGAAAGCGTGGTGGAAGGCCTCGAATCCGGCGCCGATGACTATTTGACCAAGCCGTTCAACCCGCAGGAACTCAAGGCCCGCATTCGAGTCGGGCTGCGCCTGCTCGAACTGGAAGACAACCTCGTCCAAGCCCGTGAAGCCATGCGCTTCAAGGCGACGCACGATACCCTCACGGGAGTTTGGAACCGTGGAGCAATCCTGGAAACGCTGGACAAGGAAGTTTGGCGCTCGCGGCGGGAGGGTCTTTCCCTCGGAGTCCTGATCGCGGACCTGGACCACTTCAAGTCCGTCAATGACACCTATGGACATCTCGCGGGAGACACCGTTCTTCGGGAAGTCACAAAAAGAATGCAGATGGACGTCCGGCCCTACGATGCCGTGGGCCGCTATGGAGGCGAAGAGTTTTTGGTCCTGCTGCCGGGGTGCAATGGTTTAGAAACGCGGGATAAGGCCGAACGGCTCCGCGAAGCGATTTTCAGGGCGCCCGTTGACACACCCTCGGGCATTCTGAAAGTGACGATGAGCATCGGCGGGGTTGCTACCGCGGATTGGCCGGAGGACACTGCCAATCAAATCCTGCAGATGGCCGACCTGGCTCTTTACCGCGCGAAGGAAGAAGGGCGCAATCGCACCGTACTGGCAGGAGCGGCAGAGCATGGGGAAGCGCATCACGCTTCTCTGGAGCTTTCCTCTCGCGGCCCTCAAAAGAAATAACGAAATTTCGGTTGCGATCCACTCAGGAATTGGAACGCGCGGTGAAACTCTGGAGCGCCTCGTTCCCGACAATTTCCACTCGCTGCACTGCGCCCCATCGAATGTGTTCCTGCTCGAAGCGGTTTTGAATCCGGCGGCGCAATTCCCGCGCGGCGTCATCCTGCCGCCCCGGGACGGTGCGAAGCTGCAGCCGCAGCGTCACTCCGGCCGGCCCGAAGGAATCCACCCCCAGCGCCCGCGGCCCATCCACCAGGACGGGCGACCAGGAAACATCGGCCCTGAGTTCGGCGCACACGCGTTCGAGCGCCGCCAGCGCCGCATCGGCCGATGCTTCCTGCGGAATGGAAATGTCCACGAACACCTGGCCCCAGTCGCGGCTGAGATTTGCGACCTGCGCGACCTCTCCGTTGGGAATGCTGACCACGGCGCCTTGAATATCCCGCACCACCGTGCGGCGTAGCGTCAGATGCTCGACGCGCCCGATCACGGTCCCGATCCGCACGGATTCCCCCACCACGAATTGATCTTCGATGATGATGAAAAAGCCGTTGATCAGATCGCGAACCAGATGCTGCGCGCCGAAACCGAATGCCAGGCTCGCCAGGCCCGCAGCCGCCGCAATGGGCGTGACATTGAAACCGAACACAGGCAACGCCGTAAGGATCGCGCCAACCGCGATGACGGCAGTGCCCGCGCTATACATCAGCCCGGCGAGGGTTTTCACGTGCTGCTCGTGCAACCGCGCGACCCGGCCCAGGCCCTCGGCTCCGGCCGCCGGAATGAGCCGGCGAGTCAGCACGCGCAAGATCCGGTTCAGTACAAGAGCGATCACCAATATCGTGGCGAGACGCAGACCGTCCGCAAGCGCGAAATCTGTCCATTTGAATACGATTGGCGTCATAATGTCGGGACGACATTATAGCATCCCGGGATTCCCCTCAAGGTGAGGGATGGCGGCCGGAATTGCGGCCGCAGGAGAATCCAATGAAAACCGGACGCCGTTTCTTCCTTTCTGGCGTTGCCGCGACGCTGGCTGGAACGCGGGCCCTGCTGGCTGGGAACCAGGGCCAGCGGCATGACAACCCTACCCGCCTTCCCCAAATTCCGGATGCCGCCAATTCAAACGGGGCGGACGACGTTCCCCTCCCTGCGCGTGCGAATCCAAAAGTGCAGCTCAAGGAAGACCAAAAAGAGTTGAGGCGTGACGTCGACCACTTGCTGCAATTGGCCAAGGACTTGAAGGACGAATCGGACAAGACGCCGGAGACCGATGTCTTGTCCCTTTCCCTGGTCAAAAAGGCGGAAGATATCGAGAAGCTGGCGCGCCAGATCAGGGACCGGATTCGAGCAAGTTGAATGGACGCCAACTTACAGCGGCATGACGGGACGCCAGATTTCCGAGCAAAGCATTCTGGACAGGATGAAATCGAAATTTCAGCGAGGGTTTATATGCGTTGGATGCGTGGATCGGCGCTCTTCGTGGCGGGAACGCTAGTCGGGTGTCTTATAATGGCGGCGGCTGCGTCGCCCCAAAAAAAGTTGAATGGCCTCACGCTGAATCATTTCGGACTCTATGTGAAGGACATGGACGAGTCCACGAAGTTCTACACGGAAAACATGGGCTTCCGCAAAGCGTTCTCGTTCACGGATGGCGCGGGCCACCCGGTCGTATATCTCCAAATCGATCGAAACACGTTTCTCGAAATGACGCCGGCCGACAAGGATCACCCGGCCGGATTTTCTCACGCCGGTATCCTGGCGGATGACGTGAAATCAACTGTCGCTGCGTTGCAGAAAAAAGGGGTGAAGGTGGAAGATGTGCACCTCGGCGGGACCAAATCCCTCATTGCGAATACGCTGGATCCCAACGGCGTGCGGCTGGAATTGCTCTCCTATCCTCCGGAGTCGCTGCAGAGGAAGGCGATGGACGCCTGGAAGTGAACGGACGGCGCGGGCGGCGAATGAAGCGGGCGGATTCAAAAGTTCGTGTTCAAGTGCATCTCTAAAACTCAATCGGGCGGACAATATGGACTGGCGGACTTCTCTTTCGCCGGCGATTCAGGAGAACGAAATGAAGAAATTCCTCAGCGTGGCCTTTATTTCATTATTTGTGTCCATCGGGTGTGCGGCCGCGGGCGGAAACATCGCCGGGACAATCCAGGGGCCGGATGGCGCTCCTTTCAAGGCTGCATTTGTTCGCGCCCAGAATGTGCAAACCAAGATGGTCACGATCGTTCTCTCAAACGCTCAAGGAAAATATTTGGTCAACAATTTGGCTCCGGGTACGTATGAGGTTTGGGCCAATGCCGCCGAGTACAAGAGCGACCCGGCCAAACGCAGCGATATCAAAGTAGAGGACGGCCAAACGCTAAGCCTGAATTTCAAAATGCAGAAGAGCGCGGTCCAATGGAGCCAGCTCACCAGGTATCAGGCCGGGATGCTGCTGCCCATACCGGCGTCCCAGCCGGAGGCGAGGGATCGTGACGTACTCCTGCAGCAATGTTTTGGCTGCCACGGCATGAGCAAGTGGGGCATGCGCGCCGATCACGATGGCTGGGCAAACGCGATTGGCGTGATGCGGCAAGTGGGAGTCGCGGACATTAAGCCGGAAATCGCCGAGCAGGCCGCGACGTATCTGGCCAGCGTCTTCGGCCCGGACTCCGACACTCCTGCTGTTCCGACTCAACTGCCGGGATATCAAGCCGTCAAGCAGGATCACGAGAGCTGGAGCGAGGATGCCCTGAACATCGTGTATGTGGATTATCAGTTGACGGGAGAACCGAAGGATCGTCCCGGAACAGGCCGGCCTGACAAGAATGGATTCATCTGGCTGGAAATGGGCGGTGGTCTGGCGAAGCTCAATCCGGAAACTGGTGAAGTAAAGATTTTCCGATTGGACGATCCGACGCGGCCGACCATCCATGAAGTCTTCCCCACCGCGGATGGCTCGTCGGTATGGCTCACGATACAGGATGAAAACGCCCTGGTGCGATTCGATACGCGCACGGAAAAGTTTGACCCCGTCTACAAGGATCAGTGGGACGGGCCGAGGCCCAGGCAAACCAACACGATTGCCCCATGGCCCCAGTTCCGGAATAACGACACAGAGACGATTGGCAGCGGCCCCAGGACCCATACGGCGGTGGCCGATCCGGCTGGAAATATCTGGGCGTCTGGCCGTCCGCTTAAAAAATTCGATATCGAGACGAAAAAATATACTAACTTCCCTGACGTTCCCGACACTTATGGAATTGCCATCGACAAGGAAGGAAACATCTGGGCCGGAGAATTTACCGCCAGGGATTACCGGAAGCTGGTCAAGGTAGACTCGAAAACAAATAAAGTGACCAAGTACCTGCCGCCCAATACCGATGACAAATTGAATGGAGCCCCTCGCCGCGTAAAAGTCGATTCGCAGGGATACGTATGGTGCGCGGATTATTTCGGCGGCAACCTGACGCGATTTGATCCCAAGACCGAAACCTTCAAAATATTCCAGATTCCGGGGCCGACCCCGACGCCTTACGGAATGGGCGTCGATCACAACGACAATGTCTGGTACACCTCGTTCTACACGGATATCACCGGAAAGCTCGACCCCAAGACGGGGAAATTCACCGAATATCCTTCCCCCTACGGAGAAAGAAGTACAAGGGACCTGAACGAGGATTCCAAGGGAAGAATCTGGTATGGAGCGGAAAACATATTCCGGGTGGGTTACTTCCGGCTGCGAACTGCTTCCGAGATGGCTGCGGTGCAGGACACGAAATAGCAGGCCCGTATCAGGCTGCGGAAAAAGCAGTTTATTTTGTCATTCCTCGCATCGCTCGGAATGACAAAATTTTTGAGGCTCTTTCCGCTTCTTGGTAAATCTTTCGAAGTGTGACATTCGTAGGTCAAAGACCCCGCGCCCTTCGAAAAGGGAAGGATGCGCCACCCCAAAATTCTTGAAGCTATCACTTCGGTACCATCCAAGGGCGGCCCTCTCGCTGTATTGATTTCTCTCACAAGGCGATTAATTTCTATAGCATCCGGATGTGACCTTCATCACCTGAAGAGGTGACGAAGATCATGGCTGAACCCCGCGCATTCCTTTAACTACTGAGGTGGAAGCAGAGAGGTGCATTAGCTATGGGTGCCAAGGCTAGTCCCGCAGGACGCAGGAGTGTACCAATTTGTTGGCGCACACGGCTAACTGGGGGGTGACTTCATGCTTCGTCAAAATATTCTGTTCGTTGGAGAAGAGGAATCTAAAGCAAAGTCAAGTCCACATATCATCTTGCCGTCGGCCAAAGTGGAACCCCTGCACGAAGTGTTGGTGAATGCCTTGCTGGAAAGCGCTTCCAAGGACCACCGGCAGGGCAGTGCGTACCCTGCGGCGAAGGCAAGTGCACATCTCATCTTGCCTCCGCCCAAAGTGGAGCCCCTGCATGATTTGTTTGCCGAAGTCATGCTGGAAAACACTTCCGGGCGCCGCCGGACTGGCCTCACCGAACCGGTGGCGAAGGCAAGTGCACATCTCATCTTGCCGCCACCGAAAGTGGAGCCGTTACATGATACGTTTGCAGAAGCCATGCTGGAGGATACTTCGTCACACCAGCGGCGCAGCGCTTTCGATTGGGTAGTTTCCATCGCCGTCCACATCGCGATCCTGGCTGTGCTTTTGATTTTGCCGCTCTATTTCACGGCAGGACTCGATCCCCATAGGCTCCAATTGACCTCCCTCGCAACCCCCGCAGCACCCCTTGCGGCGCCTCCTCCGGCGCCGATGACTTCCTCGTCCTCGGCCGCGCCACGCCCGGTTCGCATGACGCCTTCGCGGGTCTTCTCGCCCGGACAATTGATCGCGCCTTCCTTCATCCCGAAAGCCGTTGCGACCGCCCCAAGTAGCGCAGCCGCGCCTCCGGAGATGGCATTCGTGGGAGTCCCCGGCGGAATTCCAGGAGGCCAAGCGGGAGGCGTTCTAGGAGGCGTGCTGGGAGGAACATTGAAGAGTATACCGCCGCCTGCCCCTGCGCCTGCGGCCCCGGTAGCGGAAGGGCCGAAGACGCCCGTCCGCGTGGGCGGCGCTGTGAAGCCTCCGCGCCTGCTGTTTGGGCCCGATCCGGAGTATCCATCTCTTGCCAAGATGTCCCACCTCTCCGGAGTGGTCGTCATCGAAGCGGTCATCGACGAGCATGGCAAAGTGACGGGCATGCGCGTGGTCAGCGGGCATCCCTTGCTGATTCCCTCGGCGTTGAGCGCCGTTTCGAAAAGATTGTATGAACCCACGGTCCTCGATGGCGAGCCGACACCGATCGATTTGAGGGTGGAGGTCAACTTTAGTTTCTCGTAGCGCACAGCCACACGGCAGGGAAGCTGGGACCGATGATTTGCAACCTGGATTAGACGCAAGAGATGAAGTGGTGCATCCAACAAGGACGATTTTAGAGCCCTTATGCGCGATTTCGTTTCAAATTCGCCTGAAATGGAATTGCCTGCCGACTGAGCTTCTTGTGAGGTGCGGAAAGTCGATTCTCAAGGATACGCATGGTGCGCGGACTATTTCGGTGGCAACCTGACGCGATTCGATCCCAGGACCGAAACCTTCACGATCTTCAAGATTCCGGGGCCGACCCCGACGCCTTACGGAATGGGCGTCGATCACAACGATAATGTGTGGGACACCTCCTTCTATACGGATGTCACCGGAAAGCTCGACCCCAGGACAGGTAAATTCACCGAATATCCTTCCCCCTACAGAGAAAGAAGTACAAGGGACCTGAACGAGGATTCCAAGGGCAGAATTTGGTATGGGGCGGAGAACATATTCAGAGTGAGTTACTTTCGGCTGCGAACCGCGTCCGAGATGGCAGCCGTGCAGGACATGAAATAGCAGGCTAGAGAAATTCGGAAGTTCAAAACCCCGCACGCTTCGAAAAGCGAAGGGTGCGCCACCCGAAAATTATTAAGGCGGTCACTCCGGTATCGTGGAAGGGTGTGCCACCCGCCTGAGTCTGTCATAGCGGATACTTTAGAATGACGTTGTATACCAGGTCCTCAATCGCAGAGAGGACTTTAGAATCGGGGATCACAATGTCGTTCGGGTGGGCGCATGTATTCCTGAAACCGAGTTTCTCATCCAGAATCTTTTTAACATCATTGGTGATGATGGTGGCGGATCGAAGGATCTCAATGAAGGTTCTTTCATCCCGAATTTCTAAAAAATCGTCTTGCCCAGCAATCGTGCGTCCTCTGCAGTCGGCTCGCCTGGCCCAGGCGGAATTGAATTCAGGTAGTTTATGGCTGAGAATAAACCGCTCAAGATGGTCAACCGTCATCGCCCAAACCATAACGACGGCGGCCCTACGCGCCTTAACGTCAACGCAAGCAATCGCTTCTGCCAAGAACCGCTGCTCGGCGTCTCCCGCAATTTTACCGACGAGAGCCGTTAGCGCAGACTGGCCAGCTGGAGTACCCTGCGTTACGCCCAAATAGTCTTGTAGTTCCTTCTGCCCAAAAACAGAAAGCGCATATGCGCCAGGCCCATATTTCACAATTGGAGCAGTCTTGCCACGGCTCAATCTAGATAGCTGAACTCCCAAACGGCCGGGCGGCGGGACGCCACTGCCTGAAAAAGCTTGAGCAAGCTCCCGCGCTGTGAAGTTCGTACTACCGGTTTGGAGAAGATGGTGAGCAACCAGCAGTATACGAGATCGAACAGACAACTCCCGAAGGTTAGGCAGAGAAAGCCAGAAAGCCGACAAGGAAGGAGGGGACGGCAAGTTTATTCCTTTTTAGTTGATGGCATCGCCGCGACTGTGTCTTCGCCAGTGATAGATAAGCCATATGTCCCTCGCCCAATGGCTCGCAGGAGGCCCTGTTTGACAGCATACGAGTAGTATTGAGCATGTATCGGCTTGATTCTGACTTCTCGAGCAAGTGCGTTTATGTCCTTCCTCGTAAACTCGCCCTTGCTGCGAAACTCGTCCAGGTACTTTCCGAGCACAATGAGAGTTGCAGTCCCGCCACTCGGGCTTTTCTGACGGTAGTACTCGGCGGGGCTCAAAGCCTTTCCTAATTTCGCTCCTGCGACAATTTTGGACGGCAGATCCTTCGACGCTGCCTGTTGCTGAAGGTGCTGTCCTCCTACCCTATCGAAAAACAACTTCAGTTGCTTTTGGATGAATGAATTGTCGCCCTCCACTTCTATCTCATGATCACCAATCTTCCAGAACACGCGCTTCGTCATCTTTGGTGCTCCTCTCCTGTCGGCGGGTGGCCCAGCCATTCGTTTCACGGCGGGATGATAACACTTCTATAAGATCGACATGAAGTTACAATGCCGGATTTACGGGTGCCCCATCTGTCGCTTGGCGACATGTGTCGAGTCCGTAGCGTCATCGGAAGAACTTGGCCAACTTGTCCAATTGTCGGACTTATTAAAACCTAGGCAGTCCAATAGGAATCGCAATCTTAGGCCTAGTTCTGATACTCTCTCTCGGTCTGAACGGAGCAGTTCAATGCTTGATAGAGTGCTGCCGGAGGACAAGAACGTGGAGTTGAAATTTGGAAGTATAGCGTCGTCCATCACTTTGATTGCTGCATGGGCGTACTCGCTGGGGTGGATCAAGACGTTGTATTACTTTTCAACCTTTGGGATCGGTTTGGAATCACTTGAATTGACGCCTCAAGATTATCTTTTTGCAAGTTGGTATACAGTTGAAAATCTAATGTTCTTTCTCCTGCTTTTGTGGATCGCGGCGGTTTCTGGGAGACTCCGGCCGTGGTGGCGACTCTGGCCGTGGTCATTTGTCGCTATCTATCTTTTAGTGCCATTTCTTACGGATTGGAGTTATGGGCATCTAGATTCTCGTATTTGCCAGTATCTTGTGGCCAATCCCCACTCTATACTGAAATTCCTTCCATTCATCGTCCTGATCTTAGTGGTTCTGTTCAATCGGGATACTGTTCCAAGATTGAGAGAATCTTCTTGGCCGCACGGCAACTTTGCCTTCGCTTTGCTTTTGATCGTGGCTATCGCTTGGTCTATCTCAGCCGCAAAACACATTGGCAGCTCGGATGCTAAACGAGCTTTGCGCTATCCTGAAGCAAATCTTCTGCATGTACAGATGCACTTTGCAGAAACTGCGATGGAGTTAAAGCCGATTGAATCTCGACAAAGACTCTACATGCTCTATTTTAGTCCCCACCACTGTATTGTGCTTGACCTAGCTGATTACAATATCGAGAAAGATCAAGGTAAGGACGAATCCACCTCCCCAATTCACGTTTTCGATGTTCCAAGAGAGAATGTCCGCCTGGTCGATGGGACTCGAAAAATCCAAATGAGTGCGGGCGAATTATTGTCGCACATGCTCTGACCTTCGAAAGAGTGGGAAGGCAGTCCGACTCGAACTGCTGGCGGGTGCCCCACCTGTCGCTTGGCGACAGGTGGGTTTCCTTCTACTCGAAAAGCGAGGGATGCGCCTCCGGAAAACTTTTAGGGCGGTCACTTCGGTATCGTGGAAGGGTGCGCCACCCGCGGCCTTTGACGGAATAGGGAAGCCCCCAGCCGGTGTGTAACGGTTTGAACCACTAAAAGAGCAGTTGTTCACTGTCGGAACAGTTCAGAAATTCCCGCCGCGTAGTCACCAATGGAACCTGTTTAACACGCTCACCTGTATGAGTTTGCACGCATCGGTGTTGGCTCAAGTTTCCGCCAAATGGAATCCCAGTTGCCTCTAATTGCTTGCATTCATCCTCACATTAGGGGGTGACATGGGTCATGGCTGAATCCTGTGCAAACTTTTACTCATGGAAACTAATAAGAAGAAAGCCAATAAGTTGCCGCGGGCGCTGGGCCTGTGCTCGTGAGATGCGAAGTGTACTGATTTGATGCGATCGGCTGAGCTGAGGGAGAAGCAATGCAGAGTCAACATTTTCTGTTCGTAGGAGAAGCGGAACCGGCGGCGACGCCAAGGGCGCATATCATTCTTGCGCCGCCAAAAGTAGAGCCGCTGCGCGACGTATTCGCGGAAGCCATGCTGGAAGATACTTCCTCGCACCAGCGGCGCAGCGCTTTCGATTGGGTCGCGTCCATCGGCATCCACTCCGCGATCCTGGCCGTGCTTTTGATTTTGCCGCTCTATTTCACGGCGGGTCTCGATTCCCAGAAGCTCAATCTGACGTTCCTGGCAGCCCCGGCGACGCCCCTTGCGGCGCCTCCTCCCCCGCCGATGATTTCCTCGGCCGCGCCGCGCCCGGCTCGCACTGCGCCTGCGCGGATCTTCTCGCCCGGACAATTGACAGCGCCTTCCTTCATCCCCAAAGCCGTCGCAACTACTCCAGGCAACGGAGCGCCGCCGCCGGATGAGGCGCTCGTGGGAGTGCCCGGCGGAATCCCAGGAGGCCAGGAGGGAGGCGTTTTTGGAGGCATGCTGGGAGGCGCGTTGAAGACCGTGTCGGCGCCTGCGTCCCCGGTTGCTGAAAGGCCGAAGGCGCCTGTCCGCGTCGGCGGCGCTGTGAAGCCGCCTCGCCTGCTGTTCGGGCCCGACCCGGAGTATCCGATTCTCGCCAAGCTCTCCCACCTCTCCGGCGTCGTCGTCATTGAAGCGGTCATCGACGAACATGGCAAAGTGACGGGCATGCGCCTGATCAGCGGGCACCCGCTGCTGGTCCCTTCGGCGTTGAACGCCGTTTCGAAAAGAATGTATGAACCGACGGTCGTAGATGGTGAACCGACACCGGTCGATTTGAGGGTAGAGGTCGGCTTCAGTTTGTCGTAGCTCGCAGCCACATGGCCCTGGACTAAGCTTCCAGTTAAATGCGGAAGTTGAAAACCCCGCGCCCTTTCAAAAGCGAAGGATGCGCCACCCGAAAATCCTAAAGACGCTCACGCTGGTATCGTGGAAGCGGGGCCACCCGCGCCTAAATCAACAGTCGCGAAAGACTTCACGATTTGAGAATCCTCCGAGTAGACTTCGAGGTGGTGTTGCGATGAGCTGTTAAGACCGCACCGTTAGCCAGGATGCAGCATCGCTACAACCCTGCGATGTAAGATGACACCAGCCGGGAGTGATATCAGTTTAATCAACGGCTGCATCACGCCGCACGACACAGGCGTACAAGGAGTCCGCAACCGTTATGCAGATTTTGAAGGGTGGCGTGCTTTACTTCGCTTTCGTATTTGGAGCCGGTTTTGTGCTTGGTACCATCCGCACACTTTGGATAGTGCCGAGATTCGGCGCGAGGACAGCGGAACTCATGGAGACGCCCATCATGCTCGTGATAACCGTTCTTGCAGCGCGTTGGGTGGCTCGCCATCTCCTCTTACCACCTACACTGGCCACACGGCTTGGTGTCGGTTCGGTCGCGCTTGGCTTCTTGCTGGTGGTGGAATTCACAGTCGTACTTTGGCTTCGCGGTCTCACGATTGGCGAGTATATCCAGCGAAGAGACCCCGTTGCGGGAACCGTATACATCATAATGTTAGGGCTCTTTGCGATCATGCCGATCCTCGTGGCTCGAAGATGACCTCCAATTCCTCCTGATCCACAGCGCCAAAAGCCGATTCAAGATATCAGAACGTGGTATTCCGGGCCTCGCCACATTCGGAGAATCCCGCGGCTTCCACTGACTAGTACATGTGGAAATGTACAGTTACCTCCATCTGGAAGGGCATGGGCACGCCATTGAGATACACCGGCTCGTACCTCCAGGTTTTGACAGCTTGCAACGCCGCGGCATAGAGCAACCCCGGCCCGGAAACAACGGTCAGACCGGTCACGGTCCCCTGCGCGTCGAACGTGGCATCAAGCACCACTTCGCCCTCCACGCGCGCCTGGCGGGCAAGCACCGGGTAGGCGGGCGGCGGCGCGTAGACAGCCCGAGGCGGAAGAACCTTACCACCCACGCGGATCGGCGCTGTCGGTTTTTCCGCAGGAGGAGCCGGTGCGCTCTTGGCCGCCGGCGATATAGCGCTGAATGCGGCACTCGGGAGCCCGCCCCAAATCCCTCCTGCCACGCCGCTCGCGGTATCCGCTTCCGGCGGCAGCGGTTCCTCCCGAAGCATGGCGATACGTGAAGGAATGGCGCGCGGAGCCATTAGCTTCCCGTTCACGACTAATACGCGGTGCGCGGTCGTGCGCGCCACTGCCGATGCGGCAGCCGGTGGACGCACGGGCGGCGGTGGGGGAGGCCCTATAAGAAGTGTCTTCGTATAGGTGCGGAAGTCCAGCGCGTCCGTAAACCACAGCGAAACCAGAATCGGGACAGCGAGCAGGACCACGTGCAGCAAAATGGAAACCGTCAAGGTCCTCCGATGCGAAGCCGACGGCATCCTGTGCGAGGCAAGAAAGGTTCGATTCAGATCGATTCGCCTGTCAAAGGCGAACGCTGGCGCGGGGGAATCGACACGCGAAGGAGAAGCTTTTGGAAAAAAGATATGTCCGGGAATAGTCGCCGGGGAGGGCGGCTGGATCATCGTTGTACTCATGAGATTTCCCTCCTGGGAACATGCCGCCAAGATGAACGCATCGATGGATTTGCACAGTGCCGCGGGTCACGGAGGCTCGTGACGTAGGTCACCGGCTGGGGTTGGAGCGGCTAGCTGAAAAACGGCCTGCCGCGAAATGGATCAGAACGTTGCCGAAGCCGGTAGGTACGCACTCCTCGCCAAGTCCCGATTAGTCGGCAAACCGGAAGTTATGATCGTACGAAATTTGGCGGGTGGCTCAGCCGGGTAATATCGATCGAACTTGACTCTTATTTCAGACTCATCGTGGGAACGGCTGATCCATTCTGGATGAACGTGCAGCTTGCTTTGCCGTTACCGCCGCAAACATCCCTTTGCATCTTGATCGTTTCCAGTTGGATGAATTGTTCCGGGGATAGGTGCATGGCTTCGCGATAGGCATTGTCAGCATTCGCGCGGCTCTGCTCCGCTTGTTGCCGCTGGTCCTCTGCAAGTTTCGTTTGCTTCTCGGTCTGAATGCGTTGCTCCTGCGTGGCCGTCTCAATTCTTTGATTCTTGATCGCATCCGGAGGGTTCGCTTTGCCAACCGTCATCGTCAAAAGTTGGACCGGCAATTTCTTGTCCTTGATGAATGCAATCAGTTGGTCGCGTATCTCCGCGTCAATGGCATCCAGCGCCGTCGTCGAGATAGCCGTCTCGTTCATGCCGCGCTTACGGACGGCCTGCCGGATCATCGTTTTGAACGGCTCTTCCATGTTGTTCTTGTACCACTCGGGTCCGAAATTCTTGATAAGGCTGACGGAATCGACGACCTGTAAAACCATGATGGCGTGAAACGTGATCGGCACGCCGTCTTGCGTCATGGTGTCCGGCAACTCGGATTCCAATTTTTGTGGCTGCATATAAACATCAATGCCGTCGGTCGAAAGGGCGGTATACGTTCGTCCGGTTTTCACGGACTCGGATTCGACGCCACCATGCCCGAAAAACCATGGTTTATCGACCAATACAACCTCGTGGCCAGCGTCTGGCGAGTACGTGCTGCAGCCAACCATGCAGATTGCAAACAGAATCAGGAGTAGCAAACTTTTGTAGTTCATTGTTCCTCTCTCATTGGTAGGGCTCGTCACTTTTCCTTTATTGGTACTGGAATGATAACCCAGTTTGACGGTCGTGATTGCCGGCTTCTGGATTCATGGCAGCGAAAATAGGATAGGGGCCGACAAACGGCATTCTCGAAATGTGGGCATCGTCGAGTTAAGCGTCAGGAGCGGCAACGAAGCTCCGCACCAAACGGACAGGTCAGCCCTGAATGGACGGCGCAGCTTCGTCAAGAATCATTTGGGCATCAACGCAAACGTCCAGATCGAGCCGCCAGCCGGAACTTTAGTCGCCGCATACCGAGTGGCAAGACTGCCGCCGAGTCCCGACGCAATGGTCACATACTGGCGGCCTTTGTGAGTGTAAGTGATTGCCGTCGAATTCACGCTCGAGCTGGTCTTGAACTGCCAAAGCGTTTCGCCCGTGTTCTCGTCAAGCGCGATGAATTCACCCGACAGCTTGCCGGTGAACACAAGGCCGCCGCCGGTCGCGAGCATGCCGGCCGAACTGGGCAGATCGGTCAACGGGACCTCCCATTTCTTCTCGCCGGTGAGCGGATTGATGGCCAGGAAATGGCCGAGGACGTCCCCTGGCTTGGGTTCCGGGAAACTGCCGAGTACGCCAGTCGAGGGCCCGCCGGGAACGGTTGGTTTCGGCGGCGCGAGTTGCTGTATGCGCGGCACGTTCCAAGCGCTCGCGTAGATGAGGCCCGTGTTGGGATCGTACGCGCTTGGCACTGCATTTGTGCCGCGCGACGGCCAGATTTCGACTTGTTCCCCAGCGAGAAAGCGTTTCTGTACGTCCGTCAACACAGGGCGGCCAGTGTCCGGGTCGATACTCGTGGCCCAATTGACCTTGACGTACGGATGAGCGGTGATTAGTTTGCAGTTCGTGCGGTCCAGCACATAAAGAAAACCATTCTTATTGGTCTGGAACATCACTTTGCGTGGCTTGCCCCCCACCTGGATATCCGCGAGGACATTCTCATCGGTGCCGTCCACGTCATACAAGTCGTTCGGCGTGTATTGATAGTAGCAAGCAATTTCACCCGTCTTCGGCCGGATCGCGAGCACACTGGACGTGTACAGGCTATCCAGACCTTCGCGAGGCCGGGGATCGTATGGTTCCGCATTGCCCGTCCCCCAATAGACCAGATCGAGTTGCGGATCGTACGAACCGGAGCGCCACGTCGGACCTCCGCCCTGCGTCCAGGCGTCGCTATTCTTTGGCCAGGTCTCGGAACCGGGCTCGCCGGGCGCTGGAATGGTATATCTGCGCCACAGTTTCTTCCCTGTGTCGGGATCCCAGCCGTCCAGGAAACCGCGCGTGGTGGACTCCCCACCGGACACGCCGGAAATGAGTACGCCGTTGGCGATGATCGGCCCGCCGGTGGCGTAGTAGCCGTCCTTTAGATCGGCGAATTTCTGGTTCCAGACCTCTTCTCCCGTCTTCATATCGAGTGCGAGAATGTGATCGTCGATCGTTACGCGAAAAAGTTTGCCGTTATAAATCGTCGCCGCGCCTCGATGAAAAGCTGTCCGCTTGGTCTGCGGTTCGAGGTGCACCGGCGTGCGCCAGATCTGCTTGCCGGTTTCGACGTCGATGGCGAAGGACCATTTGCCGTTGATCGCGTACAGTACGCCGTTGTAAATCGTTGGCGCCGCCAGTTCACCTTGATCATTCATCAGGCTCGTGCTCCAGATGGGCACGAGGCGCTTGACGTTGGATTTGTTGATTTGCTTGAGAGGGCTGTAGCTTTTTCGGTCATAGCCCATGCTCTGGGTGGTGACGTTGTCCGTATTCTTGCCGTCGTTCACAAGTTCTTCCGTGGTTTGCGCCAATCCCAGCGCGGGCCAGAACGCAAGCAGCGTTGCACACAGCCAAATTTTTTTCATGATCGGCCTTCCTTGGTCGAAGCCGGAGTTTTCGTTTGGACCGCTGTCTCGCGAATCGTACGCTCTTCCCCGCCTTGACACAAAGAATTTGCCATCAGGGGAGGCCCCAAAGGGTATGCGAGATCGAAAAGCCGGCAGGGCATCCACTGCTCCCTTCAATAATTGGAATTTGATTTTGCGTAAGTGTGCCCAGCGCCGTCCTCAATTGCGCAAAAGATTGCACCCTGCCGTTACTAAATTAGGCATAAGTTACCTATTCGTATCTGTTTTTTAGGGGCTGGTGATGGACTCTGGCATGCTCCCGATTTAGATGCCCTAAGTGTAGGCATCAATCGCCACAAGCCGCGCCGGGCATGGCGAGGCTGGACACGTAGTCAGGTTACCTGGGCAAAGTACAAGGAATGGAAGAGAACATGGGTGACACAACCAAACTGACTCGCCGCGCTGGGATCCGGCCCTTGTGCCCGATTCACTTCGAGGGAATGTCCGGTTCCGCTGATGAAACGTTGGAGTTCTATTCGTGCCGGCGACCCGGCTGTGATTTGCACTGGCGGTCTGCATCGGATTACTTCAGACTTTCCCAAGGGCAACCATCTCAGCAGCCGTTGGAACACGTGCTTTGCACCAAAGACGGGCACGGCCATAAGTTTATCGCCAGGAGAAACGGGAGCAAGGCTATTTGGGAATGCTCCGTAGAGGGCTGCTTAGAAACGGAAGAAAGGCCCCTATCCTCGAAAAGCCAAAATGGAACAACTAAGGAACTGACCCAATCCGTTGTGGCCGAAGTCCCTTCGGAAAAGCCACGAACCATTTACGATCGCGGACCTGGGAATGGAGTCCCATCGACGAAAAAAAGACCGGGTTGGGTGTGGGTCATCTCCGTCTGGTACACAATAAGTTTTGTGGTGGCCTCCTTGTTGGCGTACCTGACTTTCTCAGGTGTAATCCCAATGACTCCGCAACTAAAGGCGTACATTGGAAGCTTGAGCACGATCGATTACGTCTTCACAGTAGTCCAACCGCTACTCTCGGTATCCGCCGCCGTAGCCCTCTTTCTGCTCCGAAGACAGGCAACCTATCTTTTTTGGTTATTGCTTGCGGTCGGAGTAGCTTCGCATGTGTGGCAATACGATCTAAGGACTAGGATAACAGAGGTTCAGTCGATGCCGGGGGGGAGCACTGGAGCATTCTTCGCTATGGGGATACAGTTGGCGATCTGCGTCTACGTCCAGAATCTAAAAAGGCGAGGCACGCTCAGTTAAAGTGATTTGGGTCTTCCGGTTGGCCGCTCCTTCGTCCGCTGCGGAGGAAATGGGCAGATGATTTGGCCAGGAAATGGTGCGGCTGGGGCGACTCGAACGCCCGACCTCGTGCTTCGGAGGCACGCGCTCTATCCAGCTGAGCTACAGCCGCGTAGTTCCTTTATATCATGCACGCCTGCTTGCGCGCATTCCCGTGCTCAATTTTTGAACTGCCTCTCGCCGGGGAACGCACGGAACGAAATAGCCTGCTAGGGAAATCATTCCCTGCCGGCGGCCTGCATACCCTCTCCAAACCGAGCAGGGTCGTGCTAGAATCCGGCCGGAACGTCTCCACCAAGCCGCACCATAAAAAGGAAGTTGCCGTCCATGGCGCATGATGTCTTTGTCAGCTATGCCTCCGGAGATAAGACTGTGGCGGATGCCGTTTGCGCGACGCTGGAGTCTCACGGGATTCGTGTTTGGATCGCGCCGCGCGATGTTCTTCCCGGAATTCACTACGGCGAAGCCATTATTGACGCCATTCATGAGTGCCGCATCATGGTGCTCGTCTTTTCCTCGAAGGCCAATTTGTCCGGCCATATTCCCAAGGAGATTGAACGCGCCGTCAGCCAAGGCGTGACCGTCATGCCGTTGCGCATCGAGGATGTCGCGCCGGCCAAGTCGCTGGATTACTTTATCGGCAGCGTCCACTGGCTCGACGCGCTGACGCCGCCGCTGGAAGTGCACCTTCAGAGACTGGCGGCGAATGTGCAGACGCTGCTTTCGCGAGGTGACGCAAGAACCGAAGTGCATGCAGGCCCAGCACATGTTCCTGCGAACGCGCCAGCCGCGCCGGCTCCGGCACGCGTCACACAACATCCGGCACGGCCCCGTTGGGAATACTTCGTGATCGGCGGCTTGGCTGCGGTCGTCCTGATTCTCGGGTTCTTGACGTACCGTTCCAAGTTCCAGCGGAGCACGGCAACGACGCAAATCGTAGCGTCGAAGACGACACCGGCCGCGCTGCCTGCCATAGCTCCCGTGGCCGTTCCCGCGGTCGTTCCCGCAGCCGGGGCCGACAAACCGAAAAAGCTCCTCGCGCCTGCGAGCACAGCTGCTTCGGCAGCCCTTTCCGGTGTTCCTGCCGCAATTCCCGCCGCGGCTCCCTCCGCGCCTCCTCCCGCGGCTCGCCCTGCGAAGCCCCCTCGCGAAGTGGCCCTCCATTACGTGGATGATTCAACTGTGAAGCTCGAGCAGCTTATCGGAGATGAGGACAAGGAGCGGCACAAGCCGACCGCGAACCAGACCTTCACGCGATTCGGCGTCGAGGGCACGGAGCTTGGCAGTTCTTTTGAGCACCAAGGTCACATTTATTTTCTGTTCGGACCGACCCTGGGCCGCTCTCCCGGGTTATCCAACACAATCGCGACTACGGACACAACGAATCCCAACGGCGGCGTTCACTTGGATTTCCTGACGAACGGCGGCAAAAACATCGCCGTGCAGCCGACCGGCGTCACGATGGCGCCGATGGATGTGCCAGTGGCTGGAATCAGCCTGGACGGGCAGTTGTACGTGGCCATCAGCACGAATTTCACGAAGGGCCGCGCTACCGAACGCTCCGTCCTCACCAAGTTTGCCGCTCCGGAGACGTTCCAAACGATTCGCACTATTTCCGAACTTCCCGACGGGCGATTCATAAGAATGTCCATGCATGCCCAGCCGGGAACCATCGCGGGGCTTCCTTCCGGCGGCCCTTTCATTCTCACTTGGGGAACGGGCCGATACCGCGAGAGCGACGCGTATCTGTCGATCGTCCCCGCGAGCCAATTTGAGGCGGGCAAGGGAATTCGCTATTTCGCGGGGCTGGACGCGTCAAACGCTCCGACCTGGAGCGACAACGAATCGGACGCGTCTGCAATTGTGAAGGATGGCACGCTCGGAGACTTGTCCGTCACCTGGTGCAAAGACCTGGGTTTGTGGTTGATGACCTACGACCGCCGGACGCAGCCCAATGGGATCGCGTTTTCCTACTCGCGGACCCCGTGGGGACCGTGGAGCGAGCCTGAGATCTTGTTCAACCCCGTGCGTGACAACGCCCTCGGAAGATTCATACATGGTCCCATGAGAAAAATTGACGACGGTCTGGCAGGGCCAGTCCTGGGACAGAGGAATCGAGTAAACGCCGCGGATATTCGCGGCGGAGCAGTCGCTCCCTATATCGTGGAGCGCTGGACCAAAGTGCAAGGCTCCGAACTCGAACTCTACTACTTGATGTCGACTGTCAATCCCTACGTCGTGGTCCTCATGAAATCACTCTTGCGGATCGAGTAGGGATTGAAGAACGCCGAACGGGGAAGCGCCCTCCCCATTTGAATGACCTCCATGAGCCATCCACCCCCGACTTCCCTCCACTTGCCCGTCGCCTTGGCCATAGGTTTCACCGGGCATCGCAAACTTCCGGATGAAGCCAAAAGTCGCGAAGCCATTCGGAAGGTGCTCCTGGAATGGATCGAGAAAGTTCCGGGAGTTGTTTATGGCGTGACGTCCGCCGCTGCCGGTGGAGACTTGCTGTTTGCGGAAACCTGCATCGAGCTGAATCTTCCGATCCGCGTTTTTTTGCCTCTGCCGAAGGAACAATTCCGCGATGATTTTGACGAACCTTCATGGGCCCGCGCGGAATGCGTATTCAAGAAGGCGCTGTCGGTGGAAGTCACCGGCGCGGGAGAGAAATTGACGGAGCGCTATTACGAATGCGGCATCGAAACGGTGCAAGAGAGTCAGTTGCTCATCGCGCTGTGGGACGGAGAGCCCAGCCAGGGATTGGGCGGCACGGCGGACATGGTTCACTTTGCGAAGGAACAAGGGCGGCCGGTCATTTGGATTCACAGCGCGACCGGCGCGGTGCAGCAATTCAACGTGAGTCCTGAAATCCTGAATGATCCGGAAATGCGCTTCCTGAACGGATTGCCCGGACCCGCCCTCCCCATGCCCGCAGGCTTCCCTCGCGATCTGGCGAACGCGTGGTTCGTCAAGTTGGATGAAAATGCCAGCCGCGTCGCTCCGCAGTTTCGCCGGATGGCCGCGATCCCAATCTTCTGCACTGCCGCCGCCGCCGTGCTGAGCGGAAAGACCGCGTATACCGGCAGCAGCGTGGTCTGGCTGTGGATGGGAACGGCGTTTGGAGTCATGGCCGCCTCGCTGCCAACGGTCCTGAGACTCGATCGCCGCCAAGTTGCATGGACGAGGATGCGGACCGCCGCGGAAATTTGCCGCTCGTGCCTGGCTCTTTGGTGGACGCCGGCGCTCTACGAGGTTGTTGGACCAGAGGTTGTGCCCGATCTCGCCGGGATGCTGACGTCGCTGAATTTTCTGAAAATGTCGGATCGCGCGGCGCACAAGAACGATCTCGAAGAATTTAAGCGGCTCTACAGAAGCGAGCGGGTGCAGCATCAGATCGCCTATTTTACGCGCCACGCAAATCACGCGGCCGCGTGGGCGCGCCGATACCGGGTTGTCACCTGGGCGAGCACCATTCTTGCCGCAGGGCTCGACTTCTGGCTGCTGCTCAACGCGCATGGCCTGAACCATTCCATTTCAGCGCGGGTGAGGCCGGAGCTGGCGCTGTCAGTTGCGCTCTTCTTCCAAGTCGCGACCGTGGCCGGGTCGCTCGTGGTGGTCAACGACTATGTGCGCCGCCGGGATCGCTACAGGGAAATGCATCGCATGCTGGTGCAATGGGACAAACAGTTGGAACTATCCGAGACATGGCCGATCGTGCTGCGGATTGCATCCACCGTGGAAAAAGCGTTGCTGGCGGAATTGATTGAGTGGAGATCGCACATCCGGAACCAGAAATTGCCGCAGAAATGAACTTCTGGAATCGCGCCGCCTTGCGGGGCCCGAAGAGTTTCTATTCGATGAAGATCAAGTCTGCGTGCGTCCAGCGGGCCAACGCACCGAGAACCATTGCCGGGAGGCAGACGCGCTGTCCAACTGAGCCACAGCCGCGTCTTCCGCGTCACTTGATCTCGAGTGTTTTCACCCCCGCCGTATTGGCGCCTGCGCTGACGTATCCGATGGCGCCCGCAGTTCTTTCCACGTATCCGATGACTTCGTCATCGGATCCGACCGTTTTCGG
This sequence comes from Verrucomicrobiia bacterium, assembly GCA_035604385.1. Classification (GTDB taxonomy): domain Bacteria; phylum Acidobacteriota; class Terriglobia; order Acidiferrales; family UBA7541; genus Palsa-360. The sequence goes on along the minus strand of DATNIO010000007.1, from coordinate 11,052 downwards.
CATGGATGCCTTCCCGGTGAAAATCAAGCTGCGATAGTAGGATTGGAGCGCCGCATCCGATCTGCCCAAGTACTCCTTGATGAAGGATTCATGGACGGGGCCGTCCTTTTCGAGCACCGGCTCCACGTGAGTGCCGTCTCCCAATGAATTCGTTTCCCGAAGGAAGATGCTCTTGAGTTCGTAAGCGGTAATCGCCGACGCTTTGATTCTCGAGTTTGCAATGATCTTTACATTCTCTCCCCCACGGACAGAAATAGAGAAGACGCCGAACGAGCATGCAGCGAGGAAGAAGAATCGCAGGGTTCTCATACTCTTGTCCATTTCCTCGTCCCGTCAGAAACTGAATCCGGTCCTGGCGACCAGGGCATTGGTGGCCGGCAACAGCCCGTTTGGATTTTGCTGCCCGTAGAACCCGCGGATCGAGTCAAAGGCTCCATATCCGTCCATAAAATGGCCTTCCAATTTCATGAACCAGTGGCTGGTCAGGTCGAACCGCGCCGTCACGGCACGGTCATACACGTGGTTCGTCGGCAGAGATTTGTCCACGGGCCAGTTCGCGATGAACCAGGAGAAATAGCTGCCGACTTCCAATCGCTTCGAGATTCGATAGGCCGCCGAGCCGTACCAGGAGCGGCTATCCGAGACCGCGTTGAAGGTCACGGCGAGGTCCGTTGAACCGGGGAGGTAGTATCCCACCCATTCGTTGCGGAACTCCCTGCGGTACTCAGCCTCAAATCGCAGGGCCCTCCACGTGTATTGCAGATAATATTGGTAATAGTCGTCTTTGTTGGAATGTTCGCGCTCCTGGGAACCAATCGGCAAAGAGAGCAGCCCGGAAAGGAACGTGATTCCGGCGGAAGATCCCGTCAGCTCTCCATGTCCAGTAATGTGCTGGTTCATCAGGGATGCGCCAACCAAGAGTCCATCGACCGGAGTTTCCCACCTTAAATCTTGACCCTCTACCCATCCGCCATAGGCGTGCAACGTGAGCCCCACCGATGCAAGACCTAAAACGAATCCGCCATACGGATCCTGCCGCCGCTCGCCTCCATAAATCGTGTAATGGAACTTGCCCAGCTTCCGACCAGGCCTGATTCTGCCGTAGATATCTACGCCGGCATGGGAGATCGTTGAAGACCGCAAATCCAACGGGTAGATGGACTGTGGAAGAATGGCCCAGGTGTGCACGAAATCCAAGTCCTGCGTGTCGTTGTACAATCCCAACGTGGTTTTGACAATTCCGGCGCGCACTCCCATCCAGTCCTCGAATCGGTAGTCCAGATAAGCCCAGTCCGCTTCGGGATGCCACTTCCCGATCTGGCCGATGTCGCGATCGTACAACTGCGCGCCGAAACGGAATTTGTCCGTTATGACCATCGACGCATTCAAGCCGAAGTCGGTGAAGGCGCCGCTGCCCTGGCTCGTATTCATCGTCAGCCAGTTGTTCTGGCTTGTATATACGAACCCCTGCGAGCCGAACCCGTGGATTTGAAAGTCGCGCGAGAAGAGTTTGAAGTCTTGCGCCCGCGACATCGTTGGGATCACGGAGATCACCGCGATCCATGCCAGTCGGCTGATCCGCGTGCGCATTGGAAACCTCGCTTTCATTGCCCAGCCCGAGAATTCGTAGCAGCCGTTTTCACCCGATGAATACAACGCGCTAGAGAAACTCAAAACGTCTCCCGAGTTTCCATTTCAAGAGGCGGTTGTTTCTGTGGGGATAGGACCGCGTCCTCGATCGTGGCGATCAGATCCTTGACTTGAAGCGGCTTCGTCACGTAATGATCCATGCCTGCGGCCAGGCATCGTTCCCGGTCTCCCACCATGGCGTGGGCCGTCATGGCGATAATAGGAATGTGCTTCCCGGTGTTTAGTTCTTCCTCGCGGATAGCCTGCGTCGCGGCAAATCCGTCCATTTCCGGCATCTGCACGTCCATCAGGACGATGTCGAAGGTTTCCTTCTCCAGGAGCTTCAGAGCCTCCTTGCCGTTTTCAGCGATCTTCACCGAATGCCCTCTCTTTTCTAGAATCCGGACGGCGAGCGTTTGATTCACCGGGTTGTCTTCAGCCAGAAGGATGTGCAAGCACTTTCGATGTTCTCTCAACGTGTGCTGCGTAACGAGGCCGGTCACTTCCGCCGCGTTGGGTGTCGATCCCAAAACAATCTTGATTGCGGCGAGAAGATCCGAGCGATCGATCGGTTTGTTCAGGTACGCTTCGATCCCGAGTTCCCGGCAGCGCACTGCATCACCGCGGACGCCAGTCGAGGTCAGCATGATCAGTTTTGGTTGTTCGAGCCGAACATCGGATTTGATCCTATACGCCACCTGGAAGCCGTCGATTTCCGGCATCTGGGCGTCAAGAAGCACCAGAGGGAAGGGCCGTCCCAGTATGGCGGCTTGCTCCAAGCTCGATAGCGCGGCGGCCCCCCCATCGGCCAAAACGGGTTTCATCTTCCATGAGGCAACCATCTCCTCCAGGACCCGGCGGTTGGTCCGGTTGTCGTCCACCACGAGCACGGGTACGCCGGCCAGCGCTTGCACGTCCACGGAGTCCGGAACTCTGGATATGCCTTTTGTCATGGCGAAGCGCGCTGTGAAATGAAACGTGCTGCCCTTCTCCAATTCACTCTCCAACCACATTCGTCCGCCCATCATTTCCACGAGTTTCATGCAAATCGTGAGGCCCAGGCCCGTACCACCAAACCGCCGGGTCATGGAATTGTCCGCCTGCGTGAACGGCTCGAAGATCGCGGCCTGCTTTTCCGGAGCGATTCCGATGCCGGTGTCCTGCACCGAAAAGTGGAGCAAAACCTCGGCATTGGACTCTTCTTCTCTTTCTACGCGGAGCACGATTTCCCCCTGCTTTGTGAATTTGATTGCATTCCCAGCGAGATTCACCAGGACTTGGCGCAGGCGCGTGGGATCGCCCTGCAAGCCGTCCGGCACTTCGGGGAATACGTGGCAGACCATTTCCAACCCTTTGTCACAAGCGCGCAGGCCAAGAAGCTTGGCGGTGTTCGTGAGCATGTCTCTCACGTGGAAATCGATGGCTTCCAGCTCCAGCTTTCCCGCTTCTATCTTGGAAAAGTCCAGGATGTCGTTGAGCAACGTCAAGAGGGAGTCCGCTGACATTTTCGCCATATCCAAATACTCGCGTTGCTCCTTGGTCAGCTCCGTATCCAGGACGAGCTCGGTCATGCCGATCACTCCGTTCATGGGGGTGCGGATCTCATGGCTCATGTTGGCGAGAAAAGAGCTCTTGGCCAGACTCGCTTGGACCGCCTGTTCCCTGGCCTTGATCAACTGAGCTTCGACGGTCCTTTGTTCGAGAATGCTTTGAGCCAGCTTGGAGTTCGCCGCCATCAATTCCTGCGTACGCTCCCGGACCCGTTTTTCCAGCATTCCCTGATGTTCCCGGATCTGCATCGACATGGTGTTGAAAGATCCCGTCAGAATTCCGATCTCATCGGTGGATCGGATCGGCAGGGCATGAAAATTGGCTTGTTCGCCCTCGCCGAGTTTTTTGGCAGCCTGAATGAGCGCTTGAACCGGCGCGACGATTCGGCGGGTCATCACCACAAAGACGACCGTCATCAACAGCATGACTCCCATAATGCAAGACACCGTGACGATTTCCATTCGATGAATCGAGGCGATCAGGTTCGACTGGTCGAATCCGAGGTACACCATACCTACGCGGCCATTGAGCACGGGCTGGACAAATACCACGGAGTCCATCGTGTCCCAGGGCAGCCGCACGAAGGAGTGGTTGCTCAGCTCATCGCGGGGATTCTTCAGTTGTTCTGGGAAGGTGAGTTCGAACGTGTGGGCCAGGACTTTCCCGTCCGGGGACGTAATGATGGCCCATTCCACATCTTGGCTTCCAATGCTGGCGCCCAGCAGGGACTTTACCGATTCAATGTCCCCATTTGACAGCCCCGACTCCGCGGACTTGGCGAGAAGTTCAGCGACTACGTCACCATGGTTTGTAAAATCTTCCGTGAGCTGTCGTGACAGCAGTCGATCCATCAGTGGATACAAGATCGACGCCACTAGCAACGCACAGCCAAGCTGCAAGACTGTGAATTTGCTTGAAATACTTCTCATCCTGTCCCCGCGGGGGAAGATGCACGTACTGTGCCAAAATATTAAGAACTCCTTCGCTATCTGCCGCTCAATCAGTGGATTAGCGCGAATTCGGAACAGATGGCATGCTTTGGGTATGCTCCTGTCCCAATACGGCCTTGCTCTTACCAGATTGGAACCTATGGAGCGCGATCGGATCCTGGCGGTTTGCGTAGTGGGAGTCGGCTATTGCTCGATAGTTGCGACGGCGCAGGTCCACCATGATGCCGCTGCACGAACCTTTGTCGGGAATGACTCGACCTTGAAGCTGTGCTGCGCCAGGGTTTAGGGGATGATTGCCTGCGAGTTTACTCGATACTGTCGGCGAAAATAGAGCGGCCAATCACCTTAACGTCGATAGAAATCGGAGGGCGCAGACCGCTGCCCTGCACGATCGCTCCCCGGACCCAGGTGTTGCCTCCGAGAGCCCCGACTTTCAAGGGATCGTACACGGTGCCGTCGCACGAATTCACGACCATGGGATGGCTGGCATTGAATTTAAATTTCGAGGCGAGCCGTCCGAGATCGGTCACGAATTCCAATTCGCAGCGGCCAAATGGTCCCTGGAGGGAAAACGCCCAGTATTCTCCGCCGGGAAGCCGGATCACCATGGCGGGAATATTTTCCAGTGTCAAAGGATTCAGGAAAGTGAATTTCTTTGCGGCCCACGGTTTGGATAATTCATCCATCGTCGCGGCCAAGGTTGGCCCTTCGTGAACTGCTGGAATGGGATTTGGCAGCGGCGGAGTAGGCGCGGTCTGCGCCGTTGCGTCAGCGTCAGAAGAGGAAGAATTGGCTTCGCCGTGGGACTTGCTCTTCACCCACCAGAATAATACGGCGCCGATCAACACGACGGCGGCAGCGATGCCGCCGATTTGCAACAGGCGCTGCGCGTCGAAGCCGCCCAAACTGCGTCCACCCTGGCGAGCCCCCGGACCCACGCCGGGAATTGTCGGCATATCGGGCCGGAACGGATCAAACTTGTTCTCCGCGGGTTTGTCGGGAGGCGCGTCCGGAGTTTTCGTGGGTAGTTTGACAGCCATGGGAATCAAAATTTGCGCATACGGATTACGGTACCGTTTTGTTCGTGCTTCACTTCATCCATCAGCTTGTTGATCAGCAAAATGCCGCGGCCATGCTCGGAATGCAAATTGGATTCGTCAGTAGGCGAGGGGATGGACTTGGGGTCGAACCCGCTGCCCGGATCGCGAACCACGATCACGATGCCCTCTTCTCGATCACCGGTCACGGAACATTCGATTTTCTTGGCAGGATCGCCCTTGCAACCGTGCAGGATTGCGTTGGCCAGCGCTTCGCGCAACGCCATCTCAATTTCAAATTCCTTGCCCGAGGCATATTCCAATTCCCCGACCAGCCGCATGACCCAGCCCACCACAGGCGAAATGGCCGTGACATCGGCGGGCAGACTCACCTCGAAGCGCATGGAGAAGGACTGCTCATTCCCTGACGTCTCTGAATTTAAGTTTGTATGCATACTGGATTTCGAGCGTGTGTCGCACACGCAAATCGCGCATAAAAGGCAGAAATTGCAGTCCTGGGCAACTGCAAGGCTACCGGGTCATATTTTGGACCTGAGTGGACTCCCAAACAAGAAGAGGGGAAGGCTTGTGTTCCGCAAGGATACCCCACCCACGGAGCTAGAGGGCAAGCGAAGCTTGGTGGCGGATCTGCTCGTTCAAATTAGCAATTGCCAAAAGCAATTGCAGTAGATTCGAGCGCATTTCATCACCCAATTCAAGGTTCTCGCTCCCGATGGTTTCCACAATGAAATCCACCTGTGCGAGCATCCAGTCGCGCGCATCGCGGTCAGCGGTTTCTCCCCGGCTTACGAGCTCAGTAATCGCATTGAGCTCTTGCGTTGAGTCCACGAGGTAGCTATCCAGACTCTGGCCGCCTTCGCCGAAGCTTGCGGGGAGTTCGATCACAGACTTTTCGGAGTAACTGTTGCGACTAGGAGTCGTCATGGGCCACACCTCAATCTTCCTTGGAGCTATAGGGGTGAAGTGAGCACGCCTGCTGCCAACTTGGGAAGACCCTGCATCTCCATTGTTTTGGCGAGGCTGCGAACAATCTGCCCGCAGAAGGGCGAGCTGCGTGGCTGGGCAAACCGGATAGAATCTATCCTGCGTGTGGAAGCAGGGAGTATTTCAGACCCGGCTGGAATTGTGAAGGATGAGGCGCAAGGAACCCTCTTCCACGAAGCAAGAGTATTGACTTGCCGGGAAACTCTTATGCGGATTAGCATGGACACGCCTTACCACCGAGGCGATGATGGGTGGGCCAACGCAGTCGCACCTTGGGATGCGAGGAGGGTCATCCGTATGCGCAAGTTAACAATTCTATGCGCGGCGCTGTTTTGTTTTTCTCTCACAGCGTCAGCACAGGATTCTACAGCGGCGTTCGATGCCAGCAGTCCGGCCAGTGAACCCGCCGCTCCCGCGTCGCTCATTCCCGCCGATCGCGAGCCGTGGCAATTGGGCGTGGGGTTCCAATTTTTGCAATACAATGTCCTGGGCCAAAAATTCCATAATTTGGGCTATCAAGCGGACGTCACAAGATATTTTGTGAACTGGTTCGGTGTGGAAGGCACTGCCATCGCTGGATTCGGTCATTCGGGGTCGAGTCCCAGCATTACCGCGAATTCGCTATTCCTTGGCGGTGGACCCCACGTTTCCGTGTACAACACCCACCACTTCGAGCCGTGGGTCCATGTGCTTGTTGGTTGGGAGCGCTTCCGCTTCACTCAATCGGACGTGCTTGGCAACAATTCCCACGCCGCGTTCATGGGAGGCGGGGGAGTGGACTATAAGATCGGCGGCGGGCGCATCTATTGGCGAGTTCAAGGCGACTTCATGGGAACGAACATCGGGGCGCCGGGGTTTTCAAAAAATTATTCTGTCGGGACAGGCATAGTTCTCAATTTCTAAAGGACGCGGCAATCTTTCTTCAATGGCCGGCATTTAACGAGGAAGCCTCGCTCTATGCCGGCCTTTTCATTTTGCTGCGCGACAGCCGGTTCGCCCTTGCGAAGATGCTCTGGTAATTTATGTCGTGATGGGATGAATATGTCCGTCAAGCGGCAGCGCCGTGGCACTTTTTATATTTCTTCCCGCTCCCGCAAGGGCATGGGTCATTCCGGCCGATTTTTGCTCCGGTGCGGACCGGCTTTGGCTGCTCGGCTTCCGCGGCTCCTGCTTGCAGCTTCATTTCCTGCTGTTGCCGGCGCTGGCGTCGCTCGATTTCCCTGGCTTCGTCTTCGGGGCGTGCGGGCTGAACCAGGAAAAGGTAGCGAACCGTCTCGGTGTCGATGCGCCCCATCATGTCCTCAAAAAGAAGGAAGGCTTCCTTTTTGAATTCGACGAGCGGATCTTTTTGTCCGTACCCGCGCAGGCCAATGCCTTCCTTCAAGTGGTCGAGCGTTAACAGGTGGTCTTTCCACTGCGTGTCGACGATATCCAGAATGATCCGCCGCTCGAGCCAGCGCATCATCTGCTCGCCGAACAGCTTTTCCTTTTCGGCGTAGCGCTCCTTGACGCGCTCGACAAGTGTGTCCGCCAGTTCCGCGTGGTTCATCTTGCCCGCGTCGATTCCGGCAGCCTTCACATCGATGCCGTACTGGTTCAGCACTTCGGCGGCAAATTGGGTGACGTTCCATTTGCCCGGATGCTCGCTTGCCGGGCAGGAAGTTTCCACCAGTTCGCGGGCAATGTCTTCCGCGATGCCCAGGGCGTAATCTTTTTGTTCTTTTCCTTCGAGGGCGGAGCGGCGAATCGAATAGATCGTCTCGCGCTGCTTGTTCATCACGTCGTCATATTCGAGCAGGTGCTTGCGCGCCTCGAAGTTCTGGGCTTCGACGGCCATTTGCGCATTTTCGATGCGGCGTGAAATGAGCTTGGACTCAATGGGAATTCCCTCGGTCATTCCCAGCCGGTACATCAGCGCCTTGACGCGCTCGCCGCCGAACACGCGCAGCAAATCGTCCTCGAGCGAAAGGAAAAACCGGGAGGAGCCCGGGTCGCCCTGGCGGCCGGCGCGCCCGCGGAGCTGATTGTCGATGCGCCGCGCTTCGTGGCGCTCGGTGCCGAGAATGTGCAAGCCGCCGAGAGCGATCACTTCATCGTGCTCCGCGCGGCATTGCTCCGCATAGATATCGTAGATGGGTTTCCATTGATCCGCGGGAACCTGAAAAATCTTGCCCTCCTGTTGGAACAACACCATATTGGGCGACGTGTTGCCGTCGGAGCCTTCTCCGCCGATCACTGCCGGCGCCGCGATGTACGGAATCGCGAGCCTTTCGTGCAAGCAATGCTCGCGGGTCATCGCTTCGGGGTTCCCGCCCAACAAAATGTCGGTGCCGCGGCCCGCCATGTTGGTTGAAACCGTGACCGCGCCCTTGCGCCCCGCCTGAGAGATTATTTTTGCTTCGCGCTCGTGCTGCTTCGCGTTCAAGACCTGGTGCGGAATGCCCGCCTTTTTCAGAAGATTCGCCAGATGCTCGGATTTTTCGATCGAAATTGTGCCGACGAGCACTGGCTGGCCCGATTCGTGAAGTTGCCGGATCCCGTGCGCGTGAGTGTTGTCCTCCTGCAGGATGCCGTTGACCACGGCTTCATATTTTTCGCCGGCCGTGCGGTACACCACGTCCGAAAATTCCTCGCGGCGGAGCGTTCGGTTCGTGGGAATCAGCGATACATCCAGTTTATAAATTTTGTTGAACTCGGTGGCCTCGGTCTCCGCGGTTCCGGTCATGCCGGAAAGTTTCTTGTACATCCGGAAATAATTCTGGAAGGTAATCGTCGCGAGGGTCTGATTCTCGCGCTCGATCTTGACGCCTTCTTTCGCTTCCACGGCCTGGTGCAATCCGTCCGACCAGCGGCGGCCGGGCATTTCGCGTCCCGTGAATTCATCGATGATAACGACCTCGCCGTTCTTGACCACGTATTCGACATCGCGTTTATAGAGCGTGTGGGCGCGGAGTCCCTGATAGACGTGGTGAATCGTTTCCATGTGCTGCGGGTCGTACATGTTGCCGAGCCCCAGCAGCCTCTCGGTTTTGCTGACGCCCTCTTCGGTCAGCGTCGCGGTTCTGTGCTTTTCCTCGACGATGTAATCGATGTCCTGAATCAACTTCGGGATGATTTTGTCGATGCGGTAGTACTTGTCGGTGGATTCCTCGGCGGGACCCGAAATGATCAGCGGGGTGCGGGCCTCGTCGATCAGGATCGAGTCCACTTCGTCCACGATCCCGAAATGATGGCCGCGCTGAACGCAGTCCACCAAATCGAATTTCATGTTGTCGCGGAGGTAATCGAATCCGAATTCGTTGTTCGTGCCGTAGGTGATGTCCGCGCCATACGCCGCGCGCCGTTCGACGTCGCTCAGATCGTGGACGATCACGCCGACGGTCATGCCCAGCGCGCGGTAGATCGGGCTCATCCACTCCGCGTCGCGCCGCGCCAGGTAATCGTTCACGGTTACGATGTGCACGCCCCGGCCTGTGAGCGCGTTGAGGACGGCAGGAAGCGTGGCGACGAGCGTCTTACCTTCGCCCGTCTTCATTTCGGCGATTTTGCCTTCGTTCAAGACGATGCCGCCGATCAATTGCACGTCGAAATGGCGCATGCCCAGCTTCCGACGGCCGGCTTCGCGCACCAGCGCAAAGGCCGGAACCAGCGCGGGTTCCAGCGCATCCTTGCAGCGCTCTTTGAAGTCCGGATCTTCCAGCGGAATGCTGCCGAGGCGCCCCTGCACCTCGGTCCGCAGCTGCACCGTTTTCTCCAGAAGCTCGGCGTCGCTCAGCTTCTCAAACTCCGGCGCGAGCGCGTTGATCCGGGTGACCAGCGGCTGGATCACCTTCAGGTCGCGCTCGTGCTTGGTGCCGATGAACTTGGCAACAACTTGGTCGATCAGGGTATCGACTCGCATCACAACCCTTCAGTGTCCTTCGGAATAAGCTTCCTTCTCCGGGGCGGGCTCCGAGGCCCTGCGTATGAGATGCACGTGCGCGCAGTATGGGGGCATCCTGCAGGCACGCTCAAAAATTCATTGTACCCTGTCCTGCAATCGCCTTGCAAAGAGTGGTGATTCCAGAGGCTGGAATCGTGGAGATCGCTGAGAGGAAGTGTTTTGAAGCCCGGCTGGACTGTGCTAAAGAAGGCAGCTATTGGGGGGTTTTTCCTGTTAAGAATGAAAGATTACGTGAGGATGCCTTCACAAGATGCAGATATCCTCTTACAGTCATGACCTGGCCGGAAATCCGGTAAACACCTGACGGACACCTCGACTCTTGTCATGCAAAATGTGAACGAGGGTCCATTTATTTCGAGCAAAAAACGAACGGCAATTTGACTTAATTTAGGCCGCCCGCACCCAACCCGGCGCGGCTCATCCTCGGGACAGACAGTAGAGGAGAATCGATGCGCACGGCCCTGAAAATGGTCCTGCCCCTGATCGTGAGCGTTGCCGTGGTGTCTTTGCTGTTCGCTTGGTACCAGGTGCGGACGGAGCGGCGCATCCTGAGGAGTGATTTGTCGCGGAGAGCGGAAATTCTTGGGGAGGGCTTGCAGGAAAATGTGGAACCTTTGCTGGCTTCCGCGCCGGACAGGAATTTGCAACGACTGGTGGAGCGATTTGCCGACCGCGAGCACTTAAAAGGCGTTGCCGTGTACGACGCCTCGGGAGGGACGCTGGCGATCACGCAGGGAATTGCATCGGTCTTCCAGAGTTGGCCGGACGTTGTGAAGACTGCCGCCGGGAAGGACAAGGAGCAGGACGCGTTTGTGCGCCAGACGCGCGTGGACAAAATGGGCAACGATGAAGTTTTGGCGCTGCACATTCATGCTGTTCCTCTGCAACAGAATGGCGAACCGGCGGGAGCTCTCGCGTTATTTCACGACACGAGCTA
>DATNIO010000006.1:0-6934 GCA_035604385.1 Verrucomicrobiia bacterium | reverse complement strand
CGCAAAGAATCCGTATACGGCGCGCGGGCGACGCCGCGCTCGCAGATGATGGCGGTGATGAGTCGCGCGGGCGTGACGTCGAACGCAGGATGCGCTGCCTTCACATCGGGAGCGATGCGCACGCCGCGGATGTGCGTCACTTCTTCGGCGGAACGCTCTTCAATGGGAATTTGCTCTCCGGAGGAAATCGTGAGATCGAATGTGGAAACCGGCGCGGCGACGTAGAACGGCACGCCATGCTCGCGCGCCAACACTGCAATCTGGTACGTGCCGATTTTGTTAGCCGTGTCGCCGTTGGCCGCGATGCGATCCGCGCCCACGACGACCGCGCTCACGTTTCCGGTCTTCATGAAATGTCCCACCATGTTGTCGGTGATCAGCGTGAGCGGCACGCCGCCTTCGTGCAATTCCCATGCGGTGAGCCGCGCGCCTTGCAGGTAGGGCCGCGTTTCCGGCACGAGCACGCTCAACTTGTGGCCCTGCTCGATCGCGACGCGAATCACGCCTAGCGCCGAGCCGATCCCCGCGGTGGCGAGCGCGCCCGCATTGCACTGCGTCATGACCTGGCCCGCCGCAGGCATCAGCTCCGCGCCGAAGCGGCCCATCGCTTCATCGATGGCGCGCTTTTCGGCATGAATCGCGCGCGCCTCTTCCACCATCGCGCGCCGCACGGCATCGAGCGGCGAATTCGCCGCCAAGAGTTGATCGAACCGGCGCGTCATGCGTTCAACGCCCCAGAACAGGTCCACGGCCGTCGGCCGCGTTTGCTTGATCGTCCGGCAGATGCCGGGAAACTCCGCGCGAAGTTCTTCGAGCGTGCGCGCGCTCGAGCGCTCAACGCCGAGGGCGACGCCCATCGCCGCGGCCACGCCAATCGCCGGCGCGCCGCGTATCACCATGTCCTTGATCGCCGCCGCGACGTCGCGATAGTCCGTGTAGGTGTGGCGGATCACTTCTCCCGGCAAGCGGCGCTGGTCGAGCATGACCACACCCTTGCCGGTCCATTCAATGGGCTGTGCGACATTCATAAAATTTAGAAATTGCCTCCGGATTTTCCAGAGTCCGCTCGACCGCACCCGGCCATGTAGCGCTCGCCTTCAGGCGAGCACATGTTTGGAACAACAGTGCCCGCCCGAAGGCGGCCTCTACAATAGCCGCTGAAATTTGGGTTTCTGCCCAGCGTCTTTAGTGATGCACTCCGCTGACGACATAAATCAGATAACCGACGAGCTGCAAGCCATTGTAACCGAGGTGCACAAAATAACTGGCCGCCACGGTGCCGGTCCGCGCGCGCACCCACGTCAGCACGACGCCCACCAGAATCAAGAGCGCAATCTGCCCCCACCCGCCCCACAACTGCGCGGCGTGCATCAACCCAAAAAGCGTCCCCGTGACCGCCACCCCGGCGGCGACGCCCAACCGGCGCGCAATCACCGGATAAAGAAAGCCGCGAAAAATCGTTTCTTCCACGAGCGGCGCAACCAGCACGCCCAATACGCCGAACAGCAAAATGCTGACGCGCGCCTTCAAGAGCTCCTCGATTGGGAGCGTAGTTTTCGAATTGAAAAATCCGCCCGCGAAAGAAATCACGATGGCCAGCACCGCGCCGCCCGCCAGGAATTGCAGCGCCCTGTCGCGAATTTTTCCCGCGCCGGGACGCATCTCGCGCCAGCCGATCGACGGCCAGAACGGCGCATCCGTTCGCGCAGCGAGCATCAGGTAAAGGTACAGGATCGCCAAGCCGTCGAGTATGGCCTGGCTGATGAGCACCACGACCGACTTCGCCGTGGTTATCGTCTCCCCAAACACCTCGTTCGAATTCGCCCCCAAAAACCGCACCGCGACCTGAGCCATTCCCCAAGTGATCACGACGCTGGCAATCACGCCGAGAATCGCGAACAGCGCCACCTCTAGCCAGCCCCACGGCACACGTAGATCGTCGGAGATTCCAGCACGGAACTGCGGCGCGTGCGGCGGAACGGGAGTGTCCTCGAAGGTCTGCGGCGCTCGTTCATGAGGGTCCATGGCGGGGGGCTCCATGGCGGACGGTGGAACGTCTTCCGAGGCGCTATCCACAGGATCATTCGAACGAGCCCTAACGGGCGCTGCACCGGACGGACTGTGATCGTTGTAAGCCATTTCAAAGTGACAAGGCGCTGGGGTGGGTACAGGCGCGCAAGGACACTACAATCACTGTAGCGGCAGTTTTCGCCGCGCGCAAGTGCGGGCGGCGCCCTCACAAGCCCGCGATGAATTGAATCCGGGGAATTGATTTTTTGCCTGCCTATGCGCTAGCGGAGGACAAACGTCGAATGGCAATCGTCTGACCCAACATCCGAAAGCCGTTGTTCGCCATTCTATTGAAAAATCGACCATAAATATGGTAGCATGACAATATGCGAACGACCGTGGACATCCCGGATCCCGTTTACCGCCGCCTCAAGTCTCGCGCCGCGAGCGAGGGCAGGTCCGCGAAGGAATTGATCCTGCGGGGTGTGGAGCAGGTCTTGAAAACGCCTCGGCGGCGGCGCGGCCGGAGGGTAAAACTTCCGCTCGTGCCATCGAAGGAGCCGGGCACGCTCCATCTTGACAATGCCAAAATCTACGACCTCATTTCTTTTCCCTGACATCAACGTCTGGATTGCGCTCACGATCGAGAGGCACGTCCACCACATCCGTGCGACGAAATGGTTCGAATCGATTGGCGGGTCGGGGCGCCTGTTCTTTTGCAGATTCACGCAACTGGGGTTGCTGCGGCTTCTGACCCTCGAGGCGGTGATGGGCCAGAAGGAAGTGATGGCTCAGGCGGAGGCCTGGAAGACATATGACCGCTGGCTGCAGGATGAACGAATCGGATTTCTGGACGAGCCTCCGGAGATCGAAGCGGCGTTTCGCGGTCTAACGCAGTCGGGTCAAGCCGCTCCGAAGGATTGGGCTGATTCTTACCTCGCCGCGTTTGCGATGGCCGCTCAATTAACTCTTGTGACTTTCGATCAAGCCTTGTCAAGCAAATCAAGACAGCTCGTCCTGCTCAAACCTTAAGATTTCTCGCACTCGATTCAGGAAATCAGCGACAAAAGCCCCACCCTTCCGACACCGAAGAACGGGGCGCCCACAAATTAAAAATCCCACTAAGCCCGGGCCACCCGACCTACCAAGTTTACTCGGAAGGAGGAGCCGACAACGTCATCTAATGAGCCACGAGACTCAATGAGATCACTTTTCCAGAAGGTGAAACGGAAATTCGCGGATTTGCGTCCATGAACCAAGGCAGCGGACTGGATCCGGAACGCGGCAGAGGGTTCGCCACTGCGGAGGAAAGATGTTGGAGGAGGAATTCATGAAGAATGTGGCAAGACCAGTTCTCGGGCTGGCGGCGGTTGCGGCTCTATGCTTATTTGCCCAAGTGGCCGGGGCGCAGCAGCAGCCTCCACCCCTCAAAGTGACGAACGTCAAGGGCAATGTGTACTGGGTTCAGGGCGGGGCGGGCTCTAATGACGGCTTCATTGTGGGCAAGACCGGCGTGATTGTCGTGGATACCAAGACCACGGTGGATTCTGAAAAGGGCGTGATGGCCGAAATCGCCAAAATCACCCCCAAGGCCGTGAATACGGTCATTATCACTCACAGTGACGGCGACCACGTAAACGGGCTCGCCGCATTTCCGGATGGCTTAACCATCATTGCCCAGGCCAACTGCAAAAAGGAAATGGAAGAGTCCGCCGGCGGCAGAAACCCCGCGCCGCAAAATCGCCTTCCTACCAAAACTTACGACAAGACCGATAAGCTGACCATCGACGGCGTCCATATCGTTCTTCACCACTGGGCGCCGGGCCACACCAGCGGCGATACGGTCGTCTATCTCCCCGGCGAAAAAATCGTCTTCGGCGGCGACATGCTGATCTCCAACCGCCCCGACGTTTTGATTCACCTCGAAAAGCACGGGTCCACCCTTGGATGGATCGAAAATGCCAAGGGCATGCTTGGTCTTGACGCGGATACCTACCTGACCGGCCACGGCGAAATGATGACCAAGGCCGACATTCAGAAAAAGATCGACCTCGTTCAGGACAAGTACAGCAAGATCAAGGCCATGGTTGCGCAGGGCAAGTCGCTCGACGACGTCAAAACCTCGTTTGGCGAGCCCACCGCCGCGCCGCCGCCCAATCCGAATGGCGGACCGACTTTCGCCACCCTGACCGAAGTGATCTACACCGAACTGACCAAGAAGGGCTAACCGTAATCCGGAAGCTTTCTTACTTATGGCTGCGGAAAAGTGTTTATTTTGTCATCCCGAGCGAAGCGAGGGATCTGCTTTTCACGGCTAAATCAAGGAAAAAGCAGATTCCTCGGGCAAACTCAGCCCTTCGGAATGACACGTCATGAGTTTCTCCGCAGTCACTTCAGCCTGTGGGCTCTTGTCCTGGCAAGCCCCAAAATCCGCAGGCTGAAGCGCGCCACAAGTAGCTTCGATTTGTCAGAGGATTCCTGCAGTCAATTCGCGCGGGTAGCCCAGGCTTTGATTTTGAATTTCGGGTGGCCTACCCTTCCGTCTTTTGGAAGGGTGGGGCTTATGAATTTCCTCTCCCGCTTGTCAGCCCAAATCAAAACCCCGTCCCTTCGAACCCCGCGAAGGAACGGGCACGAAAACTCAAGCCCGTAACTCAAGGCTGACGTATTGTGGTGGTATCATCCAACGCTGTGCGCGAATTAGCCAGAAAGTGATTTAAGGTGGGCTACCTGCCAGGGAGATACATAACCCTACTTAGTTTTCCCTTTGGCCGGGATCGTGTCCTCAATATCTTCTCCCACGCTGGAATACAGTTGCTTGCCGTGCTTTCGAACGAACGATAGCGGCACTTTCGGGTTGTTAATATCTCGACCGCCATCCGCTTTCCACTTTGCGCTCCACCGTTTGTACCAATATTCCATCGTGGCTCGCTTCAGAAGAAAGGTCTCCTTCAATTCAATAGCTTCGTAAGTGGAAAATATCCAGTCAACCTTTCTATATTTTTTGATAATGACAGGGTTCAGGTGATGATGAGTCGAGAACTGATCGGTTCGCAGCAGGTTAACCGTTTTAAGTTCATATTCATTCCCCTCAGCATCCACGGCATCGTTGCCTTCCCGAGATTTAAGCACTGTGAGCCCGAGGACGAGGCACACCTGAAGAATCTTGCCGCCGTTGTCCTGAAAGATATCGGGGATGCCATGCTTAATGGCGAGCTTTTGATATTCGCGAACCGCGGGGAACAGCCTTTTTAATTCCCGTGCATCTGGATGAGGCTTCATGTTCGCTCATCCTCCAGCAGCTTGCTGATTGATGTGTCGAACGCAACGGCTAGTTTGGCTATATTGTCGATGGAGATGTTCCGTTCGCCGCGCTCAACCGAGCCGATATAGGTTCGGTGAAGCCCGGCCAAGTCAGCCAATGCTTCCTGCGAAATGTTTCGTTCCGCGCGCAACCGGCGCATATTCCGTGCTAACGTATTTCGAGGAGAAGGAACGGTTTTCCTGCGACGAGGCACGAAGGAAGGTTCGCTCCGACGCTGACTTTGCGTCTACAGACGTAAAGTAGCTTTCTTTCGGCGATTCCGTTAGAATCTTGCCATTCTTATGCGAAACAAAGTCCCGAAACTGGACGTTCCTGCCGCCTACACGACAACATTCGGGGCAGCCTATTGTGGCGATTCTCTGGAACTCCTAGCTCGGCTGCCAGACCAAAGCGTCAACCTTGTAATGACATCTCCGCCGTTTGCCTTGCAGCGCCAAAAAGCCTACGGCAATAAAGACCAGGCCGACTACATCGATTGGCTTATTCAATTTGCGAAGGAAGTCCACCGCGTTCTAAAAAATGACGGGAGTTTTGTCCTTGATCTCGGGGGCGCTTATGAAAAGGGTGTCCCAACCCGCAGCCTCTACAACTTCCGGGTGTTGATTCGGTTTTGCGATGAGTTGGGTTTTTTTCTCGCGGAAGATTTTTACTGGTTCAACCCTTCGAAGTTACCCAGCCCGATTGAATGGGTTAACAAACGAAAAATGCGGGTCAAGGATGCAGTTAACACCGTTTGGTGGTTCAGCAAAACTGAATGGCCCAAAGCTGACATCACAAAAGTGCTAGCGCCCTACAGCGATAGAATGAAGAAGCTTCTGGAGAACCCTGCGGCCTTTTACACCCCGAAGGTGCGCCCGTCCGGCCACGATATTGGAAGCGGTTTCGGGAAAGACAACGGTGGGGCGATACCACCCAATCTCCTGCAAATTTCCAATTCTGAATCGAATGGCCTATACCTTGCCGGCTGCAAGGTGATCGGGGAAAAGCAGCACCCTGCCCGTTTCCCAGCTAAGCTGCCCGAGTTTTTTATCAACTTGCTTACCGAACCGGGTGACCTAATCCTCGATATTTTTGCGGGCTCGAATACAACGGGGCAGGTCGCGCAGGCCGAACGGCGCAGATGGTTCGCCTTCGAACTTTCCCGTGAATATGTAGCTGCTTCAGCATTCCGATTTCTCGACAAGCAGAACACACAGGCAGAAATGCGCCAAATATTCGACCGGATACAAGCAGGCGAAACAGTTGACCTAACGAAATATCTCATCCAGGGCGATTTATCGCTCGCGGCTGGGGGATAGAATCATCACGGCGAGACCAATCACGTGGTGGGATAACCTACGCGTGATTCCCGTTCGCCCCGTTCAACACCCTCGCCAGCACCTGCCCCGTATACGATTTTTTCACCTTGGCAACTTGCTCCGGCGTGCCTTGCGCGACGATGCGGCCGCCGCCTTCGCCGCCTTCGGGGCCTAGGTCGATGATCCAGTCGGCTTGCTTGATTACGTCGAGGTGGTGCTCGATGACCAGGACGGTGTTGCCGAGGTCGGCGAAGCGGTTCAGGACGTCGAGGAGTTTTTTTACGTCGTCGAAGTGCAGGCC
>DATNIO010000005.1:0-39096 GCA_035604385.1 Verrucomicrobiia bacterium | reverse complement strand
CGCACCATCGGATCGCTGCTTACCTGCAGAACTACGCCCTTCTCCACCGCCGTGGTGAAACCTTCCTTGGTTACCTCAATGGTGTACGGTCCGAGCGGCAGAGCGGTTAGCACGTAGCTGCCGTCCGCCTCAGTGACAGTGGTTCTCGATACGGTGGTGTCGGTTTGTGTTGCCTTCACGTTGGCATCTGGGACCGCAGCACCGCTGGAGTCCTGAACTGTTCCGTGGATCTGTGCCGTGGCTTGCCCCCAAGCTGCTGTGCTGCCCGCGAGAACCAAAACCAAAACTCCCGTGAACTTGCTCAAACTGGTTGCGAAACTAACGCCGAAACGAACCCACTCAGACCGACCGTTCGACATATTCACCCCCGTCTTGTCTTTCTGTCTGGCCGCTGGGCAAGTGCGGACTTGGAAACCCGCGCAGACGCCGCCTAAGAAGCTCCCGTCCTGCGCCCTCCCAAGATTCCGCACTATACGCCCTGCCGAGCAAACAAATGTGGTTCGTATATGAACGTGTTCATATATATTGTCAAGCGAAAAATGATGCG
Organism: Verrucomicrobiia bacterium; assembly: GCA_035604385.1. GTDB lineage: Bacteria > Acidobacteriota > Terriglobia > Acidiferrales > UBA7541 > Palsa-360. The sequence continues at coordinate 38,549 of DATNIO010000005.1, read as the reverse complement.
CTATCCGAAGCGCTTCACCTGGAGAGGCTTTTTGCCATTGAATATGAGACCAAAGGAAAGGCGCTTTTGCGCGGCGAAATCCTTTCAGTCTTGACAAAATGAACATGTTCGTTTATGAATTTAGCACTGCTACATGGAGGCACTGGCGATTTTGATGCGAATACACATTCGAGCTTTGGTGCTGGCCGGAGTTTGCGTTGCTGCGATCAGAACCGCTTCCCCACAGCAGAAACCCGCCGGAGATCTAGGCTGGGCATTTCCCGCTCCCGTAGGAGACCCGCCTGCGAGCTTCGATGAGGCGCCTCTCAAGCACGTGCCGGGTAGTTCCCAAACCTACGATCATGGGCGGATAGATGCCTTCAATCCGCCGGATTGGTTCCCGGACGAACATCCTCCCATGCCCGAAGTTGTCCGGCACGGACGCGGAAACCCGGTCATGGCGTGTGCATATTGCCACCTCGCCTCCGGTATGGGGCATCCGCAATCTGGCAATCTCGCCGGCCTGCCTGTGGCGTACTTCATGGAGCAGATAAACAATTTTCGAAGTGGCGCGCGCTCAGCTCCGCCCATGGATTTCATCGCCAAGGGTCTCTCGGACGACGACGCACAGCAAGCCGCCGAATGGTTTGCGTCTCTCAAACCGAAGCCTTGGGTCAAGGTAACCGAGGCAGAGACAGTACCCAAAACGTTCGTGATCATCACTCGCTTACGGCTTCCGCTGCCGAGCGGGGAAACGGAACCACTTGGCGATCGCATCATTGAGGTGCCGCAAGATCCGGCGAGAGCGCTGAGCTATGACCCGCACTCAGGATTTATTGCCTACGTTCCGGTCGGCAGCATCGCAAAAGGAGAAGCTCTCGTTAAAACCGGCGCCGGGGGAAAAACGGTCGCTTGCAAGACGTGCCATGGCGAGACGCTCAGGGGCATGGGCGACGTGCCCAGGATCGCGGGACGCTCGGCTATTTTTATCTTCCGTCAACTACACAACATTCAGACGAGCGCCAGGTCCGGTGCCAGCACCGAGCCGATGAAAACGGTGGTCATGGATTTGAGCCAGGAAGACATGGTGGCGATAGCAGCCTATGTCGCGTCGCTGACGCCGTAGCCATGCAAGGAAAATTGAGAAATGCGCATGCCCGGGACGCAAAAGGGCTTGCGGCGTTCGACCTTTTAAAGGAGGCGTTTGATGAATTTCAAGAAGAGAATGCGATCCGTCGCTTTCACCTTGGCTGTCTGCCTTGCATCCACCTGTCCAGCCCTCGCGCATCACGGCACCGCCGGCTACGACATGGACAAGGCAATTACGATCAGCGGCGTTGTGACGGCATTCGATTGGAGCAATCCCCATTGTGTCATCCACGTGGACGTGAAAACATCCAGTGGTGAAGTCCAACACTGGCTTCTAGAGCTCGCCTCCCCGATCCACATGAATCGAGTGGGCTGGACTAAGAACTCGATGAAACCGGGCGACCAGATCACGGCGGACACATATCCGGCCAAAAACGGCGCACCGGTGGGAACTACGGGCGTTCAATATAACGTCTTGAAGGTTGTCATCAACGGAGCCGCCCTGCCGACTCGATGAGCTCGAAAGACAATGCCGTGACAACTCTGCTCCCAGCTCCGGAACAATTTTGAGGTGCGAAATCATAATGACCGGCCGTGCCATCGCTTGGTTGACATTCTCGGTGTTCAGCTGCGTTCTGATGGCTCAGAGCGCCGCATTTTCTCAAACTGCTATAGGCCGGCAAATGCAACCGGCTGCCAACGTACCTGATCTGTCAGGACTCTGGGGGCCGGGACTCAGAGGCGGGCTGCGCTGGGACGTTACCGGCGAGCTCCCGATGACGCCGTGGGCCGCGGAAAAATTTAAAGCAGCGAGACCTCCATTCGGGCCCAATGCGACCTTCGAAGGAATCAACGATCCGGTCCAGCTCTACTGTGATCCGCCCGGTATACCTCGGATTTACAACTATCCGTGGCAGCTAACCCTTCTGCAGACCCCCAAGGTTGTATACATCCTCTACGAATTCACTCGGACCTGGCGGTCTGTCGCGATGGATCGTGATCATCCCAAAGATCCAGATAGTACATGGTTGGGAGATTCCGTTGGCAGATACGAGGGGGACACGCTAGTCATTGACACCGTCGGATTCAACGATAAAACCTGGCTCGATCACCCGGGACATCCTCATACCGACGCGCTTCACATCATCGAGCGCTTTCGGCGCTTGGACCACGACACTCTGGAAATCCTCTTCACGGTGGACGATCCCAGCGCATACACCAAGCCGTTTACCGGAAGACGCCTCCTCGCGTTAAGCGCGTCACCGATGGGAGAGACCCTATGCTCGATGTCCGAGAACGATTCTTTTAAGAAGCAAATCATGGATCCTACGGTCGGGTCCGGCCCGAAATAACGGCTCCTCACCGACCATTGGGCCAAGGAGAGAACGAATGCGAGATTGCAAGGGTTCCCAAGAAGATATTCCTGTCTCAACACGGAAAGCGGAAAACCGAATTCCGCTAATTCGTATCGTCATCGCTGTGCATCTGGCGCTGATCTGCCCTGTTCTCCGCGCTCAGACCGCTGCGACGACGCCCCCCAAAATGGAGAAAACGTCCGTCACAGCATCGATGCCCGATCTGTCGGGGCTCTGGGGACCCATGTCTATTACCCCTGGACCGATAACGCCCCAGACCATGAGGTCCATGCCCGAGGGAGAAGTAGCTCTGACTTGGGACCCCTCCGACCCTATGGGCATGAGACCAGAGAAAGCTCCGATGACGCCTTGGGCCAGGGACAGGTTCAACACAGTCCGACCTCCTTTTGGGATTCACGAAACTTTTGAGAACGTCAACGATCCAGTCCAAAAATACTGCGATCCTCCTGGCGTCACACGCATCTACGACTACCCGTGGCAATTCACGTTCATCCAGACCCCGGACAATGTCTACATTCTCTATGAATTCACTCGGACGTGGCGAACCGTAGCCATGAATCGACAACACCCCAAAGATCCGGACATTACCTGGTTAGGCGATTCGATTGGCAGGTACGATGGAGACACCCTCGTCATCGATACGGTCGGACTCAATGACAAGACCTGGCTTGATCATGTCGGTCATCCGCATAGCGATGCGCTCCATGTTATCGAGCGCTTCCGGCGGGTGAATCCCAACATGCTGGAGCTCGCCCTCACTGTCGATGATCCGAAGGCATACACAAAATCAATGACCGGAAAGAAGCATTTTATGCTAAGTACCTCCCCCATGGGAGAAACGATCTGCTCCGCCTCTGAGATGGAATCGTTCGAAAAAGAGATCATGGACCCTACGACGAAGCCGCGGAGCAAGTAGCGTACCAGCTGAAAGGGAGTGCTCAATGTCACTGAAATTCAGCTCCATGCGCGCTCAGTTAACCAAATGTTTCATGTCGCGCAACGATGTTCGCGGCAGACTATACGGCCTCTCGCTGCTATTCCTGGTCTCCGCGATCTTTCCCTTTTGGATGAAAAGCGCCGCAAGAAAAATCTCGGTGGACCTGACGGGACAAGTGACTTCCACAGACGAAGGACCGATGGAAGGAGTTCTAGTCAGCGCGAAGAAGACTGGGGCCACGGTCACGGTGACCGTGATCACCGACGATCAAGGTCGCTACTCATTCCCCACGGGACGGCTCGATCCGGGCCATTACGATCTGCGCGTGAGGGCTGATGGCTATGATTTGGACGCGGCTATGTCCGTAGACATCTCGGCGGGAAAACCGGCCGCAGCAAATCTCAAGCTGCGCAAGACCAGCGATCTGGCGGCCCAACTCTCGAATGCGGAATGGATGGCGAGCTTCCCCGGAACGGACGAACAAAAAATATCCATACAGATTTGCACGCACTGCCACACACTTGAGCGAATTGCTCGGTCTAACCATGACACAGACGAATTCCGCCAGGTGATCGATCGAATGTTTCGTCATTCTCCCGAATCATTTCCATTGATGGTCCAGCCGGACCCGCCGGGCCGCGCCGGCGGCGAGCTTTCACCGGAACAGCGGGCTCAGCAGCAGGAAAATCGCCGAAAGATGGCTGAATACCTCAGTACGCTCAACCTCAGCTCGGCTTCCGAGTGGTCCTACCCCCTGAAAACATTTCCGCGTCCAAAGGGGACAGCCACTCACGCCATCATCACCGAGTACGACCTGCCCAAGCGAACGAGACAGCCGCATGATGTGATCGTCGATTCACAAGGGACGGTTTGGTATGCGAGCTTCGGTGAGCCGATCCTCGGAAAGCTCGACCCCAAAACGGGCAAGATCACTGAGTACCCCATACCGGTGCTAAAGCCAGGCGCAATTAACGGCAATTTAGACGTGGAGTTTGACGAGGAACAAAACATCTGGATCGCCATGACATTCCAGGCCGCCGTGGCGAAATTCGACAGGAAGACAGAGAAATTCACGGTGTACAGTCTCCCTCCAGAGCTCGATGCGGATTATAGGGAGCTCACGTTTGTGGGCCCGGCTCATAGTCACGTGGACGGCAAGGTATGGATCACTGACTCGGGGACGTACACAATCCTGCGCCTGGACACCGCTTCCGGTAAGTTCGACGTTTTTGAGCCGTTTCCGCGTCCGCGTCCGCTCATTTATCAAGTGGTATCAGACAGTCACAACAATGCTTATTTTACGGTGATGGGCCGGGAACACATCGGAAGGATCGACGCAAAGACCGGCGAAATTTCTTTCTATCAGATACCCACCGCTCGTTCAGCACCGAGGCGCGGCATGATTGACTCGCAAGGGCGCCTCTGGTTTGGCGAGAATCGGGGCAACAAAATCGGAATGTTCGACACGAACACCCAGAAATTTCAGGAGTGGGCTGTGCCGTTTCCCTACTATTTTCCTTACGATGTGACGTTGGATCGAAACGGCGAAGTATGGGCGGTGACAGAGTTTTCCGATTCAGTCCTGCGCCTGGATCCTGGAACGGGGCAGTACACTTCATATATGCTCCCGCGAGAAACGAACATGCGTAGGGCGTTCGTGGATAATTCCATCGCGCCCGTCGCTTTCTGGGTAGGCAACACCCATCGCGCCTCGATCGCCAAGATTGAGACGCTTGACGGCCCGACTGGGCGCAGGGATTGATCCTGAGAACGGATTAAGATGGGACCGCCCTATGCCGTTTCAGATGGGGCAGCCTGGTCGGGGCCGTTCGCGCTCGCGCCGTGGCGGAATCCGTGGAACTGCAGCTCAAGCAGTCGTCGAAGTTCGGCTAAGCCGGCGCTCGGCTCCGGGAATCGGCTTGTGATCCACCAGCGAATGGCTCCACTAACGACAAGGAAAATCACATGCCCGATGGTTGCCGCATCTTCGCCGGACTCGATTTCCCCATCTTTCTGTGCCTTTCGCACAAGCGTATCGACTGTATGCATGAGACGCCACGCGGTTGTATAGAAAGCTTCAGCCTGTTTCCCGCCAGAAATAAATCCGAATTCCTTTAGGGCGAGTCGCGAGATTGCAACGTCCTTGCTGAAATATTCATAGTGGCGCCGGTACAGTTCGATAATCCGGTCAACCAGAGTCCGGTCAGGAGGAAGGGCCTCGACGGCCTCCAAAGCCTCGTCCAGAACTTGGGCCAGCTCTTCGTTACAGATAAGGAAAACAAGATCGCGCTTATCTTGCGCGTAGTTGAATAGAGTACCCAACCCTACGTGCGCCCGCTGTGCAATTTGACGTAAAGTTGTCTCGTCATAGCCATACTTTGAGAACAACTCCCGCGCGGCCTGGCGGATACTCTGCCGTTTTTCAATTTTGTTCAGCTCGCGGAGCCCAAGCTCCGGTGAGACTCTTCTTGGCATTCTTCGTACTGGAGCAGCCACGTGAGGCGACCTCCCAACAGTTCTTGCGATCAGCAATGTTTTTACCACATTCAGCTTAATGTGCCTAGCCATGCTCCGACTCGGAAACACTGTGCGGAGTTCTGAGCGAATTAGGTACCCACAACCTACGTTCGCAACCGCGGAAACAAACGCTCGGCATTTTTGCGTTCGATGGCGCGCGTCACCTCTGCGGAGAGACCCAGATTCGGCAGCTCATCGACAGTAGATTCGACAGGTTCGAAGGGGTAGTCGGTTCCAAAAAGGATGTGATCGGGCAGAGCGAATTTCATCAGAGCCGCCATGGGATACGGGAACGTGGCGTGCGCGACATCGATGTAAAACTTCTGCAGCTCCGCGATCACGCCGTTAGGAATGTACTCGTCGTGTTTGGCATCGTGCGGGTATCGATCTTTGATCCGTCCTGCAATCATCGGCATCGTTCCGCCGGAATGAGGAATAATGATCTTCACGTTCGGATATTTGTGCAGCACTCCGTTGGCGAGAATGCTCGTGCACCCGCGCGTGATGTCAAAATCAAACTCGTTCATTGTGTATGACACGCTGTCATTCAAGTTCGTGCAACACGGAGGCGCCAGCGGGTGCATGTAAACAATCGCGCGTCGCCGGTCGAGCTCCTGCCACATTGGATCGAAGTACGGATCTCCCGGCCAGCGGCCTTGATTGTCGTTGGTGTAGATGCCGATCCCATCCGCCTTTAGCGTGTCCAAGCCGTATTCGATTTCTTTCATTACCCCATCGATGTCAGGCAAGGGAACGGCAGAAAACTGACCAAACCGCCGGGGATGGTCTGACCTGACTTTCGCACCGTAGTCGTTCCCCTCTCGAACGGCCGCGCGGCCCTTTTCTGTGTTGTCGTAGAGAATGTTGCCCATTTGTGTCATAGACAAAATCGCGACGGCGATGTTGAACTTGTCCATCTGCTCCAGAGTCTTCTGCGGCGTCCACGGGAAGCGATCTCCGCCAAATCCGCGCGATACCGCTCCCGCTAATGTGGGAGGAACGAAGTGATGATGAAGATCAATGCGCCCGCCCTTCGCGGTCGATTTGTAGACGAATTGCGCATGCAACCACGCCGGCAGTATTCCGGCTGCAAGGCCCAGGCCTGCAAATGCCTTTAAGAAGGGTCTGCGTGAACTTTCGCCGACTTCGAAATACCGCTGATGCACCGGTTTGCTCGCTTTGCGCCCCATTCCCGAGGTGATTTAGGATCTGCGTGTCCCTCTAGAAGCTAAGGCGCAAACCCAGTTCGATCCAGCGGCTTCCCCCGATGCGGTTCGCTGGGATCGCCTGCGACGATGTCGCACCGAAGTTGTTGGGACCACTCGTTAAGTCCAGTCCGCCCTGTGCGGCCCCTGACCCGGGGTCGTTGAAGACGACGTGGTTAAACACGTTGAAGAAGTCGGCCGAGAATTCCGCCTTGACGCGCTCGGTGATCGAAGTCTCCTTGCCGATCCTGAAGTCCAGGTTCCAGCTGCCAAATCCGCGAAACGGGCTGTCTCGTCCGGATCTGTTGTCCGAGGAAAGCAATATCGGACGAAACTCAGTAAATACTTTTGCTGGATCAGCAAAGAGGTTGATCCCATTGGCGGTGCGGTTTACGCCGGTGCTGATGCTCCCCGTCGGGATTTCACCAACAGGGTTGGTAGTGACCACTCCGCCGCCATAAGCAAAACTCTGCGTCGCTATCAACGGCACACCAGTCGCTGCGGTAAAGATCCCTCCCACGTACCAGCCACCGATGATCCCGTTCACTCCACGGTTGTCGCTGCTCAGCCAGTGGCTCCGTCCTACCGGAAGTTCGTAGCTGAAAGTTCCATTGAAAGTGTGCGTCCGGTCAAAGAATGACGGACCGTAGTCAGCCTTCGGGTTGAAGGCGTCGTCATAGCCATTGCCGTAGACCTGAACCCGGCCTCCATTGTCGAGTGATTTCGAAAAGGTGTAGTTCATGTCAAAACTCAAGCCACTCCAACCGCTGTTGCGCCACGTCACAGTAAGCGCGTGGTAATTGGAGAAGTCGTTTGAATGATGAACTTGAAGATCGGCTTGTTGATGGTTAACGAATTGCGGCAGGCCAGCGGCGGCGCGAGCGCCGTCAATCGCGGCGAACACGCCAAATAGCGGGCTAAGGTTGCCGTTGATGAAATTGTTCGCTTGTTGGATGGCGATACATTGCGTGTTGCTCACGTTCGTGGAGCCCGGACCGCAACCGTTCCCGAATCCTGCCGGGAGCTGGTCCTCGAACCAAGGCTGGTTCGCAAATAATGAGCCTGACGGGGGCGCTGCGCATCCTGCAGGCGGAGTCAATCCCCGTAAACCCTGGGCCACGCAATCAAACGCCAGGGCAAACGATTGCCCGTTGGGTCCCCCATCTCTGAACATGTAGGGCACCGCGTTCAGAGTCAGGTTATTCGGCAGCCGGCGTCCCAGTCGCCCTAAATAGCCGATCTCAAGCATGTTGTTCTTGGCGAATTGCCGCTGGATCGACAGGTCGAGCAAGTGGTTCCGGCCAAGTTTGTAGTTCGCGTCGACTTCATAATCCCAGAAGTCAGGAGGTACGCTGCCAATTCCCTCGGCGATCGGCAAAGTCGGCTTGATATCGGGCGCCGGGACGGGAATATTCGGGCCGTCAATGCCGACGCGGAAAGCAGAGAGTGCCGGATTCGAGGAACCCCCGTTGCAACCCGGTCCAGAAACTGCCACGGGGTCGTCGCATAGGGGCAAAAACGCACTCAGGTTCTGCCCGAAGCCCGTGCCAGTAAGGGCTTCCGTTGGAAAGTAGGTACGGTCGTAGACGATTCCATAACCGCCGCGAATCACGGTTTTCTTTTCACCGAGTATCTTTCCCAAGAAGCCTGAACCGCCTGACGGGCTCCAAGCGACGGAGACGCGGGGAGCCACATCACTCCAGTCTGTGTTCCAGTACCCGGGGAGGCCTGCCTTTTTGTAGGGCAGATGATAAACAGTTGGGTTGTAGATCTGACCGTTGAGCGCCATGCTCTGCTTGAGCGCGAGGTATTTCGTCGTGTCCAGCGGCGTCCCGTTGGCGTCGGTCAGTGTAATAAGCTTGCCGTCGCGCTCCGTGGGCGGCTTCTCCCAGCCGTAGGAGATGCCAAGAGAAAGTGTCACACTTGGGCGGACGCGCCAAGTGTCTTGTGCGTAGAAGTAGTACGAACCCTGGGTCACATGTAACGTATATGGGGTGCCAGGGGGCAGTGGGTTGAAGTTGCCGTCACGCGCAACTGCGACGGCCGTGCTGTCCACCAATCCCAGAGCCGACGCGTATAACCGGTCCCAGGCCGCCCCAAATAGAACCGGGTCCAGATTGGAGGGCCTATCTGAAGGATCGACGCTGAGGACGTTCTGGTCGCCGTCAACGATAGCGGTAATAGCGATATTCCCTTGCTGGATCCTGTTGCTATCTTGAAAATAGATGGGCAGCCTGACAACGTCCGCACCAAATGCAATTGAATGCGCACCCTTCGTCCAGTTGAGGTCATCCCGAAACTGATAGCTGGTGCTTTGGATCGAACGTGGGGGCACGCTTTCGGTCGGTAGATCCAAGTGGTATGGAACGGACGTAGAGTTCAAATTGGCGACTTGGAGGCTGACGGGGCCGTCCGCGGAGGCCGTGCCCGGCAAGTTGTATTTCGCGGCAACGGAAAGGTCCCCGATGGTATCGGTGTCCTGGCGCGAGCGCACCCTACCGAACCGGAAGCTGTTGATGAGACTAGGGCGAATGATCCAGTCTAGGCCGGTCGACGCGATATCGCCACGGTTGGCTTGTGTGCCGACAAATTTGGCCGCGCCGCCACTGGCCGCAGCTGCCAGATCGGCCTGTTGGTCTGTATTCAAGTCTCGAGAGTACTGGTAACGCCCAAAGAAGTGTAAATTTGAACGAAAACTGTGGTCCAACCTGAAGGAGATGGTATCGTCCTTCAGAGGCGCGGAAATATTGGACAAGTAACCTAGGATATTCACGCCGTCGCCTACGTTCGGATCGTTGCCCTGCGGCAACATGTTCCAGAGGGATTGTATGGTCGGACTGATGCCAATCCCACGTGGGTCGAAGTTTTTGACGTTGTAGCGGTTGCCGCCGTAGGTAAGAAAACCATTGCGGAGGTCGGCGCTGGGAACAAGCCTCTCCGTTCGGAGCGCCTGGGAAAATCTGCGAACCTCGTAATTGGAGAAAAAGAAGGTGCGATCTCTTTGGATCGGGCCGCCAATGCTGACACCGACGCGATTGTCGTTATCCTGCGGCCGCTTCAAGCCCGCGGCGTTGTTGTCCCACTCGTTCGCATTAAACACTGAATTCTGGTTGTACCAATAGCCCACTCCGTGGAACGCATTTCCTCCAGAGCGACTTGCGACGCTCTCCTGCGCCCCGCCTGCATTGCCGAACGTCGCATTGGGGTTGGAAATGCCTACGCGAAACTCCGAAATGGCGTCCACGCTGAGCGGAACTACGGGCTCAAGGTCGGCTACGATGCTCGCATGCGGTGTGACGTCGATGCCATCGAGTGAAACAACGTTCTGGTCGGCGCGGGCGCCAGCGACTGCCCCGCCGGAAGTATTGAAGGAACTATCGGCGCCATTTGACGACGCCCGCTGCATCGAGCCAGGCTGCAAACTGAGCAGCTCGGTAGCGTTCCGAGACTGGGTCGGCAACCGCACGATGTCATTGCCGCTTACCAGATTGCCGATCGTGGCATCAGTTGTCTGCAGCTCGAGGCCTGATTCAACGCTCACTACCACGATTGTGGCCGTAGTGCCAACTCTCAAAACGACGTCCTCGGTGTAGCTCTTGGTGACATCCAGATGCAGGTTTGTCACAGTGGCTGTCTCGAACCCATTCTTCGCAACCGTAAGGGTATAGGACCCACGATCAACCGCAGAAAATACGTACTGGCCGTTCTCAATAGTCTCTTGCACTCGAGTAGCGTTCGTGGTTATCTCATGCAACGTCACTTGCGCCGCTGGCACGACCGCGCCACTTGGATCGGTGACTCTTCCCGATAGCACGGCCGTACTCGCCGTCTGAGCCCGCAGTGAGACAACCGAAAGCCCAAGCAAAGCAGAGAGGACAAAGGACCACTTCATGATTCGCATCGTCACTCCTCCGATTCAATTTAGACGGTCGCCCATTTTATATGAACATGTTCATATATGAGTGTGTTCTGTAAATAAGCAGGACCCTATTCCCATTGGGTTGGTGTGTCAAGCAAAATTTCGCGAAGTCTTGAGCCCGACGGGACTCACCGACTCAAAAAACAGAAAGATAATTCAACGCCAACGCGAGTCAGCGCGAGTCAACCAACCGAGCGAAGATTAATTTTGTTCTTGACATAGCCCTGCGGAGAGATTTACTTTGCCACCTGTTCTCTAGTGTATCTGAATTCAATAATGAACACGCTCATGTTAGTACATGCGCGATGCGGGGCGCGAGAAGCGTTCCAGTTGCGCCAATGAGCTCGCCGCAAATGGCAATACGCTTGAGCCGGCAAGCTTACCGAGTTTTGCTGCCCGGCAAGAGATTCGTGACTCTATGACAGGCGGGATTGTCCTCTGGCCTCCTGGGGGAAGGATGACGAAAAAAGCGTTTGTAGGTCTAGCGTTGGTAGCGCTATCCAGCGCCACCGTTTCGGCCAAAGATGCACGCAGCATCGTCGGAGATGTGTCCACAACGATCGCCGCTGCAAATTTGAAAACAATCCAGTATTCGGGAACGGGATTCGTGTACGTGTTTGGTCAGAGCTACCGCCCCGGTGGTCCCTATCCCAAATTCTACGCAAAATATTCCCGCATCGTGGATTACGAACGGGGCCTGTCCCGAGAAGAGACGTTTCGAAAGCAATTTGAGAATCCGCCACGCGGCGGAGGGCAGCAACCAATCTACCGAGAAGCTCGGGGGGTGGTTGTGACCGGCGAGAATTCTGGCTGGGGAGGCAGCGCCCTCGCGCTCACACCGCAGGGGTGGGCGAAGGCCGCGATGGCTGCGAACCCAACTTCGAAACCGGCCAGCCTTGATGGCAAACCGGTGACGCTTGTCTCGTTCCTGATCAAGGGGAAGTACAAAGTAGATGGCTACGTTGACGGCCAGAATCTACTGACAAAAGTAAACACTTGGATGCCAAATCCGATATTGGGAGACACCCTCGTGGAGACAATTTATTCGAACTATGAGGATTTTGGCGGTGTGAAGTTTCCCACCAGGATCGTCCAGAAACAGGGCGGCTACCCCGTATTGGAAATCGACGTAAAGGACGTTCAAAAAAATGTTGAGGCTAGCATTCAGCCTCCGATGACGCCGTCTTCACCGCACGTCGAATCGCAAGAAATTGCCGAGGGGGTATGGTACCTCTCCGGGACTCCCGACATTAATAGCGTGGCTGTGGAGTTCAAGGATTACGTCGTCGTGATCGAGTCTTCCGTGACCGAGGAACGTGCACTGGCGAATATCGCGGAAGTGAAACGGCTGGTTCCTGGCAAACCCATTCGCTATCACATCAACAGTCATCACCATTCCGATCACGCGGCAGGGTTACGCGCCTTTGTCGCCGAAGGCGCAACGATCATCAGCCATGAAATGAACAAGCCCTTCTACGAAAACGTCGTCCTGCGGAGCGCTCACGAGTTGGAGCCCGATACGCTCTCGCGGAATCCAAAGCCGGCAAAATTTATTTGGGTCAAGGAGAAGTACGTCCTTACGGATGGACAGCGCAGCCTAGAAATCTATTGGGTCCACGACGCCGGCCACACGGCGAACCTGCTCATGTCCTATATGCCGAAGGAAAAGTTGCTGTTTGTCACCGACGTGTTTAATCAATGGTTTGACGGACAGCATCCCAATGACCCACCACCGGGCCTTGTAAGTCCCTACTATGCCGCTCTCGGCGATAACTTGAAACGGCTGCATCTTGACGTGGAGCGGATTGCACCGTGCCACGGCAGGGGCGTCGTCTCCATCGACCTGCTCAAAAAGGCGCTCGAAGGAACCGTCCAGGCCCCGACTATCGATCCGACGGGCTACTGACATCGAGGATAGATCAGTTCCAGCGATACGAGATTCAACAGGAGGAAATACATCATGTCTGCGATTCAACGCGTGTCCGCAGTCGGTATCAGTGGCTTACTGATTCTGGCGTTGGCGCTGGCCGTAGGCACGCCTGCGCAGGGACCAACTACCGGAAGCTGGGAAAAGGCTGCGCCGTTCCCGGAAGCGGAAGAAGAGCTGTACTCTGCGGCGGCCAATGGAAAAATGTATATCGAAGGCGGATTTGGTCCTGGCGGCCATCCCGTCGGAATGATGTGGGAGTACGACCCTGGCGCTGACAAATGGACCAAAAAGAAATCCATGCCCACGCCTGCGCATCATGCGGCAATTACCGAATTCCATGGCAAGCTCTACATTTTTGGAGGATTTATATTTTACCCGGTTCCCAATCAGGGTTTTGGAGGATGGGAACCAATCGACAACGCATGGGAATACGATCCTGCTGCAGATTCATGGAAAGCGCTTGCGCCAATACCCACCAAGCGCGGCTCACCCGTAGCCGTCGTGAGCGGCGGCAAGATATATGTTATCGGTGGCGCGAGCAACCAGGGTTCGAATGCACCCGCCATCTTTGCGAACGGACCTGCTCGATCGCTTGGCGCCAATGAAGCATATGATCCAGAGACAAATAAATGGGAAACTCGCAATCCAATGCCGACCCCGCGGAACCATGCGTACGCTGGCTCGGTAAACGGAAAGATTTACGTAATCGGCGGCCGTGCCGCGCATCCATTCATTACTGCCGCGAGTAATTTGGATATCGTCGAGGAATACGACCCCTCGACGGATCAGTGGGGCCCTCAGAAAGCTCGACTGCCGACGGCGCGAAGCGGCGGGGGTTTTGCAACTTACAACGGACGGATTTATGTGGCCGGCGGCGAAGTTCAAACTGCCCAATTCGCGGGCGCCTTCAGGGCCCTCGAAGCCTACGATCCTGCAACCAACACGTGGGCAATCCTGCCGTCAATGCCGATCCCGAGACACGGGGTCGGTACCGCATTTCTGGGCAACCGTCTCCACCTGGTAAGTGGCAAGATCACGTCCGGCGGATACACTCCGGATGTTCAGGTCGCAACCGCTCAACACGACGTGCTGGAGATTCGCGACAAATGAACGTCGCCGTGTGATGACTGAAAGTCGAAATACACGTCGGGCTGAAACTGGTAGTGGATGTCAATCCGGCACGGCTCCAACGCGGTTAAAGGTACCCAGGTCATTGCCGCACAGAACGATCCGCCGCCAAGCGTGGTGACAAGGTGCAGGAATGTCGGCACGACGCGTTCCGGCGGTCGCGCGGCGTCGCAATCGGAAAAGTGATACGGTAAGGCGAACTGACTCGTGACCATGAGGCGCGTGAGTATGACCAACGCTGAAACCGCTCGTCCCGTAGCGATGCCAGTCCGATGAAGCTAATTTTGCAAATGATTGACGATGATCTTCAGGCGGTTGTCCGTATCTGAGGCGAGCATCTTGATCGCGGTCCCTAATTCCCGTAGGGGCAGAGTATGGCTAACCAGGGGTTCGAGTAGTACGGTTCCTCTTTGCACGAGACCGATTGAATCGACGAAATCCTCCCGAGTAGCCCCGCGAGCGCTCGTTTGTGCGATTTCCTTGAAGTAGAGTTGATAGAATGGCAGCGCCCCCTCTTTGGCGGTTGTGATTCCGAACAGCAATACGCGCCCACCGGGGCGGACCAGACTAATTGCTTCTGCGAGACAAGTCATAATTCCAGTTGTTTCGATCACCACGTCAGCGCCGCGCCCATCCGTCGCATCGTATACGTTCTTTTGCGCTTCGCTTCCGCCACAAAGAACGACGTCCGCTCCCAACTGCTTCGCCATGTCGCACTTGAACCGATTGCGTGAAATACCGATAACCGGACTTGCCCCGTGAGCCTTTGCCAGCTGCACGTGCAATTGGCCTGCAACGCCTAGACCCAGTACGACCACCGACTCTCCCCGAGCCGGCTTCACGAGCCGTTGGGCGTGCACGCATGTGGTCATCACCTGGAGCAATGGCGCGGCTTGATTCGAGATCGAGTCCGGCAAACGAAATATGTGATTCGTGTCTGTAACGACATACTCCGCAAAGCCACCGTCGACGTCGCGCCCGACGAGCCGAGCGTTTGGACAAAGATTAGTACGTCCCATTTGACAGTGGAAGCAACGGCCACAATAGAGTGTGGGATCCAGAATGATTCGATCACCCGGCCGAACGCTTTCGCTGGCGCCTCCCTCGACAACGACCCCAATCATCTCGTGACCCATGATCAAGGGATAGGAAACGGGGATCGCGCCGCTGTGGATCTTGAGGTCCGTTCCACAAACACCGCTGTGCGTTATCCGGACCAGCACATGATTCCCGTCGCTGCGGAATTGGGGGACGCTCACCCGCGCTTCCGTGAGCTCGCCCGGTCCCCAGAGAACCATGGCCTTCATGAATTGTGCTTGTCTTGACAAATTGGCCATTCGGGCGCAGCCGAGACGTTGCACGCAGTATGTTAGTACATGAACATGTTCATATAAGCCAACAGCAAAATCGCGTTCGCTAGGACAAAGTCGATTTTGTTTCACATAATACTCCAATAAATTCGCAAATACCCCTTCTTACTTTGCTCTTGACAATATGAACGTGTTCACGTATGCAATACGCTGAGCACTGAGTGTTTTCTACTTGGAGGTCATCTATGAAGCGGTTTTTGGTTTTTCTGCTGATCCTATTCGCCCTGCCAGTATGTGCGCAGCAGGCGGTTCCCGAGATTCCTTTCGACTCAGTGCCCGACCCCGTCAAATACCCTCCCGAGATGAATCTGGGCGAACTAGTGTCTGTCGCAGTCAACGCAAAAGGACATCTATTTGTAATCTCGCACTCGAACATCTCTGGCCCAGCATATAACCCGATCGCGTCGCAACTGCTGGAATTTGACGAACACGGCAACTACTTGCGCGAAATCGGCAAGGGCGTCTACGGTTTCGCCTACGGTCATATGGTGCGGATCGACCGCGATCAAAACATCTGGGTGGTTGATAAAGCAACCGATTTGGTGATGAGGTTCAATCCGGTTGGTCATTTGACGATGGTGCTCGGTCGCCGGTCAGAAGTCCCCGATGAGCACGAATGGATCAGCCTCAGATTACTCAGAGAGGGCAAAGCGAAGGTTCCGCCGACAGTGCCAGGTCTGTTCCAACAGCCGACCGATATCGCGTGGGACCGCGACGGGAACATGTACATCACGGATGGCTACATTAACTCTCGCGTGGCCAAGTACAGCAAAGACGGTGAATGGATCACCTCTTGGGGCACTCGCGGCACCGAACCGGGCCAATTCAATACTCCACACAATATTGTGATCGATGACCAGCAGAACGTCTATGTCGCCGATCGCGGCAATGCCCGCATTCAGGTGTTCAACGCGAGTGGCGAGTTCCTTCGAATGATCAAGACTTATGTCCCCGCTCCTCCGGGCGCAAAGTTCCTTTTTGGAGAGACGCCAGTGCCTCCGCCCAGCAGTGGAGATTTCGCCCCAGGGGCGCCCTGGGCGCTCTGCATTACGCCAGCACCTACCCAGTACTTGTACAGCATCGATGCGTTTCCCGGTCGAATATACAAAATAGCGCTGGACGGCAAGATCGTCGGCATGTTCGGCAAGTCAGGCAGGCAGCTCAAAGAATTTGCGTGGGGCCACGGTTTAGCCTGCCCGTCGGAGAACAACGTGTGGGTGGCCGACAATGCTAACTGGCGGGTGCAAAAATTAATTCTACACCCAGCGAGATAACCGCTTTACGGCCCGGCTACTCACGTCTAACGCGAAACCAAGTGCTTGGATTTTGGGCGGCTTGGGGTGGCTGGGCTCTGGACGGCATGGACTCGTTTATCTATGCTCTGGTTCTGGTTCCGGCCCTAAGCGATCTTCTGCCCCGGTCCGGCATTCCCGCCACCACCGCTAGTATCGGCTATTACGGCGGACTGCTTTTTGCGCTGTTTCTCGTCGGTTGGGGGCTGGCACTAGTCTGGGGTCCTGTCGCCGATCGCTTTGGACGCGTTCGCACCTTGATGCTTACCGTCATTTGCTTCTCAGTGTTTTCTTTTCTGAGCGCTTTTGCCACGAACATTTGGGCGCTGGCATTACTTCGTCTTTGCGCGGGTGTCGGTATTGGCGGCGAGTGGGCAATGGGTGCAACACTGATTTCTGAAGAGTGGCCGGAGGCACGGCGCACCATGGGAGCAGCCATGGTGCACACAGGCTACTACTTTGGCTTCTTCCTAGCGGCACTGGCCAATTACTTCGTCGGGAGCCGATTTGGATGGAGATGGATGTTCGTCGTTGGCGGTCTGCCAGCCCTGTTCGTCGTCCTGATCCAGAGAGGCCTGCACGAGCCTGCCCGGTGGGTAGAGGGACGAAGCAAATCGGGCAAGAAACAGACGGTTCGAAAAGCCTTTCTCGCGATTTTTTCACCCCAATACCGCCTCCGAACCGTGCTCAATCTCATGTACCAACTCGTATCCACGATCGGTTTGTGGGCGGGCTCCGTTTACGTGCCGACCGCAATCATTTACCTCGCGCGAAGCGAATATACGCGCTCCGATGCCTCGCGGCTCGCTTCTTATGGCACGGCAATACTTTCCATTGGAACAATCTTGGGAGCGCTGATTGTACCCGCTATCGCCGATCGCCTCGGGCGGAGAGCCAATCAAGCAATTTTTTATGCGCTGATGTTGGTGGCGATCCCGGTGACATTTGGATACGTGTTTTATCTTCCGGCCCACGCCCTGAAATGGTTCATGCTCTGCCTTTTCTTTTTGGGCGTGGGCGGGGCTAACTACACGGCTTACTCCTTCTGGATGCCAGAGCAATACGATACGCAATGTCGTGCTACCGCGCTGGCATTCGCGCAAAACGTCGGTCGCTTCGTAGGTGCCGGAGCTACGTTCCTCGTCGGCGTCGGCGTGAGCCACTATCAGACGCTCGGATTTCCCGTAGCGATGACCGCATTCGCTTTTGTAATCGGACTCCTGCTTTTGCCGTTCGGCATCGAGACGAAAGGTCAGCCATTACCGAGCTAGTGCGGTACGAGCATGAAGAGGAAGTCAATGATGACCCAGGATCAGGACGCGGGTTTAAAAACCGAAATCCGGGACGGGATGAAAATCGACTGGGATGTACCGATCCCGATGGATGATGGGGTCGTTCTCCGCGCGGACGTTTTCCGGCCAATCGGAGACGGTCAGCACCCTCCGCTGCTTACGTACGGTCCCTACGCAAAAGGACTCGCGTTTCAGGATGGCTATCCCGATGCCTGGAAAGCCATGGTGCGAGACCATCCAGATGTAGCGGCTGGTTCGTCGAACCTTTACCAAAACTGGGAGGTAGCGGATCCCGAGAAATGGGTACCGCACGGGTACGCGTGCGTACGCGTGGACAGCCGCGGGTGCGGCCGGTCGCCTGGTCTTGTTGACCCATTCTCAACGCGCGAGACACGCGACATTGCGACGTGCATAGCCTGGGCCGGACAGCGGCAATGGAGCAACGGCAAGGTCGGTCTGAACGGAATCTCTTACTACGCGATAAATCAGTGGCAAGTCGCTTCATTGCAGCCGCCGCACTTGGCGGCGATGTGTGTATGGGAGGGCGCCGCGGACTGGTATCGCGATACGTCGCACCACGGAGGGATTTATTGCACATTCTGGGCAAACTGGTACGACATGCAAGTTAAATCGGTCCAGCACGGCCTTGGAGATCGAGGCCCTCGCAGCCGCGTGACCGGCGATCTGGTATGTGGACCCGAAACGCTTTCTGACGCCGAGCTTGCAGCAAACCGTTGCAACTTCGGCGCTGATCTTCTTGCGCACCCACTCGACGATGAATACAGCAATGAACGCTCGCCCGACTGGTCTAAGGTCACCGTGCCGTTCCTGTCTGCGGCCAATTGGGGCGGGCAGGGACTGCACACTCGAGGCAACTTTGAGGGCTTCATGCTCGCAGCATCGCCAAAGAAATGGCTGGAGGTGCATGGAATCGAACACTGGACCCACTTCTATACGGATTACGGGCGCGAAATGCAGAAGCGCTTCTTCGATCACTTTTTGAAGAATGAGCAAAATGATTGGGAAAAGCTGCCGCCGGTCTCATTGCAGGTGCGCCATTTAGATCATTTCGAACAGCGTACCGAAGACGAGTGGCCACTGGCCCGGACGAAGTGGACAAAATTCTATTTGAATCTTGTCGAGGCGACGTTGGTGCTTAAGCCGTCGCGGCGTTCCTCCTCGCTTTCATTTGACGCCGGGGACGCGGGCGCCACATTTGTCACGGAGCCCTTTTCTTCGGAAACTGAAATTACCGGCCCGTCGGCCGTGAAGTTGTTCCTGTCGTCGAGCACCAACGACGCGGATGTCTTCGCCGTTTTGCGCGTTTTCTCTCCCGATCTGAAGGAAGTTGTGTTCCAAGGGGCCATCGATCCCCATACGCCTGCCGGCCAAGGCTGGCTTCGCGCCTCCCATCGAAAGCTGGATGTGGCGCTGTCGCGCCGGTGGCGTCCTTACCACACCCACGATGAAATGCAACCCTTGAAGCCTGGCATTCCCGTCGAGATGGATGTCGAGATTTGGCCGACCAGCATCGTCGTGCCGGCGGGTTACCGAATTGCTCTCACGATTCGGGGCAGGGACTACGAACACGCATGCAGCGGTGGGAAACTCTCGCACTTTAAGAATGAACTGCGAGGCTGTGGGCCTTTCCTGCACGCCGACCCGCGGGACCGACCCCGAGAAACATTCGAGGGCAGGACGACTCTGCATGCTTCGCACGATCGTCAGCCGTACGTGTTACTGCCAATCGTGCCTGCCAAACATATGAAACGAACGATTCGATGAAAGGAACGCGCTATGAGAAATGAATACCCAACCTCTCGGGTAGCACCTGCCGTGGGGAGTGTCCTCATGTACCTGGCCGGCATTCTCGTGATTGGCAGCGCCGTGCTGAAGTTCGTGCAGCCACCCGCCGTCGTCGTACAGTTCCGTGAACTCGGCTACGAGGGTACCAAACTGATTCTCATTGGGATTCTGGAGATCTGTTGTTCCGTCTTGTTTATGATTCCCTACACTCGCTCGATCGGTCTTCTCCTGCTGTCCGCCTATTTGGGCGGCGCTATTGCCACGCATGTGGGGCACGGGCAGCCTGCTGCAGTCGGGCCCGCCGTCCTCCTTACACTGGCGTGGTTAGGTGTGTCGCTCCGTCACCCGAATATCTTTTGGAGCTTCCGGACTCAGAGTTAATGAGGCAAGCGGCTAATTCCGGATTTCAATTGCTTATAAATTTGACTGCAGGTTTGCGCCTTTTGACGGTTCTCTTGGCCTATTCGGTTTGCGCATTCGCCCAGACTTCAGATCAACCACCGCCCGAGGGATTTCCTCTTGGTCCTCCAGCGAAGATTCTAAACTTTACCGCTGAACCCAATTCAGTAAAGCCGGGCCAGAGCGTCACGTTGAAGTGGGCGGTTGTGAACTCAGACCGCATAACCATTGAGCCAATTATTGGTATCGTTGCAGCGAGAGACAGCCGGACTGCAACGCCGTCCGCGACCACGGTTTATACGCTACTTGCAGTCGGTCGGGGAGGAGTTGACGAGCAGTCACTAACAGTCACGGTAACAGGCACCGCTCCGGCCCTGCTCCCGAATACAAATCCCGAGAGCAATCCGTTCGCGAACCGCACGATTCCGTGGATGCAGGATGGCAAGCCCGATCTCTCTGGAGTCTATATTGCCGGGTTTGATCTGCATCCGGCAGGCCCGATAGTTTTGAAACAGGGCGCGGAAAAGTACAGGGTCGGTCGTGAGTATGGGTTCAGCTTGGGAGAGCACTGTCTTCCACCCGGTTTGCCTGATGCCGTTGGCCAGCCCTATCCAGTGCAGTTTGTCCAAACTTCCAACCTTCTCATTCTCCTTTATGAGGCATATCACCTCTTCCGGGCGATCCCTTTGGACGGGCAGCAGCACCCTCGGGATTTAGATCCCACTTGGATGGGGAATTCAGTCGGGCACTGGGAGGGAGACACGCTCGTAGTGGATGTGATCGGATTCAACGACAAGACGGCCGTGGATGAATATCGTCACACGACAACGTATCACGTCGTGGAGCGCTATCGCCGGACGGCGTACGACCAAATCTCCTACGAAGCGACCATCGAGGATCCGAACGTGTTCGCCCAGCCTTGGAAGGAGGTCGCGACCTTCCACCTTCATCCAGAGTGGCAGATACAGGAGTATGTCTGCGAGGAAAACAATCACGATTATAAGGCCCTATTCGAAAAGTATGGAGGCCATAACTGAGCTGGTGCGGGACACCCGTCAAAGGCTGGGCCAAGAAGGCGGGAGGGATTGGAGGGCGTCAATGCGGACGAAGCTGGCCGGATTCGTTGGGGGACTATGGTTGCTGCTGGTAACACCGGTGCTGGGGCATCACTCAGTCTCACAGTACGACATGAGCCACCCCACGTCGGTATCAGGAGTCGTGAAGCGGATGGAGTGGACCAATCCCCACGCGTACATCTATCTGATCGTCAAAAATGAGAAAGGCGCCGACGAGGAATGGGCAATTGAAATCAATAGTCCCAACTACCTCAAGCACAACGGCTGGACGAGCGCCACGGTGAAGGCAGGGGACGCGATAACCTGTACCGGCGGGCGCGCGAAAGACGGTGCGAGAACGATGCGCACCTTAACGGTGAAGCTCGCGAATGGCATACTTTTGCGCGGATAACATCGTGAAACTTAGATTTATCCCGTGTCTTTGCGCGAGGTCATCTCTCAGTTAGCAAGCGTTTTCAATAAATTAGGCCATGAAAAACGGTGAGGTCCTGGGGAATGAACTTCATTTTTGCGATTTGCCGGTGGCTCGAACAAACGACAATCGGAACATCGATCCGGGAATCCCTGTGGATGTTTCCGGTGATCGAAACAGTCCATATCTTCGGCATCATTTTGCTGGTGGGTGCGACTTCGATTCTAGACCTGCGCCTGATGGGTCTGACGTTTCGCGATGAATCGGTCTCCAAGCTCGCTGGCCGGTTCATTCCCTGGGCGCTCGCGGGATTCATCATTCAGGTCCTCACGGGACTTCTGCTCTTCTCCTCTGAAGCCACGAAGATGTACAGCAATCAGGGATTCGAGATCAAGATGGCGCTAATCGTCGTCGCGGGGGTAAACGCGCTCATCTTCCACTCGTTTGCGTACCAAAGCGTCGGCAAATGGGACAACGATCGGGTGGGGCCCCTCTCCGCGCGCGCAGCAGGGCTAATCTCAATCCTGCTCTGGTTTGGAATCGTTGCTGCGGGCCGCTGGATCGCGTATGTCTGAGGGAAGTCTTCCCAGCGACCCGTTTCTTGAGATAGGCGAATGTTTTTCACCCGTTCCATTCAAGAATGGGACGAACCGCACGACCCGGAAGCCCAGCTATTGCAGTACGCCATAACTCGCACCTGAGCTAGCACGTGATAACGCATAGACACGGCGGGAGACGGACGAAGCATGAGACGGTGAGACCCAAACGCGATGAAATTGGACCTGAAATGCATCGAAAATTGCGTTTGAAAGCGCAATCGAGGATTGATTTGAATTTCATGCAGATTTCTTTTGAATATTTCTTCAGAACGATCACCTCCGGCCGTGCACGCGAAACAGTCAGTGCAGGACTTGTGGATAATCAACCCAAGTAAAGCTCATCGGGTAATCAGCCCAACGAACCAGGTTTGCCGCATTTCGATAGATCACCTGTTCTGACAACAGATCGTCAGTGTCCGCAATCTTCTAGTGTTCACTAACTGGGCCATGTGGAACGGCCGGGCACGGCAGCTAGATCACCTGGCTTGTTGCTAGTGAGTCTGTAGATGATTTTGTAGAAGTCTGTGCGTCTCCTCGCAGCCAAATCTGCTCGATTTTCGCGGGATTTTTCATAGAGCACCTGGCCCGAAACCAGGCGGTCTAGTTTCGGGGTTTGTCAGTCGTCGTATCTACTTGAAAAGGCCGTGGCCGCTCTTGATGAACAAAGAACCCTCCCAAGTTATGATGTCTCAGAGAGATGTGGTTCCGGGCGATTGGGGATGCTGTTGACAGCCCGCTCGACCACCTGGTTTGATACCAGAGGATCTGGCGCAGCATGTGGCTTGATTCTGAGCGGATTGCAGTTCGGCTCATTCGCAAATGTAGACGAATATGTAGATGTGAAATCCTGCGAGACAATCACATATATCACCTAGGACTTCGCAACCGACCCTGTAGACCTGGATTACGTCGGTCTTAGTGATAGTCCCAGTAGGTCCAACACAACTTCGAAGGCTAACGGTAACGGGTGTAGACCGCGGGTCCAGATGCTCGAGGCGGTTTGGGTTCTTCCGGTGGCGATACATATTTTCTCATCCGATCCCATTCACGAAGAACGCTGGCTCGGGTAACAGGTGGTTCAACAACAGAATGCTCCTCTTCCCTGATTTTCGCGTCCTCTCGCTTGTAATATTCGAAGAGCCCGTATACCGGAGTCATGCAGTTTTGTTTGAACCAATCGAGCCCCAGTGATGTTGAGTCGGCCTGATCATCGAACTTGCCCTTCGGGAAGCTGGTGAGTTCGTGCAGGTACTCGCCCAACCACGCTGCCTTATCGGGCAGGTGAGCAAAGCCATTTTCAATCGTGCTCGTTACCGAATGCATCCGCATGGTCTTGTCCATCGTCGGCTCGTACTTCTTGATCGCTTGCATTCCTTCACTCACCAGTTCCTGGATCAATTGCGTGCCCGATGCCTTGTCTTCAATCAAGATCGTCTGCGGTCCAAAAGCCTCGGCTTGCTCCCGCACCGCGCGCTTCAATTCCGGATAGCCCAGGCGCTTGCGAAACACGTGAAGCAGGTAGACGCGCTTTTCCTTCACGCCCCAAGTGGTACAGACACTGTAGTCGCTTAGTTCTGTGGGTTTGTTGGCGGTATCCCAACTTTGAAAAATCATCTCAAACTTCGCAGGTTTGTCAGTTGCGGTGTAGGTCTTAAACCACTCGGCTTTCACCAACCCGCCGCCTAAGGGAGCCGGAGCCTGCTGGTATTGGCCGGCAAAGTTGTACTCGCCTTGAGCCTCGCGAAGCTGTTTCAGTATCTCCAGGGGCTCGCGCTCCGGATGGAGCGCTTCACCAGCTCGGCGCCGAAAGCGCCGAGTGCCGTAGGGCGTTTCGATCAGATGGGTTTCATCTTCTTCGGCAATCGCGGGGAATCGGATCAGTTTCCACGGTTCTAATTCGAGTGCATGACCAACTAAGTCATCCTCGTGAAGTCACTGCATAATTAAGATGATGCAGCCCGTCCGCTTATCATTCAAACGGCTGAGCACAGTGTGGTCGTACCAATTGTTGACGGCATTGCGTTGGGTCTCCGATATTGCCTCATCCGGCTTGAGGGGGTCGTCGATGATAATGAAGTCCGCGCCTCGCCCCGTCAGCACGCCGCCGACCGAAGTGGCCAGGCGTGACCCTTTCTCAGTGGTCGTGAAATCGTGAACGGCCGATCTACGTGTCGCTAGTCGAGTTGACCGGAAAAGATCCTGATACCAGTCGGCAGCCATTAACGAGCGGCAATCGGCTCGAAACTTTGTTCGGAGAGCCGGTGAAGACAGCTGTTGCGAAGCAGGCGAAGTCGCTGCAGGAGTTGCGCGAAAAATCGCGACTGCGGGTTAGTTCTGTAGGAATAATTACAGCCGCTCATACAGTTGGAATTCCCATTCGAACGAACACATTTCACGGCGGATAGCTTCAACACGTGTCGCAGCGCGACCTTACTTTTGAAAAACAAATTTATCGTATGAGTATGGTGTGGCCAAATTTTGGTTTACTCGCCTGGAAACGCCAAGTAGAAGCTGCCTGGATAGGTAGTCTTCAACCAACTCCGATGAGCGACAGTTACAGCGTAAGGGTCCGGCTCCTCGTGGGAATGAACCCGGAAGTACGTGTGATAGCACCCGAACTGCGCATTCGGAACGGTTTCCAATCCTTGCCACACATAAATCCGGATGGAAGCCTCTGTCTTAATCTATTGGGAGAATGGCAACCTTGGATGTTCTTGGCCAATACGACTCTACCTTGGACAAGTAGTTGGCTGTATTTCTATGAAGTTTGGCAGGCTACTGGTGCATGGGTTGGCGGCGGTACGCATCCTGACAAGCCCGAACATTGCAGCGAGTGTGTATTCGTATAAATGATAAGGCGAATCCTATGTATAGATGGCGGAGGGATTAAGGGTGTATTCCCTGCGTCATTCCTCGCGGCGAGTGAAGAGGCGATCGGCCTTCCGATATCTTCATTCTTCGACCTGATCGTCGGAACATCGACTGGCGGCATCATAGCGCTCGGACTTGGACTCGGATTGAGTGCACGCGACATCCTTCAATTTTATGTCGAGCGAGGGCCATCGATTTTTGCCGGGGACAGGCGATTCCTCTTCATGCGGCATCTTGTCCGTTCAAAATATGATCCTGCACCTCTTACTCAGGCGCTTCAGGAGGTCTTCAGCAACAAACGTTTAGGCGACAGCTCAAAACGTCTTGTTATCCCATCATTCAACATCGACACGGGCGAGGTACATGTTTGGAAGACCGCTCACCATCCGCGCTTGGAGCGTGACCACTCACATCTGGCTGTAGAGGTGGCACTTTCGACGGCAGCAGCTCCCACATATTTTCCGACGTATCGCTCAGAGTCGGGCACGCCGCTAATAGATGGCGGTGTTTGGGCGAACAATCCCGTCCTCATCGCAACAATTGAGGCGATCAGTGTATTGGGCTGGCGACCTGCGGACCTACGGATACTAAGCTTGGGATGTACGACTTCTCCTTTGGGCGTGGATTGGGGACAACGCTATTCCCTCGGCGTGCTTGGTTGGGCTAGAAAGCTGGTTGACGTTTTTATGACTGCGCAATCTACGTCGTCAATGGGAATGGTTCAACACCTGCTGCCAGACCGTCAGCAATTGCTCAGGATCAGCCCAGCCGTAGGGAAGAACAGGTACGAGCTGGACCGGGTCAGCGAGATTCCGTCCCTTAACGGTTTGGGCGATTTCGAGGCTCGAAAGGCTCTGCCGCAATTGCGTGCACACTTTTTCAATAGTCCGACTCAAGATATTTTCAAGCCTAACTATGACGTCGCTACCTAAAAAAGATCAGAGGTGAGTCCTCTGAAGATAGTCTGCGCAATCTGACCCTTCTATTCCAGGTGTGAAACTGCACTACTCGCCTCCGCTTGAGAGAATCTCGCCCCACTACCACGACAACTTTGCGTCCGAGAGAAAGATTTGATTTCAATCCATGCGGGATTCGCCCAATATCGGCGGGAAAATCGACCCTTTCAGCAGAACGACTCGAGAAGAGAGAAAACTGATGACTGTATGGCGGAGGGGGAGGGATTCGAACCCCCGGGACCCTTTCGGGCCCAACGGTTTTCAAGACCGCCGGTTTCAACCGCTCACCCACCCCTCCGGTCGTCCTAGTTTAACTGCCAAGGCCCCAGCCTTCCAAACATCTTCCAAACATTAGGTTACGTAACCTAAGGTCTTTGGTTCGTCCACGGGTTGATCAACAACACACCTGTAGGCGCGAAGTGTTCGGTATTCCTGGTCATGACGTGAAGGCCGTGACGCCGTGCCGTAGCGGCAATCAAGCCGTCACTTGCGGGAACAATCTTACCGGCTTTCTGCGCCGCGGCTGTGAGTTCTCCCCAGGTATGGCTGGTCTCGAGATCGATGGGTAGGATCCGGTCGGCGTAATACCTTTCGAGTGCCTGCAACCACGCCTGGAGGTCGCGTTTGTTCTTGCTTTCCTTGAGAAGGGCAATCCCCTTGGCGGCCTCTCCAATGGATACGACACTGAGAAACAGGCTATCGCTTTCGAGAGCTTCAACCGCGCGACGCACGCCGGGATGCCCTTTTGGGCGGCGCAGTTCCGAAACCACGCAGGTATCGAGCAAGACTCTCAAAATTTCACTTCTCGCATGGGGGAGTCATCGCGGGTAAGGTCCAGCTTTTCGAAACTCGGCCCTTCGCCCAGGAGAAATTCCTTGAAGCCGGGACGCTTGCCTGTGAGCTTTTCGTAGTCGCGCTCCGCCACCACAACGACAGCGTTATCGTGACGGCGGACCCGTTGCGGTCCCTCGGCGAGAGCACGGGTAACCAGCTCACTGAAGCGGTTTTTTGCATCGGCCAGTCGCCACTCCATGGTTTCCTCCTTGGCTAGATTATCTAGCTATGATAAGCCTTTTGGGGAATACCCGTCAACGGCAAGATCTCAGGATCTATGGGTACGATTAGGATCGTTTTAACAGTTGCGGCGTCTGGTCAAGCCTTTGAGGCGGGTTTTCATCTTGTTGGCTGGTCTCTTGTTCCAGCAGGGCCTCTAGAGCAAGCCTGTTTGCGTTAACTTTACGGCGCTGTTTCCGTTGGGGTTGGGGCCGGCGGTGCTCAGGACGCCGAAATAGATGCTGGAGGTTTGTCCCAAGCCGCTGTCATTGTCCACCACGATTCCGCTCGTGCCGCCACCTTCGGCTGTCGTCGCGCCGATGGCATTGGAACCATCGATTGGGGGAAAAGCGGTTGGGAAAGTGTTGATGGTATATTCAACGAAGTTTGGGTTGTCCGAGGCGATCCCGCTTACGAAGAGTTGATCGGTTGCTCCATTCAAAAATTCGGTGACGGGCGAGAGCTCGTTTCCGTTGCTTGGATTGATGGCAAAAACATTCCCTGCCGGGCCGCCCGTCATGATGTGGCCGGCGGCGAACCCGACACCGTAAACTGCCGATTGGTTGCTGCTGTTTGTCGCCCAATCATAGACCAGCCAATTGGCCGGGGCGCCGCTGGAAAAATATGCATCGTTGAAAGCCGGGGCGTGTTGGGCGAACAAATTCCCTGTGCCCAGTTGCGCCGTAACTTTTCCGCTCAAGTCCACCGTACTGGCTTGAACCAAAACTGAGGATCCTCCGGAGGAACCGCTCACGGCATAAACGAACTTGTTGACCGCGTCGATCAATGGCGGATCAACAATTCCTCCCGTCGGAACCGAGCCATCTCCCACGAATATCGAGGCGGTAGCAAGCGGAGCCCCCGTGGAATCGAAGCCGTAAAGGCTTCCGTCCGCGCATCCGACGAATACGTTTCCAGTGGAGCCATCCACGACGGGTCCGGTCAGTTCCCCCGATGCTCCCGCGCAGGAACCACCAATGGTGACCGAGCCGGTCGAATTCCAGGAGAGGTCCAGGCTCGCCGCTGCGCCCGCGCAGGCCGGGAGTGTGCAAAAGACGTTTTTGACCCGGAACAGCACGCCTGCATCGTTGCCGACGTATGCAACGTCGTTGGCGAAATCGATGAAGGGCGAAGACAATGTGTCGCCGATTGCCCCCAGAGATAAGTCCGATGCAGTACCGCTACCAGCGACTGGCGCCAAAAGCCCTGTAAATGCGTTGATGATCGCGGGTTTCAATACATTCTGCAAATTGGGAGTGAGCAGGTCCACTCCGTCCCCGCTCTTATAGGCCAGGACGTGGAAATGCGCCGAACTGCCCGCCACGGATTCGACAAAAGCGATCTTTTTTCCGTCCAGGGAAAGAGCGGGAGAAGTTGCAACCAGCCCGCCTGCCGCGTTGATATCGTACGACCACAACGTGGTAGCCGATGAGCGGTTATCTCCTGCAACGACCGCGCGAGAACCGCACAGGCCTGTGGGCGTGGCCGACGTCCCACCGCTATAGAGATTATTGAACGCCACGAGATTCGGCTGAGTTGCGCTGCTGGCTATATTCACGGGAAACACGACGAAATCATTTGTGCAGTCAGGCGCGGCGTTGGGATCGAAGCCGAATTTCGCGGGGTACATGGCCGGCGCGGTACTCCCGGCGCCCAGGCTGATGCTCCAATCGCGGTGCAACGCATTTGGTATGTCATCGCGATCGTGGTCGCCGTCGCGTTCGCGGTTGCGATCGCTGTCATGGTCGCGGTCACGTTCACCGTCACGATCGCGGTCACGATCGCGGAAATGTCGAGCACTTCTTTCTCGGCGCCAATCGTCCCGTTCCGCGGCCTGCCAACTGAGCAGAGCCCGCGGATCGTGCTGAACGGCAATCAGGGACTGTATCGAGCCGACGCGAGAATAGGCAACATGACGCCGGCTCCAGTCGTGAACTATGCCGTTCGGATGTTCGTTCGATTGCTCTCTGCCCCGGTCTCCGTCTTGTCCCCAGGCCGGCAAACCAGAGAGAGTAAGCACGCAAAGCGCACACATCGCCACACACACTGCGGAAAACATTTTTCGCACGATGCTTCTCCGATCGATTCAGCTCAGCGCTTGGCCAGCGCCATCTCACTTCGGGCAATATTATCAAGCGCCTCGTCGTTTTGCTCGGCTAATCATTGCCGGCTTCCTTCACGCAAACCATTCGCGGCAGTCTCACCGCCTGCAATAAAAACAATTTGGTTCACTCGGAACGATTTCGGATGTATAACGTGCTCATCTGGGCGGTCAAAACAGGAATCGTTGGAATCGCTCCTACCCTCGGACGGCCACGCAAGACCGAATGTTGTTCCGTACATGAATACGGAGGAGTGCTATGAGAAACAAGCTGGCGGCCATTTCCTTCGCGGTCATTTTCGTGTTGGCCATTTCCGTTCCGCTGTTCGCGCACCACGGCTACGCGGCCTACGACACGGATAAAAAGGTCACTCTCAAGGGGACCGTAACGCGGTGGATCTGGTCCAACCCCCATTGCATGATTCAACTGGATGTAACCGATGACAGCGGCCACGTCGTGCGCTGGATCACCGAGACTGAGAATCCCACCACCATGACCCGCAATGGCTGGACCGACAAGTCCATTAAGGTCGGCGAGCAAGTTACCGTCATTGCGCTGCCGGTCAAGAACGGCAACCCTGCCGGCCGCATTCTCGAGGTCGTGCTCTCGAATGGCGAAAGACTGGCGGGCCGCGTAAACCCGGCCACCCAAGTTAAGCCGGATGATTCTCCCAAACCGTAAGGAGCCGCAAACGAACGCCAAACCGTGGAAAGGGTTCGCACAATGCTAAAGCATTTTGTCGCCCCGGGAATTGTATTGGCAGCATTGATATTTTTGCCCCTCGTTCATTCTCAAACAGATAAGCCAAGGTCGCCGGCCCCTACTGCCCCGGGTCACGACGGTTGGGGACGTCCCATCATCCCACTCGCGAAAGATCACAAGGCAGACCCTGCTCCGCCGCATGACATTTCCGGAACTTGGGAGCAACCGGACGCGAGCGGAAACCAGGTGCTCGGCGCGAAGGCGGCGCCGGAAGACGGCAAACCGGAACACCGGTTGCCCTACACGCCTCTCGGGCTGGAAGCGTTGAATCGCACGAAGCCAGGCAATGGAACGAGAAGCGCTCTCCCCACGGAGGCAAATGATCCCGTATATTCCTGCGATCCGCAGGGATTTCCTCGCACGGACCTTCATGAATTGAGAACCACGCAGATCCTTCAGACGCCCCAGAAGGTGACCATCCTGTACCAATACAACAAAATCTGGCGAGTCATCTGGACCGACGGCCGGGAACTCCCCAAAGATCCCGAACCACGGTGGTTCGGATATTCGGTGGGCAAGTGGGTGGATGATTACACGCTCGTTGTCACAACTATCGGAACCGATGAGAGAACCTGGCTCGATCGAGCTGGCCGCCCGCATAGCGCCGATCTGCGCGTCGAAGAGCGGTTCCATCGCGCGGATCGCGATCACCTGGAGCTGACCGTGACGATTGACGATCCGAAGATGTACACCAAACCCTGGGTCGCCCTCGACAAATTCGTTATGGAGTTACAGCCGTCCAGTTTCGATGTCCGGGAGATGATTTGTTCGCCGTCGGAGTTTGTGCAATACAACTCGTTGATCGGCCACACCGCCAGCGACAAGGACAGCCACTAGTACAACAAAAGAATTTTCCACCCGCCTGCGACGAAAACAATTTGGTTCACTCGAATGGATTTCAGGTGTATAAGACTGTCAATCCGGGCGGTCAAAACCGAATTCGTTTTACATCGCTCCTGCCCGCGGGCGGCCATGCAAGACCGAATGATGTCCCGTACAACAATACGGAGGAGTGCTATGAGAAACAAGCTCGCGGCCTTTTCCTGCGCGGTGGTTGGCCTGCTGGTCGTCTCCGTTCCGCTGTTCGCGCACCACGGCTACGCGGCCTACGACACGGATAAACAGGTCACTCTCAAGGGGACCGTCACACGGTTTGTATGGTCCAACCCGCATTGCATGGTTCAGCTGGACGTAACCGATGAGAGCGGCCACGTCGCGCATTGGATCGCGGAGACGGAAAATCCCTCCGCTATGATCCGCGTGGGCTGGACCGACAAGTCCTTAAAGCCCGGGGATCAAATCACTCTCACAGCGCTTCCGGTGAAGAGTGGCGCGCCAGTGGGGCGCATCATCGAGATCACACTCTCGAACGGCCAAAAGTTGCCGGGCCGCATAAATCCGGCCAACGAAGTCAAGCCGGACAATTCTCCCAAACCTTGAAGAACATCAGAGGCGCGCTAAAGTTTGGAAAGGTACGCACCATGCGAAAGCATTTTGTTGTCCCGGTGTTTGTTCTGGCAGCGTTGATCTTTTCGCCTTCCGTGCATTCTCAGACGGCTAAGCCAAGGTCGCCGGCCCCCACGGAACCGGGCCTGGACGGTTGGGGGAGTCCCATAACCCCGCCCGCGAAAGATCGGAAGTCAGCCCCTGCCCCGCGGCACGACATTTCGGGAATTTGGGACGCAGGGGACACCAGCGGAATCCAGCCGCTCGGCGCGGGGGCATTCCCGGATGACGGCAAGCCGGATCACCAGCCGCCCTACACTGCTTTGGGGCTGGAAATGTTGAAGCTCACCAAGCCAAGCAACGGAACCAGAAGCGTTCTCCCTGGCGAGAACAATGATCCCGTATTCACGTACGGTGATCCCCAGGGATTTCCTCGCGAAGACCTCTATGAACTCAGATCGACTCAAGTCCTTCAGAGGCCCGAGAACGTGGTAATCCTGTACCAATTCGCCAAGGTCTGGCGGGTCATCTGGACCGACGGACGGGAACTCCCCAAAGATCCCGAGCCGCGGTGGTACGGATATTCGGTGGGCAAATGGGTGGACGATTACACGCTTGTTGTCACGACCGTCGGAACCGATGAGAGAACCTGGCTCGATCGAGCCGGCCGCCCGCATAGCGCCGACCTGCGCGTCGAGGAGCGGTTCCACCGCACAGATCGCGATCACCTGGAACTGACCGTGACGATTGACGATCCGAAGATGTATACGAAACCCTGGGTCGCTCTCGACAAGTTCGTTTTCGACCTGCAACCCTCCAGTTTCGATGTCCGGGAGATGATCTGGTCGCCGTCGGAGTATAACGAATACAACAAATTGATGGGCAACACCGCTGGCGATAGAGACAGCCACTAGAAAAACTAAAGAATTTTCCACCTGTCTCCGAGGGAAACAATTTGGTTCACTCGGAACAATTTCAGGTGTATAAGTTGCGCATCCGGTGGTCAAAATGGAGTTGGTTGGAATCGCTCCTGCCATCGGACGGCCGTGCTAGACTGAAAACTGTCCCGAGAAGGAATATGGAGAAGCACCATGATAAATAAGCTAAGGATTATTTCCTTTGTAGTAGTCGGCCTGCTGGCGGTTTCCGCTCCGCTGTTCGCCCACCACGGCAACGCGGCTTACGATGCGGATAAAACGGTCACGGTAAAGGGAACGGTGACGGGCTATGTTTGGGCGAATCCCCACGTTTTCGTGAAACTCGACGGCAAGGACGACAGCGGCAACACCTTGCATTGGATTGTCGAAGGTCAAAATCCGGTCTCCATGACCCAAATTGGCTGGACCAAGGACACATTCAAGCCCGGGGATGTAGTCGAAATTGACGCCATGCCGGCCAAGAACGGCAACCCGGTCGCCTTCCTGGGGAGTGCCAGCCCAACCGCCCCGAGAAAGCGAATCGTGATCAACGGCAAACAGTTCCAGTAGTAAGGCTTGAGTGTAGCGCCCACCTTCAGGTGGGCACCTCAGGGACTCAGGCTGGCCAACCTAAAGGTTGGCCGCTACAACGGGATTGCCCGGGTTTTCGCCTGTCCGAGTCGCGGGTAGATTCAAGGGTTGGGAACGAATCTGCAGGAGGCATTTCGGAAATGTCCAAGCGCTTGTTGATCTCGGCAGTTGTCCTCCTTGCAGGATTCACGCTTTCTCCCGTTCTGCGCGCGCAAACCCCCGCGCACAAAGCGGCTGCAGTAGCAGCCCAGCCGGATAAATGGAACAGCCTCCCGCCGATCAAACCCTTTTACGCCGGGAAGAAGCCAGGCCCGGCTCCGAAGCGTGACCTTTCAGGCGTATGGGACGCAGCCGAAGCGGATGGAGGACGCCAGCCCAGCGGCGCAATAGAACATCCGGCACTGATGAAGCCCCGAGGACAGGGCATCGAAGGAGGTCAGCCGGACGAAACGGGCATTATGCATCCATTGTCGTATACGCCCGATGGGCTGGCGGCGCTCAAGGCCAACATGCCTTCCGGGCCCGGTGTCAGACAAGTCCCCGCCTCGCTATCGAATGATCCAATGGACCAGTGCGACCCGATCGGTTTCCCGCGTATGGAACTTTATGAACTGAGGACCTTCGAGCTCCTTCAGAATGCCAACCAGGTGGTCTATTTAAATCAATACTTCGGCAACTTCCGCGTCATCTGGACCGACGGCCGGGAACTGCCCAAGGACGCCGAACCGCGGTGGAACGGCTACTCGGTCGGAAAATGGGTGGACGACTACACGTTCGTGGTCGAGACGACCGGGCTGAATCCCAGAAGCTGGCTCGATCACGCCGGCCGCCCGCACAGCGATGCTCTGCGCGTGGAAGAACGGTTTCACCGCGTGGATCATGACAACATGGAGCTCACCGTGACGATTTTCGACCCGAAGATGTATGCCGAACCCTGGGTGGGCCTCAACAAATTCCCTCTCCACTTGCAACCGGCCGGATTCGATATGCAGGAGTTCCTCTGCTCGCCAATCGATTTTGCGGAGTACAAGAAGCAGGTTGAGGATTCGGTCCTTCCCGCGTCCGAAAAGAAGTAGCTAACGAGAATCCCTCTCTATAGACTCTTAGTAGAACCACCAAGTCGTTAACGGACAATGAACACAGCGGTTGTCACTGATATTCTTCGGCCGAGTTTTCGAGCTTTGGAATTGTGTGTTGGCGCGGGTGGACTCGCACTGGGAATGTCACGGTCGGGCTTCGACCAAGTTACAGTCATCGACTTTGATTCGCACGCTTGCAAGACACTCCGCGACAATAAGATCAAGAAAGTCGCGTTTGTCAGCGACTGGAAAATAGTCGAAGCGGATATTAGTGATTTAAACTTTGCCGATTACGCCGATACCGACATGTTGAGCGGCGGGCCACCGTGTCAGCCATTTTCACAAGGCGGCAAGCGTGACGGCAGGTCTGATGACCGCGAGATGTTTCCGCACTTCATCCGCGCGGTTCGCGAATGTGGACCAAAAGCCTTTGTGATCGAGAACGTTAAGGGCCTCCGCGATCCCTCTTTATTGGGCTACTTTAGTTACGTCGTTCTCCAGCTGCGTTTCCCTCATGTCCAACGCAGGAAGGGCGAAAAGTGGAAGGAACATCGAGCGCGACTTGAACGGTTGGCGACTGGAGGGAAGTATGCTGGCATTCAATATAACGTCGTCTGGCAGGTTTTGAACGCGGCGGACTACGGTGTTGCTCAACGTCGCGAGCGCGTTTTCATTGTTGGAATCCGCGCCGATCTTAAGATCGCGTACAGTTTTCCTCTGCCAACCCACACTCGCGAAGCACTAATGATAGATCAGTGGGTCACCGGCGATTATTGGAAGCGCCACGGCTTTTCAAAACGACGGATACACGAGTGTCCGGAGCAATTGAAAAAGCTCTTGCCAAAACTAGACAAGAATGAATCCACAAAGGCATGGCGGACCGTGCGCGACGCAATCAGCGATCTTCCGAACGTCGGTCTTGGTCGCACTTCGCATAAGGTTCTGAACCATTTTCTTAACCCCGGTGCGCGGGCATACGCTGGACACGACGGCTGCAACATGGATTATGTGGCGAAGACAATCAAGGCAGGGCACCACGGTGTACCTGGTGGGGAGAATATCGTCCGTCTCGACAGCGGTATGATTCGTTATTTCTCTGTTCGCGAGTGCGCCCGCCTTCAGGCTTTTCCCGATGAATGGGAGTTCAATGGATCGTGGTGCGGTTGTATGAGGCAGATCGGCAATGCGGTCCCGGTGACTCTAGGTGAAGTTGTCACCGCGCCTCTGGCGAGAGCGTTGCAAAGCCAATCGCAATCTGCTGATCCAAAGGTCATCAGAAAGCGTATGTTCCCAAATTCGCAGAACTGTGTAGCCCTGCGCCTTTAGTATCCGTTCGACCTTACGATCTCGCCGACGATTCGAATCAATCTTACGTTGCCAAAAACCGCGTCGTGAGTGCGGCATATTTCGCTGGCATACACGGCAACCATGCCAAAAACAACCGTCAACGAAGACCGCGAGGCGATTCCGCACAAAACAGAAGTCAGGACGACCGGGAAGGGCTACATGACGTTTCCAGCCTCGGAAGCCGTATCGGATCAAATACGCCGCGACGCGCATCTCCGTTGAACGATTTTTTCTCGCCCGCACTTTAGCCATTTGCGCGGATCGTTGCTCTGGTGTGAGTGGATCGTGACGCTTGACAAGTTTGCTATTCATGGCATACCGTTTCGATCCAGACCTTGAAACGTTTTGGCTGAGGCCGTCTGCCGCAAGGCATTCCTCCGATGCTGGAACCCGATGGGTACTTTTTCTTCTTGCGACCGCTAACCCTATCGCAAGACGAGGAGAAAATCATGCTCTCTGCAAATGCGGCTACGCTCGAAATGAAGGTCGCGAACATGACCTTCATGCTGGAACGTCTCGCCCAAGATTGTGCACCACTTCAATTCATTCGTGAACTCACCGAAAATGCGATTCAGGGTATCCAAACACTAGGTGGTCGCGCCGGTGAAATTCGTTGGGATGTTGACTGGAATCGCTACGATCTCGAACCGAAGGAAGGTTACAAGCTCGCTGTCATCGATACGGGAATCGGGATGACCGGGCCGGACATGGTTAACTACATCAATCAGTTGTCATCATCGATGCACCAACAGACCAAGCACGGGAATTTCGGGATGGGTGCAAAGATCGCAGCCGCGCCACGTAATACCCTCGGGTTGGTCTATGTCAGTTGGAAAGATGGCCACGGCTCAATGATCCATCTCTGGAAAGACCCCGACACAGGCACATATGGGCTGCGTCGCAATCAAACTGGAGAATTTTGGCTCAAGGTTACGGATGAAATCAAACCAGCGCCCATCAAAGATCACGGGACAATGGTCATCCTGCTTGGCAAGAAACCGGACGAGAACACGATGAACGCGCCTCCGGAGGCACAGATTCCTTCCCGCTGGATAACGCGATATCTAAATAGCCGATACTTTCGGTTTCCGCAGAGCGTGACAGTAAAAGCTCGCGAGAACTGGACATCGCCCCGAGACGATAAGCACAACATGCTTCGAAAGATAATCGGACAGGAGGCATGGCTTAAGACTAACTCAACGGAATCCGGCTTATTGGCCCTTAAAGAGGCAACGGCCCATTGGTGGATACTGAAGGAAAAGGTGGACGATTCCGGTAGCCACTTTTCGAGCGGTCACGTCGCAGCACTTTACGATGATGAACTCTACGAAATGTCTATCGCGCGTCCCGGCGTCGCGCGCCTGCAATCGTTCGGCGTGATCTTCGGGTATAACCGCGTCGTTATCTACATCGAACCGATGCAAAACCAGAATGGGGGTTTGACAGCGAACACCGCGCGAACTCACTTGCTGGTCGAAGGGCAACCGCTTCCGTGGACGGAATGGGCGGCGGAGTTTCGGGAGCAAATGCCGGAACCAATCATAAAATTGATGGATCAAGTCGCCGGGGGTGCTGCGGATTCTGAAAACGCCAACTCCATTCGTGAACGCCTGAAACAAATCCGAGAATTGTTCAAATTCAGCCGCTACCGTCCGGCAAGTGATGGTAAGCACAAAGTTCAAGATGATTTCACGAATACCGGCGGAAATACGGCTGAGGGAGGTGGTTCAGGTGGCGGCTCCCGCGAAGGCGCGGCAGGCAAGCGCGGAGGCGGGCGCGCTGGCGATATCTACGCCCTTTTCGCTGATGTGGGTAATACACCCGCAGAGGAAGTCAGTGGTTTTCTCGATCCACAATTCAAGTGGGTCTCCGTCCGGGACGGTTCCCGAACGAGAGATTTTCTAGAAGACCGTGCGGCTAAATATCTGCCAGAGGCGAATACGATCCAAGCTAACGCCGATTTCCGGGTGTTTACAGACATGATCGCCCGTTGGCGCAGATTCTACGCAAGTATTCCGTCAGCAGAGCCGGTTATTGAAGCCATCGTCAAAGAGTGGTTTCAACAACAGTTGGTTGAGACAGTGCTTGGTGCGCTCGCTCTGAGAAAGTCAGGGAATTGGAGTGAGCAAGAAGTTGAAGATCTTTGGTCGGAAGCGGCACTGACATCGGCGGTCTTGCCTCGGTATCATGTCGATGAGCGAATCAAACGGTCACTTGGCAGCAAGATTGGTTCTTTGAAAGAGAAGGACACCACAGTTCCAGCCGCATAGAACGGGCGCGTGGATAATCCTTCGAATAAAGTAGGCTTGAATTTGCGCGTGCCGCAACCCTTCATGCCATTTGTGAAGGGTTGCGGGTTTCCTTCGGGTCTCGTTTGGGTACGCCACATTGAACCGGCTGACACAGGAGACCTATCCGGCTGCGAAGCGCTCCACAATCCTTCGAACCATACCCCGTAATCAATTCGAACCAATACCGCAACAACCCACAGGAAGTTTCCGCGCATCTAAGCTAGTGTGGAATTGTAGTTTTTCCGATACCGCAGTCGGAGCGGGGCCCGTCGATGATTCTGGCGCTGGTGGTGGCGATCCTGGGGGTTGTGGGCGTGGCGCTGCTGCTTCGACCATGGCCTTTTTTCCTTCCTGCTGAAGAATCTGATTCCTACCATGACCGGAACGTGGCCGTGGAATTTGTCAAGTGGGTGGAGCGCCAGGCACTCGCGCGCGGATTGAACGTGCGCGGCGTGGCGCGGCCCGTGCCGCTTGAATGCAAGAAGTGCGGCAAGTCCTCCAACTATTTCGTTTATCCCGACGAGGTGTGCGAACGCTGCTGGCGCGCCACCCTCAAGCCGGTTTCCACGCCCGCCAAGGAACACCGGCCTTAGACTCTGTTTGAGACCCAAAAATCGGAACGTTCTTGTAGCGTCCGCCCTCAGGCGGACGCTTTTGAATCAGGCCGGTGCCCGCCTGAAGTGTAAAGTGCCAAGACATCATTTACAGTCGTTGCCAGGACATCCTTTACACTGGGTCTTTCGATTCCTTGGGTGTTTCTTGCGCGGAGGACGCGGAGGGAGCCCGGAGGGCGACCGGAGCGTCCTCC
>DATNIO010000004.1:0-16273 GCA_035604385.1 Verrucomicrobiia bacterium | reverse complement strand
CTTTCACGCCGGTCGTTCTCCAGGGCATCGTCTCCAGCCTCCTCGGCCAAAACTCTAACCGAGGTGTAAAGGATGTCCTGGCAACGTCCGCAAAAAACTGTAAAGTATGTCATGGCACCGTACACTGAAGGCGGGCACTGTCAATCAAGCACATGCCCGTCAGCCGCGGCGGACGGGCGCTACATCTTCCAAACCTGACCGGCCATATACGCCCTATTTCCGCAGCTGCGCGCTGGACGCTTTCTGATACCTGCCGCGAAAATCCTCGGGGATGCCCGGTTCTACGAGCCACTTGCGAAACATTTCCGCCAGATCTTTCCCCGATGCGGATTCCGCGGCGGCTCTCAGTTCTTCGTAACCGGTGTCGCTTCCCGAGCGGTCATGAAGGATATCGCGAAATGCGGTGCGCAAGTTGTTGTGGCCGCAGACATCTTCCAGCGCCACAAAAAACAGAGCAGCGCGGTAACCGGTCGAAATTCGCTCGGCACGCGAATAGCCGGCCGGCGGTTCCATCAGCCGTTTGTCGGGCGCGGCGGCGCGCGCCGCATCGTAGCGATCCACCAGGGACGCGACCATGCTGCGACGCTGGTCCCCGCCGCGGCTCTCGGCGGCAATCACCAGGCCGAACAGCCCCACGCCGCGGCCCATCAGAATTTGCGCTTCCGGGCGAGGGCGCACGCGCCAGCCGAACCAGGTTCGCGCCAGTTCGTATTCGGCCAGCTGCAGTACCGCCTCTTTCGCGATGCCCTCTTGAAAAGCGCGCAGATCGAGCAACACGCCGTCCGGAAAGGAAACTCCCCCGGGATCAAGAGATTCGCCGAATTCGGCGGGCAAGACAGCCGGCGCCTCGGCGATTCGCACGGCGGATTTCCCCGTGGAAGCCGGGCCAAAATATTCCGTGAACGCCTTCATGGAAGACGAAAGCCGCTCCGCTGCCGCTTGCGCCGCCGGGCCGTCCATCGGTTGAAACGTCCAGAACTGGACTTCGCCTTGCCGCGCCGGGATGACCTTCTCCTGGTAGCGGCCCGCGACGACGTATGGAAGAAAATCATTGTCCGGGTTGATCAAGAAACGCTGGGCGACATAATCTCCATCGGGAGTGCGTTTGAGAGCTTTTCCTGGGGCGAGAACGCGAAAATCCGGCGGCGCAAATACAGTCAAGAGCTCCTTGTCCGGATTCGTTCCGCCCCTGGCAAAAATGCCGTAGGGCGTCTGCCAGAGCGGGAGCGCCGTTTCGTCGGCGATAAAAAAGCCGCTTGGCGACGCGACAATCGTGCCTCGCTCCGAGGATTCCGGCACCAGGTCCCATTCCGTGACGACGCTGCGATTTTCATTTTGGTCCCAGGGAGGATCGAAGGACGCGCGCAACATGCGGGCATCCGTCTGCGAACTGCGCCGCGGAGAAACTTCCGCGCCCTCAATAACCACGCGCAGATTCTCCTCGCCGAACACGCGTCCTTCGGGCAAACGAACTTCCAGGGAGCGAAGCGGACGATCGCCGGCATTTGTGAGCACATCGGCGACGTGAAAATGGATGCGGCCCGGCGCGGCTCTGGAAACGAGAATCTCCGTTTTGCGATCGGCAAATTGATAGCCCGGACCGAGGCGGTGGACGCAGCCCGCCGCGAGAAATGCGCACGCAGCCAGGACGACAGGAAAATAGAATCGCGATCTTGATTCCAGAAGCAAGATGAAGTGATTCTAACGGGGCGGGGGTCGCTGGTCAAAAGTTGCGTGGCTGCGATTCTTGCCAATGAATCGGATGTGGCAGCCGGTCAAAAAAACGGATAGTGCGGGCGGTCTTGTGGCGCAGGCTTCAGCCTGTGGGGGTTCGTCCTTGCAAGGACCAAACCCCACAGGCTGAAGCCTGTGCCACGAAAGGCCGGATCCTGCGAACGGGTTGCTCTTTGAAAGCCACGCAATTCATCTAACTCGATTTCAGTTCGAGTTCCGACTTGATCTCGCTCACCGGCTTGCCCTTCCAGAACTCCGCCAAATTTTCCATCGATGTGAACGATCTCGTCCGCATGCGGTCAATGTAGAGCGTGCCGTGCAGGTGATCGATCTCGTGCTGCAGGATCCGCGCATACCATCCTGAAGCTTCGATCACTTTGGGCTCGCCGTGCTCGTCCAGACACGTGACGCGGACGGCGCGCGCCCGCGGAACGAGCGCCGTAAAGCCGGAGAGACTCAGGCAGCCCTCGAAAAACTCGGCTTTTTCCTCACCGATTTCCTCAAGCGCCGGATTGATGATGGCGTGAAAAGGAACGGGGCGCCGCTCGCGCTCCAGCAACAGCGCTTCCGGAATTTCTTTGTGATAATCCTCGCGGTCCTCGATCACCGCAAGTTGCAGCGCGAGCCCCAACTGCGGAGCCGCGAGCCCCACGCCGGGCGCTTCGTGCATGCACGTCCGCATGGCTTCGATCAATTTTTGAATTTCGCGGCTGCGTATTTCCGCAACGCTCATGGGGCGGGCGCGCTGCCGCAAAACGGGGTTTCCGGCCTGAACGATTTCAAGTTTCACGGGATTCACAATTTCCACCCCTGAGCCAACGTCATCCACGCGGTCATGGATTTCATTTCAGCTGGTGAGAATATACGGGAAGCGCGCCGCCACAAAACGAAAATCGCGAAGTTTGAGAAATACTCAACTCTATTTGTGGGCATGCGCCTGGTATACGAATCTGTGGCCGCCAGCGGCGCGTTCGCGCTCAGCGATGAATTTGGTAGCGGTTGCGTCGGAGTCGCCCTTCTGAATCATTTCCATCATCATCGCGTCGGTCACGCCGGTGTTCTTCAATTCTCCGAGCTTTTCCCCGGAGAGCACAGTCAGTCCCTTCGACCGGCGGTGCGCGACGGCCAGAATGATTTTGTCGGAAAGGCCCGCCAGGCGCATCGCTCGGGCCTCTCCGGCCCAAGGACCCAATTGATTGAGGCGCGCCAGCTCCAGGACGGTTGCTTCCGACGAGCCGGCATTCAACAAATCCGCGACGGAGTCCCCGTCCGCAAACGGAATCTTGCGATCGCGAGCGAGCTGAATCAAGACAACACTGGACGGATCGGTCAGGCCGGCTTGGTGCGCCTTATTGAGTTCCGTGACTTCCGCGTTGGAAATGTTCAAGGTCTTCAGTTGCGGCACGCTGTCGAGCCACATGGCCATCTGGTCGGCTTGCTCGGTGTCCGGTTTTTGGGCGGGCTTGCAGGAGCAGAGCAGTACGATTGATGCGAGCAGCAATCCACACGGCAGTCGCCCGGCGAGATTAAAACGCCATGGACGTAGAGAGGGCATTGTTCAATTGTAACTGACATGGAAGAAAGTGGAATTGGCCTGTGCCTCGAAGATTAACTGGGGGTTGGTAGGACGGGCTTCAGCCTGTCTGGGTTTGGATTCTTGCATTGCGAAAAGCAGACAGGCTGAAGCCTGTCCTACTAATTCGCTCAGATGTTGTAGAGGCGTTCGACGCCAAACACGCCGGGGATTTTACGGATATTGGCGGTAATGCGTTCGAGCTGCTTGCGGTCGGCGATTTCCAGCGTGAGGTCGATGCGGGCGTGCAAATTATCGGGGTGGCTGCCGAGGGTGCGAATGTTCGAGCCGGTCTCGCTGATGACGGTGGTAATGTCTGCCAGCATGCCGGGCCGGTCCTGCGCACGGATCAACAAGGTGACGGGATAGGTGGACCCGGTCGCGCCGCCCCATTCCACATCGATGCGGCGTTCCACCTGGTAGAGCAAATTCTGGACGTTGGGGCACGAATTAGAATGGACCGCGACGCCGCGGCCACGCGTCACGTATCCGACGATCTCGTCACCGGGGATCGGGTTACAACACTTCGCGCGGAAAACCATCAGGTCGCTCTGCCCGCCGACCTGCAGCTTGGCTTCGCCCACGCCCAGCATTCGCCGGACGGTCGAGACGAGCCGCGCCGAGGAATCTTCCTTCGCTCCCTCGGGCTTGGCCGGCGCCAGCGGCTCGCCCAGCGCATTGGAAATAATCTGCCGCGCCGAGAATTTCCCGTAGCCCAAATCCGCGAACAAATCCTCGAGCTTGGCGCAGCCGTATTCGGTGGCGACGCGCAACAGCTCCGCCTCGGGAATTTTTTTCAGGCTGCGGCCCACTTGCCGCGCTTCGCGCTCGAGCAAGCGCCGGCCCACTTCGGTCGCCTGGCTGCGCTCGATGGAGTTGATGTGGTGCCGGATTTTGCTCCGCGCGCGCGAGGTGCGCACAAAATTCAGCCAGTCCCGGCTGGGGACGTGGCCCTTCTGCGTGATCACCTCGACCACGTCGCCGTTCGCGAGGCCGTGCCGCAGCGGGACGATTTGCCCGTTCACTTTCGCGCCGATGCATTGATTGCCGACTTCGGTGTGCACGGCGTACGCAAAATCCACGGGAGTCGCGCCGCGCGGAAGCGCGAGCACTTTTCCTTTCGGCGTGAACGCGTACACTTCCTCGGGGTACAGGTCCACCTTAAGCGTGGACATGAATTCCGACGGCTCCTGCATTTCCTTGACCCATTCGATCAGCTGGCGCATCCACAAAATGCGCTGATCGTCCGCGTCGGAAACGTCCTTGCCGTCTTTGTACCGCCAGTGCGCGGCGACTCCTTGCTCGGCGATGCGATGCATTTCCTGCGTGCGGATTTGCACTTCAAACGTCTGCCCGGAGTAGATCACCGTGGTGTGCAGCGACTGGTAGAGGTTTGGCCGGGGCATGGCGATGTAATCCTTGAACCGGCCGGGCACGGGCCGCCACACTTGATGGATCACGCCGAGCGCCGCGTAGCAGTTGCGAATCGTGTCGGTAATGACGCGCACGGCCAGCAGGTCGTAAATCTGGTCGACCGTGCGGTGCTGGCGCAAACTCTTCTGGTGAATGGAATAGAGGCGCTTGACGCGGCCGTCGACTTCGGCGGTAATTCCGTTTTCGTCGAGGCGCTTGCGAATCGTGTCCTTCAATTCCGCGAGAAAAGCCTCGAATTCTTTTCGTTTGGCGACGACCGTATTTTGCAGCTGCTGGTAAGCCTCGGGCTCGAGGTAGCTGAAAGCGATGTCCTCCAGCTCGCCTCGGATCAAGCCCATTCCCAGGCGGTGCGCGATCGGAGAATAAATATCGAGCGTTTCGCGGGCGATGCGCTGCTGCTTTTCGGGAGAAAGGAACCCGAGCGTGCGCATGTTGTGCAGCCGG
Organism: Verrucomicrobiia bacterium; assembly: GCA_035604385.1. Classification (GTDB taxonomy): domain Bacteria; phylum Acidobacteriota; class Terriglobia; order Acidiferrales; family UBA7541; genus Palsa-360. The sequence continues at coordinate 11,088 of DATNIO010000004.1, read as the reverse complement.
TCGGCAAGCTTCACCACGACGACGCGCACGTCGTTCACCATGGCCAGCAGCATCTTCCTGACGTTTTCAGCCTGGCGCGCTTCGGGAGCCAGGAGGTCCAGCCGGTTGATTTTCGTGACGCCTTCGACGAGCGTCGCGATGTCCGGACCAAAGCGCTCGGCGATGCGCTGCGTGGACACGCGCGTGTCCTCGACCACGTCGTGCAAGAGCGCGGCGCAGAGGGTCGTGATATCCAGCTTCATGTCCGCCAGGATGTGCGCGACTTCCAGGGGATGCGAAAGGTAAGGGTCGCCCGACTTGCGCAACTGCGTGCGGTGTTGCTCTGCGGCAAAATCAAATGCCCGACGCAAGAGCTCGATGTCGCTCGCCGGACGCGTTTGCCTCACTTTTTCGACCAGCTCGAGGAAGCGCACCTGCAGGGCCTTGGTCGTGCGCTCCGTCTTGCCACCAACGCCAACAAGCGAAGGGAGTCCTACGGGCTTTTCCAGCGAAGACATGTCCTTGTATTTTAAGTCTATTTGATGCCCCAGGGGAGAAAAGAGTTCCGGGGGTGCCCTACGCGTGCCGGGCGTTTGGTTGGACGGGCTTCAATCTGTCGCGCACGTGGTAGGACTGCAAAACGAAAAGCGGCCCGTTGCCGGGCCGCTTCGTATTGAAATTCGGAATCAACCAGCCGACCGATTGCTACGGCTTGGCCGGGGTTTCCATTTTCTTCTGCTTGATTTCCTTCGCCTTCTCCACGAGGTCGTCGGCCTGCTTCAGCAGGGACGCGCGCTCGTCGGGAGTGGCGGCCTCGTCGGCCTTGCGGCGCAGCAGGAGGTTGAGGTAGGCCATGGCATCGTCGTAATCGGGGCGCAGCTCAAGAGCCTTCTTGAGGTCGTTGATGCCCTCATCGATCAACTGGCCGTTCTCCTTGGAGTAAGCGTCGCGAACATCGGCCGGCATCGGGTCTTCGTCCTTGAGCGGCTTGCCCGGATGGGCGAGGCGCCACGTGCCGCGCGTTTCAAGGTTCGAGCGGTAGGTGAGCGTCCAGTCGATGACGCCGATCCAGTAGTACGGCTCGGGATCTTCCGGCTTCAGGGCGATGTGCTTCATGTGGTAAGTCTTGGATTCCTCGAAGCGCGCCCGCGTGTAAGGCGTCCCAGCCATGTTGAAAAGGATGGAACCGATGCCATCGATGGCCGAAATATTGTTGGCATCCGCGGAGAGCACGTCCTGGAATTCCTTGACGGCCGCCTGGCCCATGCGGACGTTTTCATCCGAGGGAGCGCCGGGAATGTACTGCGTCGCGTACGCGGTGGCGAGATACAGGCGGGCGTTGGTCAGCGTAGGATCGTTGTCCTTGGCATCCTTGAAGAACTCGATGGCTTGGTCGTACTTGCCGTCGCGATAGGCGGCAACACCCTTGTTCAGCTCGTCGCGGGCCTTCAGCTTGGCGCAGCCCGACGCGCCGAAACCAACCGCAATCATGGCCACCGCGAACAGCGCCACGGAATTTTTATTTTTGGAGTGCGAAAAATGCGCAAAAGGATTCATGGCAAACAATCCATCCCCGCGAATATTTTGTATTCCCCCGAGAGGGCAGTGAAGTTACCGACGCTTGCACCGGTCGTCCAGCGATGCACAAAACCGCCTTCGCTATTTCCAGCGCCACCCACATCCACGAAGGCACAGGCCACAGCCGCACACTCTACACCAGCATGGCCCTGGATCAAAGCAACTTTATTATTTGAGGGCAAATAAAACCGGCATTCACCGAGAGCAGGCCGGGCCGGCAACAGCCATGAATCTACTTCCCCGCTTCGAGGTTGGCGGTGATCAATCCCACCTTGTCGATCCCGGAACCCCGCATGATGTCGATCGCTTTCGCGACATCGGCGAACCGCACCGCGTCGTCCCCCTTGACGAAGGCGACTTTCTCGGCGCGTTCCTTGAAGACGTCGGTGAGGCGCGGCCCAAGAGCGTCCCAATTGGTGTCCTCATCGTTGATCTTCAATTTCCCGGTGTCGAGAATCTGAACGACGATCGTCTTCTGCGTGACCTGATCCTGCTGCTTCTGGTTTGGCGGCGCGGGCTGCGGCACCAGCGCATCCAGGCCCTTCGGGGTCAACGGCGTAATCACCATGAAAATGATGATCAGCACCAGGAGAATATCGATCAGCGGGACGACGTTCATCGTCGCCATCGCACCGCCCTGTTTTCCTCCAACGTCCATTCCCATTGTCGTGGCTCCTAATTCAAATTCCTCGTCACGATGTAACCACCGAGACGGATGAGTTAGCAAAGACGAAACCGGGAAGCGGAGACAAACGTCCCGCCTCCCAGCGAAGATTAATCTGCCGGCGGTGGTGGAGCGGTCCGCCGACTCTGTTCGGCCCGATCGGTAATCAAGCCGACATTATCGACGCCCGCGGAGCGAATCTCATCCACAACCTTGACAACATCGCCATACTTGGCGCGACCGTCGCTCTTGACGAACACGGTCTTGTCCAGCTTGTTGGAGATGCGATCCCGAACCTGATCGGCGATTTGCGAAATGTCCGACTTGGCGCTGCCCAGATAAACGTCCCCGCTCGCCGAGATGCCGACGATGACCGCGTCATCCTTGTCGGCATCGGGCATGTCGGAGGGATTGTTGACCTTGGCCAACTCCACCGACAAGCCTTTGGAGAGCATGGGCGTGACCACCATGAAGATGATCAACAGCACCAGCATGATATCCGCCATGGGAATCACGTTCGGCGCCGCCATCTGCGGGCCGACGGTTGGCTTGTATGACATGGGTTACTTCTTTCCGCCCGCGCGGCGCGTAATGAAGTAGTTCACCAGCTCCATCGAGGAGTTGTCCATTTCGACGTCAAACGCCTCAACCTTGTTGGTGAAATAGTTGTACGCCCACACGGCAGGCACGGCCACGAGCAGGCCAAGCGCGGTGGTGACGAGCGCTTCGGAAATTCCGCCCGCGACCGCCGACAATCCGGTAGCCTTCGTGGTTTCAATTCCTTTGAACGCGTTGATGATGCCGACCACGGTGCCGAACAGTCCGACGAACGGCGCGGTCGAGCCGATGGTGGCGAGGCCGGAAAGGCCGCGCTTCATTTCGGCGTGCACGATCGCGACCGAGCGATCCAGGCCGCGCTTGGCGGCTTCGATCACTTCCGCGTCAGCGACCTGGGAAGAAGCGGATTGGAATTCGGAAAGGCCGGTGGCGACCACCTTGGCGATGTGGCTCTTCTTGTTGCGCTCGGCGATGGAGATGGCTTCGTCGAGTTTGCCTTCCCGCAATGCGCCCGCAACTTGTTGAACGAATACGCGGGATTGTTTGCGCGCCGCGCTGTACATCAGCACGCGATCGATCATGACGCCGAGTGACCAAGCCGACAGAAGAAACAGGATGCCCACCACAACCTTCGCGATGATACTCATGCTGCTCCACATGGCCCTCAGGTCCCAGTTGCTGCCCTGCAGGACGACCACGTTCATTGCCCAAACCGCTAGATTCCCAAGCATATGATTCGCTCCTTTTTATTTCGATTGAAACTTGCGGGCCGGAACCGGCATTGCCGGTCCCGGCCGACTCCCTGATTGGCGGCCTCAATTCGCGGCCTTCAATTCATGAAGACCGGCCCCCGAGCCGCCTTCCTGCACAAAGCCTAACCACCCATCGTAAACGTGACTGTAATCGTTGTATCGACTTCCACCGGGTCGCCGTTCAATAGCGTCGGTTTGTAGCGCCACTGTTTCACGGCATCCAAAGCGGACTGCACCAAAAGCGGGTGACCGGAGATCACTTCAAGTTGGGCAACCTTGCCGTCCTTGTCGATGATCGCGTGAAGAACCACGTTGCCTTGAATACGGGCCTGCCGCGCCAGGGGCGGATAGAGCGGACGGGTCTGCGTAATGATCGCAGCTGCCGTCACGTTGCCGCCCTGCTTGATGCGCGAGGGAGCCGCTGGCTTGGGCGGAGGCGGAGCCACCGCGGCGACCATTCCCTGTCCGGGGATGCCGCCGAACACGCCGCCGACGTTACCCGTGTTGTTGATTACATCCGGCGGAAGCTCGGCTTCCTTGAACACAGCCACCTCATGAGGAATGGAGTGCGGCTGCATCAGTTTTCCGGACTGGATCAACCGCGCAACCGGTTTGACGATAGTCTTAATGGGTTGCGGCGGAGGAGGCGGTGGCGGAGGAGGCGGCGGGGCGATGAGCAAAGTCGAGAGCATCGCCTTCGGAAGCGCCTCGGTATAGATCAATGGTATTAAGATGAGAATGCCCAGGATCACGGCCTGTACAACACCCGAGAGTACAAAACCCCAACCTTTATTGTCTTTCTTCTTTTCGCTTGTAGATTCGAGCAGATCGTCAAACATCGTACGTCCCTCCTGCCGGAAAGCTCCAGGGCATTTTTTTCAGAGCGGGCCGCCGCGGCGGGCCCGCGCCCGTCCCTAGGCCTTCCGGAGTTTAGTACCGGCTGCGGTTCCGGATGAAACTACCGCCCCGCCCCCGCCTCTCCAATTGTTCCAGGCGACAACCAAAGGCGCGGCAATGCCAAAACTGGAATACGTTCCTACCAGAATTCCAACCACCAAAGCAAAGGAAAAAGCGCGCAGGACCTGGCCGCCCATCAAGAACAGCACCAGGACCGTCAGAAACGTCAGCCCGCTGGTCAGGATGGTGCGCGAAAGAGTTTGGTTAATCGAACGATTCACGATGGCCTTGAACGGCTCGCGGCGCATGAGCCGCGCGTTTTCTCGGATCCGGTCAAAGATTACGATCGTATCGTTCATCGAATAACCGACCAGGGTCAGTAACGCCGCAATCACCGTCAGCGAAATCTCAAAGTGAAAGATGGAAAAAAGGCCCAGCGTAATCAGAACGTCGTGAAACACCGCCAGGACAGCGGCAGCACCGTACACCCACTCGAACCGAAATGCAATATAAACCAACATTCCGCCCAGGGCGTACAGAGTCACCACCACGGCTTGCTTGCGCAGTTCGGAGCCGACTTTCGGTCCAACGATCTCCACATTGATGATGGCGAACGTGCTGGTGTAGAACGAATCGCGCAGAGCCGCGATCACGTTTGCATTCGCGCCGGAAGCGGAAAGTTGGCCCAGGTCGGTTACGATGCCGCGGCGGTCGCGGTCGCGAAACGTGGCAAGCTGGCGCGCCAGCTGGTTGTACCGGTCGCCTGCCGTTGTTCCCAACGCCAACGGATCCTTGCGTGTCAATACTTCCGCAATGGTTTCAGCCCCCGTCGCGTTGAAATCCTGCTTTCCAGCCTCGCCTGCGCCCAGCGTGGCGTGGAGGGCATTAAGGATGGCCGTCTTGCCTGCATCAAGCGCCTCGGCCCCCTGGCCCTTTTCCTCAAGATTGATCAGAACTTCATTTCCGTTTGAAGTGGTGAGGTCGCTGACCGGAACAATCGTGAAATTGGCAATCCCCTGCTGTGTCATCCCGCTGCGTATAGTATCGACAGGCGGAGGGGCTGCAAAACGTACGTCGACAACCGTACCACCTTTAAAATCAATACCATAGAATAGGCCGCCATGAGCAAGGATGGAAGCCAGCCCGGCCGCGAGCAGGAGAAACGACAAGCCAAAGAAGTACTTGGCTTTCCCCATCCAATCCAGATCAACCTGTTTGAAGAAATTCATGCTCACTCTGACCCGTTAGAGTTGGACACCAACGATGATAGATTTGTTCCCGAAATTAAACTGTTCCTAAAAGAACATCTTTGTAGCGCCAACCTTCAGGTTGGCATTTCAGTACCAAACAGATGCCCGCCTGAAGTCGGGCGCTACTAAATGCTCAGCTCCGCCTCGCGAGGCATCTTGGCCAAGTGCCAGTCAAAGATGACGCGCGATACATAGACCGACGTGAACAGGTTCGCCAGCAACCCGACCGCCAAGCTGACCGCAAACCCGCGGATCGGACCCGTCCCGAACAAAAACAAAAATGCGGCGGAGACGATGGTCGTCACGTGGGTATCGATGATGGTCAGGAAGGCGCGCTTGAATCCTAAGTCGACGGCGGAAACCGGCGCTTTTGACGCGCGCAATTCTTCCCGGATGCGCTCGAAAATCAGCACGTTGGAATCAACGCCCATGCCAATCGTTAAAATGACGCCCGCGATCCCGGGCAAAGTCAGCACGGCGCCGAAATACGCCAGCGCCGCGAGCAGCAGGACGAGGTTCAAGATCAAGGCAACCACCGCGTTGATGCCCGACAAGCGGTAATAAAAAACCATGAACACCATCACCACGATCAGGCTGATGATCGAAGCCTGCACGCCGTGCCGGATGGAATCCGCTCCGAGCGAGGGACCGACGGTGCGCTCTTCAAGATACTTGATCGACGCGGGCAGCGCTCCGGAACGAAGGACCAAGCCAAGATCGTTTGCTTCCTGCTCGCCGAACTGGCCTTCGATTACGCCCGTATCGTCAATGCGGCCGTTGATCACCGGGGCCGTCTGAAGCCTATGTTCGAGCACGATGCCCAGTTGCTTGCCGATGTTCTGTTCGGTGAAAGGGCCAAACCGGCGGCCCGCTTCGGTGGAAAGCGTGAAATCCACATCGAAGAAGCCGATGTTTTTCGTGCTGCGGACAGCGGTGGCGCTGCGCAAGTCGCGCCCCGTGACCACGGGCACTCGATCGATCACGTACCAGCTTTCTCCAAGGGCCTGGCTGGTGCCCGATGCAGAACTCTTTCCCTGAACGATTTGCGCGTTCGGCGGCAAGACGCCCCCGTGCGCAGCCAGGGCGGCGGCTTCGGACTGATATGCCGTCGTGTCCAGTACCAGGTGCAGCTCCAACTGCCCGCCGGCTTGGATCACGCTCTTGGCACGGTTAGGATCGCCTTCCCCGGGAAGCTCGACAATGATTTCGTTTTCCCCCTGGCCGTACGGTGCGACCAACGGTTCCGTCAAGCCGAGCGCGTCGATGCGGCGCCGGATCGTTTCTTCGGCTTGGTCCATGGTCTGCTGCTGAATATTTACAATTCGCGACTGCTTCATCGTCACAAGATAACCGGAAGCTTCGCCGGGGGCGGGAGAAACGTCCCAATCCGGAAACTGATCGTTAATCAGGTTGCGCGCGGTGCCGGCTTGCTCGGAAGCAATGTTGTGGACCAAAATTTGGGTGTCGCTTAGCTTGCGAATTTCGTCGTAGCGAACGGCTTTGTCGCGAAGCGTTGTCGTGATGTGATCGAGCGTCTGATCCGTCTCCTGGCTGATCGCTTCCTGCACTTGCACCTGGAGAATCAGGTGCGTGCCGCCCTGCAAATCCAGGCCCAGCTTGATGCTGTCCGAAAAATTCGACTTGACCCCGGCCCAGGACTTGGGAGGGAAATCCGGCCGTCCCACGAGACCAATCACGCAGGCCAGGATGACGGCTACGATGAACAGCGCTTTCCACTTGAGATTTGATGTCATGGCTTGAACTGGCTCAGGACTCCACGGGTGCGGGCTGAATTTTTGCCCGCCAGATCACATGGAGCGAATCGTTACCCCAGCCCTACGACTCCTCCTTACTATCTGGTTGCAGGCCGGACACGGCGGAACGCAGGACCTTTACCTTCACCTGATCGGCGATGCGAAGCTGGACGGAATCGCCCTCGAGACCCACAATCGTCCCATACAAACCGCCGCTCGTGATGACTTTATCGCCATTTTTAAGGGCGTTGATCATTTCCTGGGTTTTCTTCTGGCGCCGCTGGGCGGGGAGGATCAGCAGGACGTAGAAAATGCCCATGATGACGATCAGGGGCAAGAAGGCCATCAAGCCTCCGGCGCCCCCGGCCTGGGCCATCAAAGACAAATTTCCTTGTGGGAAAAACAATGACATCAGTGCGACCCCAGCCTCCCGTTAAAAGCAATCGCGTAATTCAATGCCGCGGACAAAAATAGGCCCCGCCGCTCTCGATATTTGAATAAGAGGGTAGGACCACGAAGTTCACTGGCAATTTAACGCCTGGACACCCACAAAGCAAGCTGTGCCACCAGCCCGATTCAGGCTTCACCCGCTTCGATGCGCGCTTGGAACTCCGAGGAGAATTCCGCCAGTTCCCCGAACGCGATAGCCTGTCGAATCTTGCCCATAATGTCAAGGAAAAATGCAACGTTGTGGTGGGAGTTCAGGATGGATGCCAGGATTTCATTGGCATGAAACAAATGCCGCAAGTAAGCGCGCGAGTAGGTGCGGCAGACCATGCAGGAGCAACGCTCATCGAGCGGACGCGGATCGTCGGCATAAATCGCGTTCCGGATGTTCACGCGGCCGGCGCTTGTGAAGAGGCAGCCGTTCCGCGCGTTGCGCGTCGGCAAGACGCAATCCATCATGTCGACGCCGCAGCGGACGTAGTCGGCAAGCTGTTCGGGGAAGCCGATACCCATGACGTAGCGCGGGCGGTCCTTGGGGAGCTCTTCGGTTGCTATAGCGGCCATCTCGCATGAAAGCGCATGGGGTTCGCCGACAGCGAGGCCTCCCACCGCGTAGCCGGGAAAATCGAGGTCCACGAGTTGGCGCGCGCTCTCGCGGCGCAGACCGGCGTGCATGCCGCCCTGCACGATCGCGAACATAACCTGGCCCGGGTTGGTCGATGCTTCCGGGTTCGTGCGGCCCGATTCCGTCGAGGCCCGCCCTTCGTTCCTCAGGGTAAACGCATAGTCGCGGCAGCGCCGAGCCCACTCCGTCGTGCGCTTCACGGCGCCCGCCGCGCGCTCGCGATCGGCGGGATATTCGATGCACTCATCGAACACCATCGCGATGTCCGAGCCAAGCGCCTGCTGAATCTCGATCGATTTTTCAGGCGTCAGAAAATGTTCGGAGCCGTCCAGGTGCGACCGAAAAACCACGCCTTCGTCGGTAACTTTGCGCAGGTCGGCGAGGCTGAACACTTGAAACCCGCCCGAATCGGTGAGGATCGCTCCCGGCCAGGACATAAATCGATGCAAGCCGCCGAGCTGGCGAATCCGTTCGTGGCCGGGACGCAAATATAAGTGATACGTGTTGCCGAGCAAAATCTGGACGCCCAGCTCGGTGAGCGCCTGCTGCGTGAGGCCTTTCACCGTCCCCGCCGTGCCCACCGGCATGAACGCGGGCGTATCGATCACGCCGTGCGGGGTCGTCAGCCGGCCGAGCCGCGCACCGGTCGGATCGGTTTTCAGAATTTCGAAATGAAAATGCATATTGCTTGAGTCTATCAGGACAGTGCGGCGATTGCCGAGGGACGCGGTTAAGGTGGCGCAGGCTTCAGCCTGTGGGGGTTCGCGCTTGCAATGTCCAAAACCCACAGGCTGAAGCCTGCGCCACTAACTTCTACCCCACAAAAGGCAACGCAGGGATTGCAGCGATGAGAGACTGCGTGTAGGGGTGCGCGGGCGCGGAGAGAACTTGCGCGGCGGGGCCTTTTTCGACGATGCGGCCGGCCTGCATGACGGCGATGCGCGTGGCTAGCTGTGCGACGACGGGCAGGCTGTGCGAGATCAGCAGGTAGGTAAGCGCGAAATCGCGCTGAAGATTTTGCAACAGTTCGAGAATTTGCGCGCCGACCGAAACGTCGAGCGCGGAGACCGGTTCATCGGCCACGACGAGGCGCGGACGGAGCACCAGGGCGCGCGCGATGCCGATGCGCTGGCGCTGGCCGCCGGAAAATTCGTGAGGGTAGCGAGCGAGCGCGTCTTCTCCGAGACCTGCGGCTCGCAATATTTCGACGACTCGCGCGCGGCGCTCGCCGCGGGAAAGTTGCGGCTCGTGAATTTCGAGCGGCTCGGCGACGATGGCGCCGACGCGCATTCTCGGATCGAGCGACGCGAACGGATCCTGAAACACCATTTGCATTTCGCGGCGCAGGGCGCGCAATTCCGCGCCGCGCGCCGCGAGAAAATCGCGGCCGTCGACCAGCAACTCGCCGGAGTCCGGCTCGATCAAGCGCAAAAGCATGCGCGCGAGCGTCGTTTTTCCGCTGCCGGATTCGCCGACGATGGCGAGCGTTTCGCCCGCGGCTAGTTCGAGGCTTACATCGTCCACGGCCGCGACGCCGGAGGGCGCGCCGCCACTCGAACGCGATGAGCCCAATGCGAACGCGCTCGACGGGGCGGAAAACGTTTTCCGCAAATTGCGCGCTTCGAGCAGCGGGGCGGGCATCAGCGTGCCCCGCGAATCAGGCCAGCGGCTAAAGCCGCGTTCATCATGCAATCTTTATGGCACGGCTGAAGCCGCGCCCCACAAAGATTTTCATTTCCCACTCTAGCTATGGAGCCAGCCGGATTTGAACCGATCTTCATTCCGGCTTCTCCGCGATCAGCAGCAAAACGGTGTGCATGAATTCGAGGCCGCTGGCAGCTTTTTCCGAACGGCGCGGACGGAACCCGGAAGTATCGTTACCGATGCAGCTTTCCATCATGCCGCGAGTTTGCACGTAGACCGGATCTCCGGGAGCCTTACAGGCATTTCCCATCCAGACGTTGAAATCGCGCCAGTTGTCGTGGAGATTTTCATACACCACGCGCAGCCCCAAATCCCGGATCATCGCGTGGAAATTCGCGACGCTTTGCGTAGTGGTATGCGAAGGATCGCGCACGCGCTCGACGCTGTTCTGGAAATCGCCATCGCAGCCCTCGCGCACGATGATGTCGGTGATCGCCACGCGGCCTCCGGGTTGCAACACGCGCGCCATTTCCGCCAGGGCGCGCGCCGGATGGGTCATGTGGTGAAACGCGTAGCCGCAGGAAACGATCCCGGCGGCGCCGTCGGCAAAGGGCAGCGCGTAGATATCGGCGCACACGAATTCAATGTTGGCGATGCCGTCGCGCGCGGCTTCGGCGCGCGCTTTTTCGACCATCGCCGGAGTCAGGTCCGCGCCGATCGCGTGGCGAACGCGCGCGGCCAGCGGGCGCGTGTACGTGCCGGGACCGCAAGCGAGATCGATGGCCAGCAGGCTCTTCGCGTTTGCGAGGCCGGCCGTGGCGCGTTCGGCGAGTTCCTCGCCTTCCTCGACTCGCGTGCGGCGGACCGTTCGGGCGAATGCGTCCGCGGTTTCCGTGAAGCGTTCGCGGATTTTGTCGTGATGAGTCGGATCAGGGCTCAT
>DATNIO010000003.1:0-20270 GCA_035604385.1 Verrucomicrobiia bacterium | reverse complement strand
GAGCCGATCTTGGACATGTCCGACGAGCACTTGAGAAAATTGTACGCCAAAGTAGTAGCTCTGGTCTGAACTGATCCAATCCAGACGTGAACCACAGTAAAGGATGGAACTTACGAAGTCCCCCGGGCAAGATCCCTGCTTAATTCAGGACGTATAGATTAATCTGTCCGAGTCAGTGCGGACTAACTACCCCATGCTCAAAATCGGCCAACTCGCGCAGATCAAGAGCGACTCGCCCTACGTGTACGAAGCGCTGACGCAGCTCGTCAACGGCGTGAACGCCGTGGGACGCGCGACCGGCGTCGATCCCTCTGGCTCCATCGCCGTGCCCTCGCCGATCGGCAGCCTGAACGTCACCGCCGCGGACGGAATTTTTGATCTGGCCCTCACGGACAATTCGACGCTCAACCGCGGCATTTTCTATTTCGCGGAATCGGACACGACGCCCGCTTTCGCGCAACCCTACGTGCATTTTCTCGGCAGCTCGCGCAACCTGCGCATCTCGATGGGCAACCAGACGCTCTACTGGCGCGCCTATTCTCAATATCTCGGCTCGGAAACTTCCGAGCCGGTCACCTTCGGCTCTCCGCCCACCGCTGTCACCGGAGGCGGCACGGCCGCGGGCCCGGCGCTGCAGCCCTCGAACGGAAGCGGCACCGCCTCCGGCAGCGAAGGCGGCTCCGGCTTCGGCCAGGTCACGCAGAGCAGCTCCGGCCCCGTCATTTTGCGGTAGGAAAGAAATAATTTCACCACAGAGACAGAGGTCACAGAGAAACCAAGGATCGCAGAAAACAGATGAGAGTGAAGCGAACTTCTAGTTTTTCATTTCTCAAAAGCAATCTGTGACGCTTCTTCAATAGCAGTTGTTAAATGCAAGCCCGAAGAGTCCGCGAAGGCCCAGTGGCGCAGGCTTCCAGCCTGTGGGTCTTGGTCCTCGCAAGGACGAACCCCCACAGGCTGGAAGCCTGCGCCACCAAATGCGCATCCGCGAGTACACACCGAATGATTTCGACGCGCTTCGCCGGATGCACGCCGCGCAAGGCTTCGGCTACCCGCTCCCCGATCTCGAAAGCCCGCTGTTCGTCGCAAAATTGGTACTCGAAGACGATGTCGATGATGTGAGCGCCGAAAATAGGGAAGGCGAGGGCAGGGAAGTGCCGCATCGCAATTCCCCGCTGGACGATTTCGCGTCGAGCAAAGGACCGCGCCGCATTGCGATGGCCGTCTTGCTGCGCCTCACGGCGGAAACGTACCTGCTGCACGATCCCGCCGCCGGCACGCCCAGGGTGCGCTGGCAGCGATTCCTAGCGCTCCACGAAGCCGCGCAGCGCAGCGCCGCCGCGCGTGGCCTCGACGACGTCCAGGCATTTCTCCCGCCACGCGTGGCCCGCGCCTTCGGCCGCCGCCTGGCCCGCCTCGGCTGGACGCACGACCCTTGGCCTTGCTTCTCGCGGCAGGTCTGAATCGGTGACTGGTGAATGGTGACTAGTGACTGGTGAAAACCAATACGGCCGTGACTAGTGACCTGTGGAAACCCAACCACACCCACTATCCGCATTTCACAGCCGGTTCGCTCTTCACGATTCACGAAGTACGATTCACCAGACACCGATCACCAATCACGGTTCACCAGTCACTAATCACCAGTCACCACACCGGAGGTGTCCCATGGGACGCGGCGCACAAGCCCAAACGCAACAAATGATCGACCAGCAACTCTCTCAGCAAAACTCCATGAACCAGCAGATGTACGGATCGAGCCAGGCGCTCGGTTCGCAAGCGGCGTCCGGCTATCAAAACCTGCTCGCCAGTCCCGGCTACACGCCGGCGCAGCAATCGGCGATCGCCAATCTCTCGCAGTCGGCGCTGTCCTCCTCCTTTGATGCGCTCGCGCAAAATGCCGCCAACCGCGCCGCGCGCACGCGCAACTCCGCCGGCTACGGCGAACTCATCGACTCCCTCGCGCGCACCCAGGGCCAGGACCAGGCGAATCTCGCGCAGCAAAATCAAATCGCCTTCGCCAACGCCTCGCGCTCGGACACGCTGTCAGCCCTCTCCGGTCTTTCCGGCCTCTACGGCACCGACGCAGGCCTTCTCGGCCGCGCACTCGGCGTCCCCGCGCAGCTCCTCGACGCCAGCGCGCGCAACGCCCAGTCCAGCGGATTCAGCCTGGGCTTCGGCCCCGGCGGATTGTCGTTTGGCGTGAGAGGGTAGCTCTCAAGTGGCGCAGGCTTCCAGCCTGTGGGGGTTAGTGCAAGCAAGATCGAATGCACTCGCCACCAGCACTTTCTACTTGCCGCTTACGTCCTTGTATGCACCAAACCCCACAGGCTGGAAGCCTGCGCCACGTAACTCCGCGAGTTCCGCAAGTATTTCGTCCTGGCATTCATGCAATCCGAGTGGCCAGCAGCATTGCCGTAAAAAATCAGATCTCTCAGCAAGAAAATCTCCCAACACCCACATGAACCCCTACTGGATCTTCGTCGGATTCCCCTCGTGCCTCCAATTGTTTTTCTTCCTCCGCTGGCTGCACCGCCGCACCCGCGACGACGAAATTCGCCGCGCCTTCGTTCGCGACATGGCCATCAACCACCTCCCGCACCTCTATCACGCCCTGCGCCAGATCGCCGGCCAGCTCGGCATAGAACTAAAGGACCCACCGCCCGTCCAGTTCCTCGAGCTCAACGGCCACGACAGAAAGCGGTGACTGCAAGCAATCTCATAAATCATTTTTGTTGGTTTGTGGGTCGCGGCTTCAGCCGCGACATTCAGGGGCCCTAAAAAAAAGGGCTTTAGCCCCTGAGGCTCTGCTGAGTCTGGATGGCCTCCCATTTATGAGACGGCAACCAGTGACAGGTGCAAACACAACTGGCTGCCTTTGAAGCACTGTGGGCGATTTGTTTTTCACGATTCAAAAATCCCAGATCACCACTCGCAACACAAAAGTCACGAGCCACGAACCACGCGCCACGTCCTGCCATGCCTGACACCGTCCCACCCGAAATCATCCACCTCGCCCGCCACATCGCCTGCGAGCACTCCCTCGATCCCGCCCTCGTCTGCGCCGTCATCGAGCAGGAGTCCGCCTGGAATCCCTGGGCCGTGCGCTACGAGCCCGGCTTCTTGTCGCGCTACATCGCTCCGCTCTACACCGCCGGAAAACTGAGCCCCACCGAAGCCTACACGCGCGCCATGTCATGGGGACTCATGCAGGTAATGGGCCAGGTGGCCCGGGAATTCGGCTTCGAGGAATCGTCACTCACCGAACTCTGCGATCCCGCCACCGGAATCGAGTTCGGCTGCCGCATCCTGGCCGCCAGGATGGCGCGAGCCAAAGGCGACGTCCCCGCCGCATTACTCGCCTGGAACGGCGGCGCCGACGCAAACTATCCCGCCGAAGTCCTGGCCCGCAAGCGCAACTATTCGTCCCGCCCCGGATAATGCATCAAATTTTTTTGCGGTTTGTCGTCCAGTAGCATGAAGGAGAACGTAGCCCTCCCCAATCGTCGTAACTTGGTTCCATACTCCAAATCGTATTCGTCAATTCCATTCCACGATTTCAATCCAGAAATCTCATTTCAAAATTGAATTTTCAAATTTCAGATCAAGAGTCTGAAACCTCAAATGAAGCAATCCCGCGATTTGTCTTTGTGGGTCGCGGCTTCAGCCGCGACTTTAAGTTACCTGAAAGAACAAAAACTTTAGCCCCTGATGTCCTACCGAGCCCCGATGACGAGTCATTTATGAGACAGTTTCATCTCAAATCTTAAATCTCGACTTTTCAGTCTCAAGTCTCCCCCCTAAATATCCCAGCAGGGAACTAAGCACAATCGCCCGGCCCCATGAAGCCCACGACAAACATCGCCATTCTCCTGGCAGCATCGATCGCCATAGCTCTCCTCGCCGACGCCTGGAGATCCGCCCGCCACGACTCCCAACAACTCGCCGCCACACTCGCCGCGCAGAACACGGTGATCCAGCAAGCCGGCGATCGCGAAAAGCAGCGCGACTCGCAGCTAGCCGCCGCCCTAGCCGCGATCCAAGCGCAAAAGCAATCCGTCCAAACCCCGCAACAAGCCGCCAAACAACTCCCCTCCGTCCTGCCCCCTCTCCCGCTCCCCATAACCATTCACGATCCCAACCTGTCCATCCCGCTCCCGCCAGGAGAGCCCCCTTCGACCACAATCTCCGTCCCGCAACCCGACCTAGTCCCTCTCTACGACGACCTGCAAGACTGCCGCGCAACCGCCGTCCAAAACGACGCTCTGAAAAAAGATTTGTCAGACGAAAAAAACCGATCCGCCGCCCTCCTGCACGAACGCGACGCCGCCACCGCCGTCGCGCACGGCGGAACATTCTCGCTGCGCCTCAAGCGAGCCGCCAAATGGTTCGCCATCGGCGTCGCCGCCGGCGCCGCCGCAGCCGCCATCGCTCACCACTAGAAGTTCGTTTCGCAGAAATTTGCTCGCGTGCGTGGCAGACATGATTCGACATCAAAGATGGTAGGGCACGACATTCAATTTCGTGGCGTAACATGGTGATTCGTGGTGGACCATTTTTGAAGTGAAGCCACCTCAAATATAGGCTTTGTGGGTCGCGGCTTCTGAATCCAATTTGCTTCTAGTCGGCTAACGACACGGCTGAACCGGCTGCGCAAGAACTCGCAACGAATCATTCCGAAGGGCTGGGTTTGCCCGAGGTATCTGCTTTGTTTTGGGTTTGGCGAAGAAAAGCAGATCCCTCGGTCGCCGCGGCGACCGAGGGATGACAAAAAAGCACTCTTTCCGCAGCCCGTTCAGCCGCGACATCAAAAGACAAAGAAAAAGTGGGCATTCGGCCCTGATGGCCTGTCGAGTTTAGGTGGCTGTTTATTTATGAGGTGACTTGGCTCTGTTGACATCCTCGTTACGACAATGAAAATTCGAGATACCAGATCGGTTGAAATTGTTGTTTGCTACATAGGCAGGAGGGACGATGGCCGAAGTCGGACTCCTGCCTTTTGCTCGCATCGCCCTGCATGTCTGCCGGGCGGTGCTCCCGCGTTACCGAAGCCGATTCAGCAAGCACCAATTCACACAGCCGCAGTTGCTGGCGATCCTTTGCCTGATGCGTTACGAGGACTGGACCTTTCGCGAAGCCGAAGTGCGGTTGGGCGAGCATCGCGAATTGCGCCAGGCGCTGGGGCTGGTGAGCGTGCCCGATTTCACGACTCTGTATCGCTTCCTGCAGCGTCTGGACGAAGTAACTATCGACCGCGCGGTCGGCGAGACGGTGCGCCGGTTGCGCAGCCCGCACAGAAAAGGACGGCGGCGAGCCCGCGTGGCGGTCGATGCAACGGGTTTGGCACAGGGCGCCGTCAGCACGTTCTTTGTGCGGAGAATGCATCATCACGGGCAAAAACCGCTGCCGTGGAGACATTGGTTGAAGTGGGTGGTCGTGGTGGATCTCGATCACCAGTTCCTGCTGTCGCAGATCGCACGACGTGGTCCGTGGAACGATTGTGCGAATTTGCCCGCAGTCGTCCAAGCGGCTTCCGAGCAAACGCGCATTGGGCTGGTCCTGGCCGACGCCGAGTTCGACAGCGAGAGGAATCACACCTACATCCGGAAACAACTCGGGGCGCAGAGCGTGATCCCCGCCAAACGTGGAAAGAAAACTTGGCGCATTCATGGAGTGCGCGCCGAGATGCGGCGAGCATTTCCGCGACGGCTCTACCGTCGCCGATCCCTGATCGAGAGCCTGTTCAGTTCGGTAAAACGCAAGCTCTCGGCCCGCGCGCCGGGTCGCTCGCTGCGCACGCAGAAGCGTCAAGCCCTGCTGCTCGGACTGAGTTTCAATTTGTACCGCCTGAGGCATCGCTAACCTTTCTTAGGGATGTCAACAGAGCCCGCTTGTCTCAAGAAGCCCCAGGGGGGCGGCAGACCGTAGCCCACCCCGACTCCGTCGGGGTGGGAAAGCATGCAACCAGGCAAGATAAGCCCCGGAGGGGCGACACACAGCGTTCAACTGGAAGGTGTTGCCCGACGATGCGCACGAAAGAAGAAATGCCAGATCGCATGCTAGAATCCGCCCGATGAGTTCCGCGTCCGGAGAATTGGCCGAGAATCTTGCGCATGTGCGCGAGCGAATCGCGCTAGCCGCTTCTCGCGCCGGCCGTCGTGCGGAAGAGATCACGCTCGTCGCTGTCTCAAAGACTCATTCCGCCCGGAAAATTCAGGAGCTATACGAAGCCGGAGTCCGCCATTTCGGCGAGAATCGCGTGCAGGAGCGGGAGTCCAAGCTGGCCCACCTGGCGGGCGTCGATGCGACATGGCACATGATCGGCCATTTGCAGAAAAACAAGGCCGCGCGAGCCGCCCAGCTATTCGATACTATCGACTCGGTGGACAGTGCTGCATTGGCCGAGAAGCTGGACCGCGCTAGAGCCGATCTCACCACAGAGAACACGGAGAACACCGCGGGAAGAAAGACGAGGAATGAATCGAAAGTGTTCGCTCCCGGAAACAGGCTCCACGTGCTGATCGAAGTGAAGCTTGATCCAGAGCCGGCAAAATCCGGCATAAATGGCGAAGAGTTACCTCGCCTTGTCGAAGCCATCATGGGTCTTCCTCACCTGGATTTGCGCGGCCTGATGGGTGTGCCGCCTTATTTCGATGACCCCGAGGAGGCGAGACCCTACTTCCGCCGCCTGCGTGATTTGCGTGACGCGGTTCGCGCCCAAATGGGACCGCAAAAACTGCCTGTGCTCTCGATGGGCATGTCCCAAGATTTCGAGATCGCCATCGAAGAGGGCGCAACCCAGGTGCGGGTTGGAACAGCTCTGTTCGGGGAGAGAGGAGCGCCCTAATTCTCCGTGCTGATCACTGAAAAGAATGGGACCGTCAGCTTTGCGGTTCGCGTGCTGCCGCGAGCGAGCCGCGACGAAATCGCAGGCGAATACCAGGATGGACTGAAGATTCGCCTTACCGCGCCGCCTTTAGACGACCGCGCGAACGAAGCGCTGCGCAAGCTGCTGGCGTCGCGTTTGAAAGTGCCGTTGTCGGCTGTTAGAATCGCATCGGGCGAACGCAGTCGCAACAAACGCGTGGAAATTCAAGGAGTGACAGCCGCGATGATTCGCGGGCTCCTCGGCTGAGAAATCTCAAAAACTGCAGCAAGATCTCCGAATCCGTCCCAATATGCCAGACATCGAAGCCATCCAGAGTGCTCTCCGACAGCAGAAGATCGACGGATGGCTCTTCTACGACATTCTTCACCGCGACCCGATCGCTTACCGCGTCTTGGGACTCGATCACACCTTGGCCAAGCGCCGTTGGTTCTACATGATTCCGGCGAAAGGCGCGCCGCGAAAGCTCGTGCACCGGATCGAAGCCGCAACGCTCGATTCTTTGCCCGGCGACAAGATGCTCTACGCCGCCGCGGAGGAGTTGGAAAAAAATCTGAAGACGCTGGTCGGCCGCGCGAAAAAAGTGGCCATGCAATATTCGCCGAAGAACTCGATACCGTACATCTCGCTGGTGGATGCGGGCACGGTCGAGCTGATTCGCGCACAGGGCTGCAAAGTGGTCAGTTCGGCCGACCTCGTCCAACAATTTGAGGCGGCCTGGACGCCGGAGCAACTCGACTCGCATCGAGCTGCCGGCCGCGTGATCGATGCGATCACTCAGTCGGCCTTTGCCGAAGCGGCGCGGCGTATATCTGCCGGAGAATCGTTCACCGAGTTCGACCTGCAAGAATGGATCCTCGGTCAATTCCGCGCAAACGGCGTGGTCTCCGATTCTCCGCCGATTGTGGCCGTAGGCCCGCACTCGGGAGACCCGCACTACGAGCCGCGGGAGCGAGGTTCGTCCCCCGTGCGGCGAGGCGATCTGTTGCTGCTCGACATCTGGGCGAAAACGCACGCGCCGAACAGCGTCTATTACGACATCACTTGGACTGGATTCCTGGGCGCCAAAGTCCCCGAAAAGTATGCGAAGATTTTCTCGATCGTGCGGGACGCCCGTGACGCGGCCGTTCATTTTGTGAAGGAAAATGTGAGCGCTGGGCGAGCGATCGAGGGCTGGCAAGTCGATCGCGCCGCGCGCGAAGTGATCCGCAAGGCGGGATTCGCGAAATATTTCGTGCATCGCACCGGCCACAACATCGGCCAGGAAGTGCACGGCGCGGGCGCCAACATGGACGGTCTCGAAACGCGCGACATTCGACGCATCATCCCGCATACTTGCTTTTCGATCGAGCCCGGAATTTACTTGCCCGAATTCGGCGTCCGTAGTGAAGTGAACGTATACGTCGCGGAAGGCAAAGCGGAAGTAACAGGCGCCGTGCAGACTGAAATTCTGAAGCTGCTGGCTTGAACAAGAGGTCAACCGGATGGATGAAACGATGAAAACGGAAGCGGTCAAAACGAACCAGATGATGGGCGCCATCGCCGCAATCGCCGGTTGGCTCGTTCCCGGTCTCGGGCATCTCATGCTCAGGCGATGGAGCAAAGCCGCCGTCTATTTTCTGTGCATCGGTGGACTGGCCTGCGCGGGCCTGGCCATGCGGGGTGGCGTCTTTAGCGCCGGCGCGGAAGACTTGTTCGATCGCCTCGGATTCTTTGCGGACTTCGGCGCCGGAGTTTTCTATTTCCTCGCGCACCAAATCCAGGCGGCAGGGCCCGATGTCGCCCACGCCACGGGCGACTACGGCACACGGTTGTTCGCAGCCGCGGGCATGCTCAACTTCCTAACCGTACTCGAAGCATACGACATCGGTCGAGGGGTCGAACCAAGATGAATTTCTTGTTTGGCAAACTCACCCATTTCGAGGCGATGCTGTTTTTCGCGCTGGTCGTCTCGCTGACGTTCGCATTTCTTTCCAAGCGTGGCGCCGCCGAGCGCGCAAAATACACCCTATGGGCGTTTCTCGCCTTCCTGCTCGTCGCAATCGGAATCGGCTGGCTCATGTATCCATTCTCGCAGTAGCGTGCTTCCTTTTCCAGACGGTACAAAATGCGAAAGCAATTCGACTGCGAGACGATTCGCGGCCCCGAGTAGGAGGGGAAGCGAGCAAATTGCAAGGCCGAGTCGGGCCAGCTCGTGGATAGGAGACCGATGATTATTTTGCCGCAGAAAGTCCCGGAGGGACGACCTACCGTAGCCCACCGCGAAGCGGTCGGAAGGCTTTCAACCAAGATAAATGAGCCCCGGAGGGGCGACACATGCCTTTCGCACACCTGTAATCACCTGAATATCCGTTTCCCTCGTCCAATTTGCCCCGCATCCATGACTTTGCTACACTGAAATTCGATGCCGTCCATCATCAGTGAAGCTGGCGAAACGTTCGTCACGCTCGTAAAAGGCTTTAGCGTGACCTTCCGCAACATGCTGCGGAAACCCGTCACGGAAAATTATCCCGAAGAGCCCGTCCATTTCCAACCTCGTTACCGCGGCATCCACGTTCTCCACCGCGATGAAAGCGGACTGGAAAAGTGCGTCGGCTGCTTCCTGTGCGCGGCGGCCTGCCCCGCGCGATGTATCTACATCGAGGCCGCGGAAAACACCGATACGCAACGGATTTCCGCAGGCGAGCGCTACGCTCGCGTCTACAACATCGACTATTCGCGCTGCATTTTTTGCGGCTATTGTGTGGAGGCCTGCCCGACCGATGCCATCACACACGGTCATGGTTTCGAATTGGCTACGTCCAACATCAATTCCATGATCTATCGCAAGGAAAAGCTGCTCGAAAAAGCCCCCACTACCCCCTAGGATTTCCCCGTTTTTCTTTTCGTCTCCTGCAAGCCCTTCTTAATAGGCGCCGTTGGCGACGTCATTCTCATGGGGTCAAGGATTTCCCGCATTGTTCTTTCATCTAGCAACTTTCTCTCCCGCACAATTTCCGCCACAGGCCGCCCAGTCTTCACGCTTTCCTTCGCGATCTCGGCCGCTGCGACATATCCGATATATGGATTTAGCGCCGCTGCGATGGAAATCGTGGCGTTCGCATAATAGCGGCATCTCGCTTCCTTCGCCGAAATCCCGTCGACGCACTTCGTTGCGAGCGCTCGCATCGTGTTTTTCAGAATTTCCGCGGAATGCAACACGTTCCAAGCCATGGCCGGCATCATCACATTGAGTTCCAGTTGCCCCGCTTGAACTGCGATCGCTGTGCTGATGTCCGCTCCAATCGCCTGAAATCCCACCATCGCGGTCAGTTCCGCCATCACCGGGTTAACTTTCCCCGGCATGATGGAAGACCCCGGTTGCAGCGCAGGCAATTCGATCTCCGCAACCCCCGTATTCGGCCCGCTCGAAAGCAAGCGAAGATCGTTGCTGATTCGGATTAGTTCCAGCGCCAGGTTGCGAAGCGCGGAAGACGCAACACTCATCGCCAGGTTCGACTGCATCGCATACCGAAGATCGTCGGTGGGGCCAAGTTCTTGTCCCGAAATCTTGCTCAAGTGCCTCACCACAAGCTTCTGAAACTTCGGGTGCGTATTCACGCCCGTCCCCACCGCGGATCCGCCGAGGCCAACCTCCTTGAGCAGTCCGAGGGCATATTCCAATACTCCCTCGCACCTGCGCATCGAGGTAGCATAAGCCGCGAATTCCTGTCCCAATCGAATCGGCACCGCATCCATCAGATGCGTCCGCCCCGATTTCAAGATCCGATCGAACGCGCTCGCCTTTCGCGAAAATGATTTCGCAAGCTCTGCTACCGCGCGAAGTACATCATTAAATAGAAATACAGCCGCCAGCCGCATTGCGGTAGGGAAGACGTCATTGGTCGATTGTGAGCAATTCACATGATCATTTGGGTGACATAGTTCATAGTCCCCCCGCTTTCCACCAAGCAGCTCAATGGCCCGATTCGCAATCACTTCATTCGCGTTCATATGAAATGACACGCCAGCCCCCGCCTGATACACATCGACGACAAACTCTTCATTCCACTTCCCTTCGATCACTTCTCCAGCGGCCCGCGCGATGGCCCGCGCGCGCTTTTCATCAAGCATTCTCAATTCACGGTTCGTCCGCGCAGCTGCCTTCTTAATCATCCCCATCGCGCAAATGAGCAGTGGATGTGCCCGGTACCCGCTGATTCGAAAATGTTCAACCGCGCGCTGTGTTTGAATCCCATAATAAGCATGAAAAGGCACCTCATACTGACCAAGTAAATCTTTTTCCAATCTCATTTTCATTTCTAGAACTCCTAGCCATCACAAAATCAGCTCCAAAAGTGCGGGGCAAAGTCACCTCGCGCTATGCATGCGCCAAACACAAGTAATAAACACCTGCCGACCTTGCCGCTAAACCGCCCTATTCTCGCACGTGATTATCTCCACCGCCTATTGTCGGGCGCTCCTTATTACGCACTTTATAAGCTATAAGAGGTGGGGCAGACATAGGGATATGAGGTGTTGCTGATGGAATTGCGCTTATTGAAGATTAGTGAAATGGATATTGTTTTTTCGAGAGGCGCGCACTGTGGAGGTGGCTGGAGGTGTGGAGACAACTTTATGGGGACCTTGCTTGTTGACGGTATGACGAATGGCGCGCTTGAGAATTATGTATGTTTTTCGGTTTGCGGTTTGAGGCTGTGACGGTTTCGTGGGATGGCTGTGGCTTGGAATGGGCGAAGGGAGAATGTGGGTAACGATTAGGGCGGGGGAACTCGTTGGGCGGCCAATTGCGAGTGCGACATGTTTGAGGAGTTCCACGGGGAACGATGGGGAGAAGTTCGGTGACGGAAATGTGAATCGGCATGATTGGAAATGTAGAAAAAAGGGACGGGAATTTGAATTGTCGCAGAGGGGTGGGTGGGGGTTAGGGAGGGGGCGACTGCAAGAAAGGGGCGAGTGAGACGGCGGCTAGTAAGAATGCGGCGAGTATGACAGAGGTTGATCGCTAAACGTTCCTATGGCTTGGCGAAATCGTTTGTTGCAGACGAGGCGGGCGCGCTTTGTGGCGGGAGAGAGGAGGATGGCTAGCGGGAAAAATAATTCGGGAGAGGCGGGCTAGCTGATCCAGAAGGCCGCGAGGATGATTTGAAAATGCTGGATCGACGGAATGCGGTTCAAATAAAGAGTGGGGCGGCGCGCGGCGCGAAGGGGGCGGGGGGCTGGTTTCATTCCCTTCGTCAAGGGCTTTGTGGAGAAGGTGCGCCAAATGTTTGGAGTCGGCTGGCGATTGGCATGCCTCAGGTTTGCCGGTTGGTGGAAGCAACGGACCACGCGTCGGTCAGCCTGCGGCGGATTGCCTCTGTTTTTGAGGTTTTCGGGAGATCGATCCTTTCATGGCGGCACGCGAATCGGAAAAGCGTGGCGGGGCGGGAACGATGTCGGTCAGGGGCGGTTGAGATTCAGGGAACAGAGTGGTGGGGGGATCGAACATCGTGCGGACGACTTCCGAGGCAGTCATGGGAGAGGCTTGCAGGGACTTGTGGTGATCGAGCATCCATCGGGCGAGCATGGCTTCGGACGTCTCCTGAATCCATTGGTCGATCAGGGCGGCAATTTCTTGCCGCAGGTTCGCAGCGTGGTTGAGGCGCGCCAGTTCAAAACTTTGCAACGAGGCGCGGGAAGCCGCCTGGAGATAGTCGAGCGGCGGAGTAAACCGAGATATGGTCATGGCCAAAGCTCCGATCTTAGGGCTGGGCCGAAAGGGCCGGCCACTGAAACACTTGTGCACAGTACTGAGTTGTCACGATTCGTGTCTAGTCCAACGTTGTGGATATGCTGTGGATAATTCGTGCACCCCTGAAATGGCGCGGGCCAGTGGGAATGTAACGAGGAGGTCTATCACGTTTCTGTTATCGGATCGCGGACGGGAATGGCTCGGAAACGGCGGCGCCTCAACGGGAGTGAGGAAGGGCTGGGCGGGCAGAGTGTCCAAGAGAGGCGAAACGTTCGCAAATTGTCGCTTCGGAGGCGACTGCATTTTGAATTTTAGTGTGACTGATAATTCCGGCAACGGAGACGGATGGCATACTGGCGGCGGCTGTGAAGGCAGTGCTCATGTTATGAGACGCGGTGAGTTAGGGCGTGGCGGGAATGGGAGACCGAGAAACGAGCGGGAGGATGCGGGTAAACGCGGGCGGATGCCAATCAGATTACGGATCGATAGATGTTAAGTAAACAGAAACACGATTGTAGCGGCTGTCGACGTGGACGGGGCCAAAGGGTGGTCAGAAAAATGAGCATTATCGGACGTGAGCGTGCAGAGAGGCGATAAGCGGGAATTGCAGTGTTTTCGCGTGCGCGCTGGTGTTTTCGCCAGTGCGCATGGCCGGCCAGACGGCATGCCCGGAAGAATCATTGGCGCGCGCGCGAAAGGGCTGCGAGGAGAGTGAAGGGGGAGAGAGGATTTCAGATTTGAAATTTCAGATTTGAGATGAAGTCAGTTCATAAATGAACGGCCATCTAAACTTGACAGGCCGTCAGGGGCTAAAGCCCGGTTTTCCTTAGTCTTTTGATGTCGCGGCTGAAGCCGCGACCCACAATGCCTATATCTGAGGTGGCTTCATTTCAGACTTGAGAATTGAAATGAGGCGGGGCAGTGGAGGTTGATCGAGGGGGCTTGGCAGGTCGGATTTCGAGGTGAGAGGAAAACTTTTTGGGGCACACGAAAAATAATTTGGAACGAAGGAGGAGACGATGAATGACAGGGCTGATTCTTGTGGGCCACGGAATGATCGCGCGCCACAAAATATTTCGCCGGACGGAGGAGCGCGCGTAGATCGCGGCGATGCCACTCGGCGCGAACCGGGCGGATTGGCGCTTCATCGTGGAAGGGCGAGTGTAGGCGCGAATATAGGCGGCGCGATTGGGGCGAACACCGTGAGCGAGAAACTGGCGCGCAGTTCGCCTGGCGCCGGCGAAGAGTTGAGCGGGAGCGGCACGGGGGAAGCTGCGGCGGCGGACCTTTCGCACATTCCTGCGGGGGTGCGGGCCAGCGTGGCGTCCAAGCCCGGTGAATATGACGCGCGGCGATTGCGTTCGCAGCGGGAAATTATTCGCGACGTGATGCTTTCCGCGGCGGACTGCGAGACGTGGCTGACGCTCGGGGAATTGCGAGCGCTCACGCGTTATGGCGAGGCTTCGATCTCGGCGCAGTTGCGGCATTTGCGCAAATCGGAAAATGGGGGCTACGAAGTCGTCAAGCGGCATCGCGAAGGGGCTTCTCCTGAGCGGCCGGGCACGGATGGGCGCGGCGAGTGCGTCTGGGAGTACCGCATTACGCGCGGAATGTGCGGGGATCGCGCGGAGGCTGAGGCGCAGCTGGAGGCAGTGGGCGCGTGAGAGTGTGAAATTACTGAACGCATGGACGTCGCGTCGTGGGGAGGCCAGCGGCTAAAACCGGATCTATTCTTCGCACTTTACGGCACGGCTGAAGAGTCTGCGGAAAAACTCAATTTTTGTCATTCCGAGGCGCGCTGCGCGCCGAGGAATCTCTCTTTTCCTGGGTTTCAATCCAAGAGAGATTCCTCGCTTCGCTCGGAATGACAAAATAAATCGCTTTTTCCGCAGCCTGTGAAGCCGTGCCCTACAAAGATTTGGAAGTTGCCAAAACGGCTCTTTGGCCTTCGGGTTCTTGGACGAGGGACGATCAAACGGCGACCGGCTGCCCTTCGCGATGCTCAGGGTGAAAAGCCTGTCCTACTGGGAGCGAGAAACTAATTTTGCGAATTTGAAAAATGCGGAGATCGAGGCGGCGCTGAATTTGCGCGGATGCGGAGGTGACTCATGCCGAAACGCGTGCTGGATTTTGATGCGATGTGGGGGTCGGACAAGCTGGCCTCTTGCGCCTCGTGGGCGCAGGCCGAGTACGCGTGGCTGTATGGGCTGGCGGACGCGTCGGGGTGCTTTGAGCTGACGAACTTGCGCGTGATCTGGGGGCGCGTTGCGGCCATCCGCGGAAACCTCACCATCGAGCGGCTCGAACAGGTGTTTGCGGAATTTCAGGACAAGGGATTGCTGTTCGTCTGGGAACACGAGGGGAAACGCTACGCGCATTGGACCGGGAGCGATGTTCCGGGCCGGCTGCCGCCTCCTTCGTGGAGGATGCGGCTGGAACGGTTTGCGCCGCCCGTGCCGAAGCAGCGTCTGGCGGAATATATGGCGCGGTTCGCGCGAGGGCGAGCGGCGCTGGCGGGGGTGGGATTTCGTGGAGAGGCGCAGCGGGAAGAACCCAATCGGAAAGAGAATTGCAAATTTGAAATTTCAGATTTGAGAGAAGAGCAGGGAGTTGCGGGGCGCGCGCAAGGTTCGCAACGGATTGATCGGCGGGCGCCAGGCGCTGATTGCGGATTTGAGAATTCAGATTTGAAAGAAGAGCAAGGGCATGACGGGCGCGTTGCAAGTTTGCAACGGAGCGAACAGCGGGAGCTTTTCGCGGATCGCGGGGAGGAGCGCGGCGATCGGAATTCTCATTTGAAACCGAACGGGGGAGCTGCCGAACGGTTTGGGAATTCAGGAGTCGGCGAAAGACGGGCGCCCGGTGCGGCTCGTGAGTTGGGTGGAATGGCTTATCGGGACTCTGACGTTGCGGAGAGAAGCGGGCTCAAGGGTCGGGTTGAGGAGGGTCAAGCACAGGATTTGGGTTTGGATTGGAATTTGAATGGGAATTTGGGAGCGGGTCGGGAGGAGAGGCGGGATGGCCAGGGAGATGCGGCAGCTTGTTCGGGTGGGGCGAATCGGGAGAGGGAAATAAATAGAAACAATTTTTGCAATTCAAATTCTTTTTCAAATTCTTATTCACATTCAAACTCAGAGGGAAAATCAGTGAAAGAGCTGGCAGTGGCGCGTGAATTGCGAGTGGGACAGGGACCTGTGTGCGGACCGACGCGTGTGAGGCCGGAAGTGCTGGAGCGGGTTCGGCGGCGCGATGCGGCGCGGGCTGGGTCGAGGTCGTCGTGAGGTCTGGTAGCACAGCCACTCTTGGGTGTGCGGTTTTTCCAGCACTTAACAAAGGCACACAGCCAAGAGTGGCTGTGCTACTTGAGGGCGTTTGACAAATCGGGAGTGCACGTCAGGAAGTGTGGAGGAGGCGAACCATGCTGGCGACGTTTGCATTTGATGTTTGTCACGATGTGTACCGGGCGGCACGCGAAGCGATCGACGCGAAAATTCCCACGCTGAACGCGGAAGCTTCCGGGAAGTACCAGTGGCGCCCGGACCGGATGCCGCGGCTGGCCGAGTACGTTTGCGATTTTGCGCGAGCGGGCGAGCGGGCATTGGGGGGCGAAAGTAGCGCGGAGTTCAGTCGGCGGGGGTTCGTGCACAAAGGCGGAAGGACAACGCCCGCGCTGGGACGCCGCGATTCCATCGATTGCGGTTCGGGGACTCTGACAGAAAATCCACAGACTGAAGTCTGGGCTACTTTGCTCAGGGCAAGCCCTTCGCAAAGGCCGTTCAGGGCAAGCCGCATGGCGATGTTTCGCGTGTACTATCTGGGCGGCGCGGACTATCACGCGGCGCGGCGCCATCTGGGGATCAGCGAACTGACCTGGGCGGATTGGGCGGAGGAGATTCGCAGGCTTGTCGGGCGCGAGCTGACCCGCGCGGGAGTGTTTCCGCCTTCAAAATATTTTCGGGAAACGACGGCAAAGGCGTCGTGAGGGGGGCGGGCCTGCTGCGCATCGAAACTATCACCGGAATTCGCTAACTCTGCTCTTCGTCGAACGACATCCGGTACAGCGTCCCGATAGCAACGAGGAAAAGCGCCATGAAGAGAAAAACGACTGCCAGCGCAACGCGGAGGATGTTGCCGGCGTGACTGCCGTGGCCGAAGGCGGCCTGAACGATCAGGACGAGGGCGAAGAACACAAAGGCCGCGGCTCCCACAAAAGAGCAGGTCAAAATCAGCCAATGAGAACGAGCGTGCCCCTCCGATTGCACAAATCCTCCGACGACAAGTTCAACGTTGGAGGGATCATACCAAAAAGAAATAGAAGTGCATTAAGACATTTTAACTTATTAACAGATCATAAACATAGATGATGAAGTGTAATGGAGTATATCCGCGGCGAGTCGATTGGATCGAGCCTTACAAGTCCCTGTGGGGAAGTTGATTGGCCGCTTCTATTTTTCCTGCAACGAAACCAGATAGTCGCAGAGGTTCTTGATTCGTTTCTGAACGGCGGCCTGATTGTAATTGTCCATGTACTGGAAGATTCCGCCCCAGGTGGGCATGTCGGAAGAACCGTGCGCGGCGACGCCGGGGCCGAAGCGGAGAACGTTGGTGACCAGGTCGTAGGGGAATTCGCCGCCGTGGCGCTTGGTAAGTGTGGTGAGATCGGCGGCGGGAACCTTGAGCGCGGCTCGAGCCGGGCCGTGTCCCTTGGCATCGAGGCCGTGGCAGGCGGCGCAGTACTGCTTGAACATTTCTTTGCCCGAGGGCACGAAGTTGGGCGGGATTTGGTCCTGGCTGGCCGCCGCCTTGGATTGGGCGGCCGCGCCGCCTGCAAAGATCAACATTGCGGCGAGCAAAATTGAGTAGCGCATGGAGATCCTCCTGGTGCAGTCAGCATACCGCACGGAACCGGAATGTCCAGATTGGAAATTTCAAATGTGACATTTCGGAATTCCCAATCTCAAATTTCACATCTCACATTTGAAATTCCCGGAACCAAGACGCCAGTTCGGGTGTTTCCAGTTCAGGGTGTTGCAGGACCCTTTTTGACGTCTATTAAGAAATCGGTATCCACCCCCGCATTCTTTAGATTAATTCCGGGGCGTATATAAAATACTTGACAAATAAAGTCCCCTTATGATACATTCCTTCTCGCAGAGTTATACCTTCTCGCCGGATTCTCCGGCAGCTTTCCGAAATATCTTCGCCCAGTAGCGCAGGCTTTTTGCCCTGAGTCGTTTTTAACGGCAGCCTGCGTGGCAACTCAATTACGAGTAAGCCAGCGGCTAAAGCCGCATTCATTCTGCTTACTTTACGGCACGGCTGAAGCTACGCCTTACAAAGATTCGGAAGTTACGACACAGGCTCTGATGCCTGTCCTGCCCAGGAGGCAACATGCCCGCTTACAGTAACTCCACACCGCCGCTTTCTTTGTTTCCCGGCGATGTCGGGTTCAGCTTCAACGCCGAAGCGTTTCCGGCCAACGGAACGGCCGGCGCGCAGTTTGCGATACCCGAACCCGCCGGTCTGCCCGATCAGAGCCACACGGTGCGCTGGCAAACCATTTTCGGCACCGCGCCCTCGGCCATCGGTATCGTTCTGCAGGGCGCCGCGGCCGACGTGGATTCGGAATACTTCACGATCGATACTTCGACGGCGACGACCGGCGAAGCGCGCACGGTGATTGGCGTCCGAGCTCGGTTTCTGCGCATCAAAATGACTTCTTCCACCGGCGGCGCAGCGCTGACGGCGAAGATGCTGCCGTAGGGGAGCGTGACCCGTGGCCCGTGATTCGTGACCCGTGATGTATAAATCGTGAAGAACTCCCATGTCCCGTTCGTACCGTTGAGGTCTTCACGGGCCACGAATCACGGGTCACGGGCCACTGCTCGT
Organism: Verrucomicrobiia bacterium; assembly: GCA_035604385.1. Taxonomy (GTDB): domain Bacteria; phylum Acidobacteriota; class Terriglobia; order Acidiferrales; family UBA7541; genus Palsa-360. The sequence continues at coordinate 1,761 of DATNIO010000003.1, read as the reverse complement.
CATCCCTTCCTGCCGCGAAAGCCGCCCGTCGGATGCTTGCGCACTTCTCTTTTCTTGTGGAAGAACTCGGTGTTCAACTGGCCGAGTTTTTTACCGCCGCGATGCTCCAGCTGGCCGACGACCGGGTTGAATGGAGATTTATTTTTCATGGCGGTTTACCTCCAAGCCCAAGGTAGCTGAATCCGTAATCCTTTGTATGTGACGCTGGTCACCGCACGCAGATGATCGGAGAGGGAAGTGACCGGTGACTGGTGACTAGTGACTGGTGATTCGTTCATCCTGAGGTGGAGAAGAGCGAATCGTGATTTGTGATTCGCCAAGAGTGGGATGCACGCCCCATCCACGCAGCGCTGGGATAAAGGGTTTTCACCAGTCACCGTTCACCAGTCACTAGTCACTAGTCACCCACTTTTATGGCTTCCAATCCAAACTACGTAAAGAAGCAGATCGCGCTGGACACCGTTTCCTGGACCGTCGTGGTGGCGCCGGTCGACTGCATCGCCGTGTCGATCAAAAATTCGGTGCTGGTCGATTTGCGCATCCGCACGGATTCCGCCGACGCGACCACGCAGGACACGATTTCCGCCGGCAGCATCGAGACCGTTTCCGCGCCGCGCCACTCCGGCGGCGTGCAGGACGGCGGCTCCGGGACGCGTTTCTACGCGGGCGACACGATCGCGTACTTGCAGGTCGTGAGCGGAACGGGGCCGGCGCTGCTGACGTTCGTGCGGTGAGCGAACGAGTGCTTGAAACCACGGATGCACACAGATAAACACGGATGAAAAACTGACAAACGAAGAAAAGACAATCCCGATTGCTTTACCTATGCGTTTTTCTTGATTTTCATCTGTGTGAATCCGTGTGCATCCGTGGTTCCCATTTGCGCCCACCACTTTCCGAGTTCGACCCGAGAGAACATGAGAATCAAAATCATTGGCGAAAATAATTGCGCGCGCGCGACCCGGCACCTGCTGCGACTCGCGGGCTTTGCGGTGACGGAATTTCTGCCCGCCGACGCGGTTGCCGGCGGACCGCTTGCCGGCTATGCCATTACCATCGATCTTGCCCCGGCCCACCACACCTCTGACGCCCTCCTGCGGCCGGATCCCCCCACGCACCACCAGGACGCCTCAGCCAGCGAGGAAGCGCCTCGGTCGCATCGGGACGCTTCCTCTCCCGCCTTCGCTGAAGCTTCGGCGGGCCTGCCCGCCGTAGCTCCGGTGAATTTCCGGAGCGAAGGAAGGATTCATTTTGATTCGGTCGATAGCGCGCTGGAGGCGGCTGTGTTGCGGCACGTGACGCAACTGGCGGCGGCGCCGGTGATTGTCGATCGTCCGGGAGGAGTGGTGCACTCGGATCGCGAATTGCGGATCGTCGCGCCGAATACCGGTAATGCCAAGGCGGATGAAGCTGCGGCGGTGGCGATTGAATTTGGCGTGTTGCGCGGGCTGCTGGATTTGACTGCGCCTGCGTTCGCTAAACCTACTGCGGGCTTGCCTGCCGAAGATCCGGAAAGTTCTCGGAGGTCGCGCGCGAAGAAGTGGTGGCCGTTTGCGATTTTGTTGCTTGCCGCGGGGCTTGGGGTGTTGCGGGCTGGTAGCGCGGCTGCGCCGGGGCGATTTGTGGAGGATGCTCGGAAAAGCCACAGGCTGAAGCCTGCGCTACTTTTGCGGGCTGCTTTCATTCCGGAATTTTTGGCAGAGGCGCAGGGGCAATTTGCCACGGGGCAGGGATTGGATCCTTGCAAGGGACTGACGAAAC
>DATNIO010000002.1:0-13245 GCA_035604385.1 Verrucomicrobiia bacterium | reverse complement strand
GCAGACTTGCAGGGCGACGCGAGCAAACGGCAGGAGTCCGACTTCGGCCATCGCACCTCCTGCCTCGATAGCAAACAACATTTTCAAAGGATCGGGTATCTCGAATTTTCATTGTCGTAACGAGGATGTCAACAGAGCCAGGCCGTCTCATAAATAAGCAGCCACCTAAACTCGACAGCCCGTCAGGGGCTAAAGCCCATATTTCCTTGGTGTTTTAATGTCGCGGCTGAAGCCGCGACCCACAAAGCCTATATCTGAGATGGCTTCTAGCAACTCTTTGCCCAGGGGCGCGTCTAACGACATTGGAAAGAAAGCTTGCCCTGATGCCGCGCGCCACGGGCAGGTATAATATCTGGATGGACTTAAGCGCCGCATACTGCCTTGCGAGGCTTGAATGAAAATGTCCTGGAGAAAGCTGAGTCCACGCGTGTCCCTGGCGGCCGCGGTACTTGGTGCGACCGTGCTGCTGGGTGCGGTGGCGCGCGCGGACCGGCCGTATGCGCCGAGCCGCGATTACCACTTGCAGAACGTGCGCGTGTCACTCCACTTTGACCTCGACCAGCGCAAAGTGATTGGCGAGGTCACGCACACCTTGTCCACCTTGCGCGACGGCGTGACGCATCTGGACTTCGATTGCGCGGAACTCACAGTTTCAAGCGCACGCGTAAACGGCAAGGACGCCGCATTCGATCTTCGCAACGACAAATTGCATGTGCAACTGGCGCAGCCCGCAAAATCCGGCGAAAAATTCGAAGTCGACTTGAAGTACGAAGGCAAGCCGACCTCCGGCCTTTATTTCATTCTCCCCGACAAGGACGATCCCGGTCGCGCCAAGGAAATCTGGACGCAAGGCGAAGCCGAAGATACGCACCACTATATCCCCATCTACGATTATCCCAACGACCGCACAACTTCCGAAATGATTCTCACCGTGCCGGGGGATTGGCTCACCGTTTCCAACGGAAAGTTGCTGGGCGTGCAGGACGCGCCCAACGGCCAGAAGATCTGGACGTGGCGGCAATCGTTGCCGGTTTCGACGTACTTGATTTCCTTCGTGGCGGGTGAATTCAAGGAAAAGAAGGACACCTGGCATAACATCCAGCTTACGTACAACGTCCCGCGCGGGATGGAAGACACCATCGATCCCACGTTCCACCACACCAAGGAAATGCTCGATTTTTTTTCGGACCGCTTCGGCGTGGCGTATCCGTGGGAGAAATACGCGCAAACGGCTGTCGATGAATTCGTCGCTTCCGGCATGGAGAACGTGAGCGCGACGACGCTCGCGGCGCGCGACATCGTGCACGCCGAACTCGCCTCGGAAAGACCCGAAGAAGCGGACGGCCTGATTTCCCACGAAATGACGCATCAGTGGTTCGGAGATCTCGTCACGTGTAAGGATTGGACCAATACGTGGCTCAATGAAGGCTTCGCGACGTTTGGCGGCTTCCTGTGGGAAGAGCATTACTACGGCGTCGATGCATCGGACTACCGCTACTGGCGCCAGCAGAATACATGGATGCAGTCGAAGGAACTCTACCCGATTCCGATTGTCACGCGGGACATCAACGATTCTGTGGAATACGTTGGCAATGTTTACGACAAAGCTGGCTGGGTGATCCACATGCTGCGCGAACAGATGGGCGATGACCCGTTCTTTCGCGCCCTCAAGCATTACCTCGAAGCCAACCGCCTGCAGAATGTTGTCACCGCGGACCTGGCCAAGGCCGTCGAGGAATCGTCCGGCACAAACGTCGACCAGTTCTTCGACCAATGGATTTACGGCGCGGGGGCGCCGCGCTTCACCGTGCGTTCCACTTACGACGATACGGCAAGAAAGCTTAGCCTCAGCGTCAAGCAAACGCAAAAAGTGGAAGGACACGTCGGATTGTTCCGCGTGCCGGTCGTCGTTTCGATTACCACTGCGAGCGGGGAGACACTCTTCCCCATCGAAGTCTCCAAGGCCGATGAGACGTTTACTTTTTCCGTTAATGGGCCGCCGCTGATGGTGCTCTTCGACAAGGGCGACAAAATTCTGAAGTCCGTGGATTTTCAGAAGACGCCGGAAGAATGGATCCGCCAATTGCGAACCGCGCCGGATGTGCCGGACCGCGCCGACGCGGCGTTTGCGCTCGGTAATCTCCGCGACAACGAAGCCGCCGCGAACGCCCTGGGAGAGGCGGCGCAGCGCGACAAATTCTGGGGCGTGCGCGAAGAAGCGTTGCGTTCACTCGGGCGCATCAATTCGTCGCCGGCGCGGAAGCAGGTTCTGGCCGCGCTTTCCAACGACCAGCCGTGGGTGCGTGTAGTCGCCGTCGAACAGTTGGGCAAATACCGCGGTGACGAGGAAATCGCCAAGCGCCTCCAAAATATTTACAAAGACGACAAAGCGTACTCCGTGCGCGGCGCGGCATTGCAATCCCTGGCCCTGGACAAAGCCCCCAACGCCGAGCCCATCCTTGAAAGGGCGCTCACGATTTCTTCGCCGGACGATGTGTTGCGGAGCGCCGCGCTTCGCGCCATGGGCTCGCTCGGGGATAATTCGGTAGTTCCGGCGCTGCTCGAATGGTCATCGCCGGGAAAACCGTCCAGGCTGCGCAGTATCGCCATCGGGTCGCTGGGCCGCGCGGACCTGAAAAATCACGACATCACCGCGCGCTTGATTTCATATTTGAACGAATCCTCCTTCGACATCCGGTTTGCATCCATCTTTGCGCTGGGACGCCGCGGCGATCCCACGGCCATCGAGCCTCTCGAGGCGCAACTGAAGACCGGCCAGCTGTCGATCGGCGTTCCGCATGCCGTGGAGGATTTGATCGAACAGCTAAAAGGTAAGCGCGCGCCGGAAAAGGAACCGTCCGCGACAGATCAGAAAAATGGCGATGCCGCGGGCGCCGCTTCAGGCAGCAATCAAGCGGTTCTCGACCGGCTCGAACATCTCGAGCAGCAGCTCACAGACATGAATGATCGGCTGCGCAGGATCGAAGCATCGCTGCCCGGGAGCAAGAGCGACTGAAGTGGCGCAGGCTTCAGCTTGCGGGGTTTGGTATGTGCAAGGACTAAAATCCACAGGCTGAAGCCTCTGCCACTTACTCCGCAAGCAGGATTCGCAGGTCGCGCAGATTATTTCCCGTAGGGCCGGTTTCAATTGCGTCGCCGAGCTTTTGGAAGAAAGTGTAGGAATCGCTGCGCCGGAAATAATCGGCTGGGTCGAGACCCAGGGATTGCGCGCGCGCCAAACTTTCGCCGTCCGCAACGGCTCCCGCCGCGGGACTGGAACCATCCACGCCGTCGGTCCCCGCGCTCAGCACCGCAATTTTCCGACCCGCAATTTTTTTCACACAATCGAGCACGAACCCTAAATTTCTCCCGCCGATGCCGTTGCCTGTCACCGGCGAGCTGACTTCGCCGTCCGCGATCACGGCCACGGACTTCTTGGGATTACCCAGCTTGAGCGAGCCAATCTGTGCCAGCAAAAAATCCACGGCCTTATCGACCGGCCAGTTATCGGTCGTGTTGTCGCATACGGTGATGAATTCCTCTGATTCCGAAGCGTGGTGCGCGGAGTGAAACAAATCGTGCCGCCCGAGCAGAATCTGAAACGCGGCACTGTGAGCCGCAAAGACAGAATCTCCCGCCTTTGGAGTTTCGGGAATGGACTCCGGGTGTTCGAACTGTGTTCGAATATTGAGCGGCAGCTTCGAAAGCAAATCGTAGCGGCGAACGACAGCGCATGCGTCAGAAACCGTCGTCGGATCGGGAAGTGTCGGGCCGGACGCCAGCGCCGATTCCTGGCCTTCGGGCACGTCGGTTACGCCGAGCGTGATCTTCACCGCAGAACCCGCATCGACGGCCAGACGTCCGCCCTTCACCGCAGAGAGATGCTTCCGCACGGCGTTCATTTCATCGATGGAAGCGCCGCAGGTGACCAACACCCGATTCAGCGCCTGCATGTCTTCGAGCGTGACGCCCGGATCGAGTGGTAGCTCGACGAGCGCGGAGCCTCCGCCGGACAAAAGGAAAAAAACCAGAGTGTGCTGATTCGTGGTCGCGAGCAGATCGAGAATCGCGCGTCCTGCCGCGAAGCTGCCCAGGTCCGGGACGGGATGTCCCGCAACGATCCCGCGAAAGCCCTCGGGTAAGCTGGATGCGGCGGTTGGCGCAACTACAATGCCTTCGGCGCGGAAATTTGGCGAGAGCAATTCGGCAAGCCCGCGGGCCATGGCCACCGAAGCCTTGCCTATGGAGACAATGCAAATGCGATCAAACGCGGCAAGATCGAAAGGCGCGCCATTCACCAAAATATGCGAGCCTGCGCGGCCAAGCTTGCGGCGCATCGCCAGCGGAATATCGATCGCCGCAAGAGTCTCGCGAAAAATTCGAAGCGCGGCTTGTTTGAGGTCGGCCATTCGGTGTGGTAGGACAGGCTTCAGCCTGTCTGCTGCTCGTTCGACAGCATCAAAAACCGACAGGCTGAAGCCTGTCCTACTTCGCGCTACGCTTTCAAGAACGCAGCCACGCCCGCGCGCGCCACTTCGGTGTCCTCGTCTTCGGTGCCCGCGCTCACGCCAATTCCGCCCACACATTGGCCGCTCACTTCGAGCATGAGTCCGCCGCGGATTGGCGTCTGGTGCGCGCGGCTGCCGATCGCGAGACCCAGCGAAAGGAGCACGCTCACTTCGTCGCCGCTGCGAGCCGGGCCGGTGTTCTGGCGACGGATAGCCGCGGCATGCGCCTTATTGATGGCGATGTCGATTGACGCGGGCTTCGCGCCGTCCATGCGCGCGAACGCCATCAAGTGGCCGCCGTCGTCCACAACGGCGATATTCATGGGCACGCCGATGCGGGCGGCCTGGGCTTTGGCCGCTGCCAGTATGGCCTCTGCTCCTTCGAGCGTGAGTTTCGGATGATTGAGCGATACGTGAGGCATTTGCCGTCCCCCTATATGATCCGTTTCAAGATTTTCCACAACGAAAGTCATGCCTCATTTAGCAAGGCGATTTCAATTTTGCCGAAGCGCCTCCGGGTTCAGTATCGTGGGCGGACGCTTGCCGGCAAAGAAGGCGATCGCATTTTCGGCGGCGATCAGAGCCATTCGAGTGCGCGTTTCGACCGACGCCGATCCAAGATGCGGCGCGAGGACCACGTTATCGCGCCGCAAGCCGTCGGGGATAAGCGGCTCGCGCTCGAACACGTCGAGGGCAGCGCCGGCAATGAGGCCGCGTTCCAGCGCGTCGATAAGCGCCGCTTCCTGCACGACCGGGCCGCGCGTGGTGTTGATCAGGAATGCCGACCGCTTCATCCTCGCAAGTTCCGCGGGGCCAACCAAGCCTCGCGTGGCGGCATTGAGCGGAACATGAAGAGACAGAAAATCGGCCTGCTCGAAGACCGCGTCGCGCGACATGTACTCGGCGTTCAGTTCCTTTTCAATTTCTGGCGCAGCGCGCGTCGTGCTGTTGTAAATGATGCGCATGCGAAATCCCGAAGCGCGCCGCGCCACGGCGCGTCCGATGCGGCCGAGTCCGATGATGCCCAGCGTTTTCCCCCACACGTCAGTCCCACAGAGCTGGTCCAGGTTCCATTTCGTCCAGGCTCCTGACCGCGCCATGCGGTCTCCCTCGACGAGGCGGCGCGCGACGGCCAACAGCAGAGTCCACGCGAAATCGGCGGTCGTCTCGTCCAGGACGCCGGGCGTGTTCGTCACCGCGACGTTTCGTTCGGTGCACGCGGGCACGTCGATATTGTCGAATCCGACCGCCACGTTGGCGACGATTCGCAGATTCGGCCCCGCCGCGTCGAGCAGTTCGCGGTCGATTTTTTCCGTGAGCAGGCAGATGAGCGCGTCTTTCCCTGAAACGCGTTGCAAAACTTCCGATCGAGGCGGGCGCTCCTCCCCCGTCCAGTATTCGACTTCAAAATGCTCCGCGAGTTTCTTGCGCGGCTCTTCAAACAAGACATGCGTGGAAAACAATTTCGGCTTGCTCACCCGTGGCCTCACCGGTCGGAAAACAACTGGGGAGAGTAGCACAGCAACAACCAGAATTTCTCACAAGAGGGTTGCGTCCCATCGATCATCACTTTGAATTTAGATGCAGTTTGGCCGGGATGGCCAGTGGCACAGGCTTCAGCCTGTGGGTTTTGGTGCTTGCAAGGACCAACCCCCACAGGCTGAAGCCTGCGCCACTGGCCTGCGCTACTGAGGAAGCTTGATGACTCGTTTGGGAGTTCTCCAGCCGCGGCGCCCGAAATGCAACGTGACGGTAGCGCCGCGCATTAGCGGGGACGCCGCCAGCACAGGAGCGATCACTTTATAGATCGCCTCGGCATCCGGCCCATAAATGAAGTACCGGCCTTCGCTGCCATCGGCCGGGATGGCGTGTCCGTCGTACTCCCCAACTTTGGCCTCGACAATGGCGAGCTGAATCTGGTCCCCGAGGGCATATACATATTGGAAGTTGGTGGAACCATACGCGAAATCCACTTCGACTTCCTGCGCGGAAGAGCCATTCTTTCCCGCATTTTTTGAGCCGAACAGTTTTGAAAACAGGCCCATGCACCCTCATCCTAATTTATATCGTGTTGCGATACAGTTCACTCGAAAGAGATGAATCCGCACTGACGATCGCCGGGTAGCTGGGCTGCGGATTCTCGCCGCATCCGTGCAGACAATCTTAACCCGATCGATCCCAATTTCGGGACATTTCTAGCCCCGCCCGATGCGCTATCGGAGATGGCTTTCACACGCCAGGCCGGGACGCGCGTTGACTCTTCCCAAAGGCACAGACTATAGTGACCCGAGGACCTGAAAATCACATTCATGCAACCGCAACTTATCCGCGAACTCGAAGCGCTGCTTGGACCCAAGGCGGTCCTGTCCGCTCCCGAAGATCTGATGCTGTACGAATATGACGGGTCGGTGGAACTGGGATCTCCCCGGTGCATCGTTTTTCCGGCCTCCGCGCGCGACGTCGCCGGGATCGTGCGCCTCGCCAATCGCTATGAAACTCCGATCGTGGGGCGCGGCGCGGGAACGGGACTTTCCGGCGGAGCGATTGCCCGCAACGGCGGCATCGTGGTCGCGTTCTCGCGCATGAACCGCGTTCTCGAAATTGATGCGGCAAATCTTCGCGCGGTTGTTCAGCCCGGAGTCGTGAATCTCGATTTGTCCCGGGCGGTCGAGCATCTGGGGCTTTATTTTGCGCCCGATCCATCCAGCCAAAAATCGTGCACGATCGGCGGAAACGTCTCCGAAAATTCCGGCGGGCCGCACACACTGGCCTACGGAGTGACGGCCAATCACGTCACGGGCCTCGAACTGGTTCTGCCCGACGGCGAAATTGTGCGCATCGGCGGCAGAAGCATCGAGACTTCGGGATACGACCTATGCGGCCTGCTCGTCGGCTCTGAGGGAACTCTCGCGCTCGTCACGGAAATTACCGTGAGATTGATGCGCAAGCCGGAGGCGGTGAAGACGCTGCTCGCCGTGTACGACACGCTCGACGACACGACGGAATCCGTCGTCGAGATCACGGTGCGCGCGATCACCCCGGCTGCGTGCGAGATGCTGGACGGGTTCACTCTTCGCGCGGTCGAGGACTACGTCCACGCAGGATTTCCCAAGGACTGCGCGGCGGTGCTGCTGATCGAAGTCGAGGGGCTGAAAGAAGCCGTCGAGGCGCAGGCCGCCGAAATCACCGAAGTCTGCCGCCAGCACCGCGCGCGCGAAGTGCGAGCCGCGCGCAACGATCAGGAACGCAATCTCCTGTGGAGGGGCCGGAAAGAAGCATTCGGCGCGATGGGCCGCATTTCGCCCATGTATTACGTGCAAGACGGAGTGATCCCGCGCACGCGCCTCCCGGAAACGCTCCGGCGCATCGAGGAAATCAGCCGCAAATACGATTTGCAGATCGGAAATATTTTTCATGCGGGCGACGGCAACTTGCACCCGCTCATCCTGTTCGACGAGCGCGATCGCGCGCAATTCGCGCGCGTCGTCGCGGCGGGCGGCGAAATCATGCGGCATTGCGTGGAAGTTGGCGGCGCGCTCACGGGCGAGCACGGCATCGGCATGGAAAAGAATGAGCTCATGCCGCTCATTTTCACGCCGGACGATCTCGCCCTGATGGAGCGCGTTCGCGCCGCGTTCAATCCCGCCGGTCGATTGAATCCCGGCAAAGTGCTTCCCATGGGCAAGGCCTGCGGAGAAATTCGCGTGCCGCCGACGCCGGCCTCCGCGGCGATTCCCACATGAGCCGGCCCGCGCAGGTTTCCTTCACACGCCTCGAAGAAATTGCCGGCGGCGCGCACGTCATCACGGATGCCGCGGAAATTGCCGTACGCGAAGTTTGTGGCAAGCGTCCTGCCGTCATTGTCAGTCCAGCGGATGCCCACCAAATTTCGGAAGTTCTTCGCTTCGCCGTTGCGGAAAAATTAGCCGTAATTCCCACGGGAGGCTGCACGAAGCTCGGCATCGGTTCGCCGCCCGCACGCTACGACATTGCGCTCGATCTCTCCCGGATGAATCGCGTGCTCGCTTACGATCCACACGACCTCACCCTCGGCGTCGAGCCGGGAGTCCGAATCGAGGATTTGCTGCGCACGCTGGCGGAGAAAAAACAATTCCTGCCGCTCGCGGTTCCGTTTTCGGACCGCGCGACGATTGGCGGGATCGTCGCCGCAAATTCGAGTTCCCCGCTGCGCCACGCTTACGGCGCGGTCCGCGACTTCTGCCTCGGCATGGAATTCGTGACGGGTGAAGGTACTCAGGCAAAAAGCGGCGGACGCGTCGTGAAGAACGTGACAGGCTACGACCTGCACAAATTGCTGATCGGATCGCTGGGCACGCTCGCCGTCATCACGCGCGTGAATTTCCGCACGTTTCCGATGCCGCAGGCGCAGGGAACTTTCGTCGCGTCATTTTCGTCGGCCGAAGCTGCGTTTGATTTCTGCCGCGCGGTCTCCCACTCCGTCCTGACGCTGCAGATGGTGGAAGTCGCCAATCCCGGCGCGGCGGCGCTGATCTTTTCAGGAGAAATTTCGGCGCGCATCGAACCGCGAACCTGGACCGTCGTTCTGTCGGCGGCAGGCCAACCCGCCGTCGTGGACCGCCACGAGCGCGAACTCAGCCGGCTGGCAGGCGCCGCGGATGCAGAGGAGTTCCTTCCTCTGACCGATGCCGAAGCGTATTCCGTCCATGCCCAAATTCGCGAATTTCCAAAACTGATGATGGAAAGAGCCCCGGCTGCGGCGATTTTTCGAGTAAGCGCCGTGACGGGCGTCATGGCAACGCTGCTTGGAAAATTGCGCGTCCTGGCAGTGCAGCACGACCTCGACTTCGTCTCCCTCGGGCGAGCGTCGGGGATTTTCCACGTTGCGTTTCTGCCTCAGAAGGAAATTTCCGCGCCGCCGCAGTCCCTGCCTCGAGTCATCGCTGAAGTGTTTCGCACCTGCGGCCAGCCAGAAATGCACGCTTCAGCCATGCTGGAATGGTGCCCCACGGAAATTAAAACGTCCGCGGACATCGTGTGGGGACCGCCACGTCCGGATTTTGAATTGATGCGCCGCGTGAAACATTCTTTCGACCCGCAGAATGTCCTGGCTCCGGGACGTTTCGCGGGCGGGATATGAGGCCATGACCGATCGAGCCGCAACCGTGGACCAGTCTCCCGGCCCAAAACCGCAGAGCGGATTTTCCGGCGCGGACATTCCCGCGTACGACGACTACGCGCACTGCGTTCACTGCGGCCTGTGTTTGAATCATTGCCCGACCTACAAGCTCTGGGGCCTCGAAGCCGATTCCCCGCGCGGAAGAATCCGCCAGATTGTCCTGGTGGATCAGGGCCGCCTGCCCCTCGGCGACTCCTTCGTGAAACACATCGATCAATGCCTTGATTGTCGCGCGTGCGAAACGGCGTGCCCTTCGGGCGTCGAGTACGGCAAGCTGGTGGAAGCAGCGCGCGCACAGATCGAGCAGAACTACCGCCGGCCATTTTTCTCGCGCCTGGCGCGCGATTTCGTGTTCCGCGGCCTCCTCCCCTATCCGAAACGCATCGCTCTCCTGGCGCGCCTTCTCTACTTTTATCAGCGCTCCGGCCTTCAATCGCTTGCGCGCGCGACGGGAATTCTGCGCCTGCTCGGCTTGGCAGACAGGGAAAAACTCCTGCCCCCGATCGACAAGAAATTTGTCTTCTCGAAGCTCGGACGCACGTATTCCGCCGTGGGCCAGCGGCGCGCACGCGTGGCGTTGTTTGCTGGATGCGTTGCCCAAGTAAGTTTTTCGGCGCTGCACGAAGCGACCATTCGCGTCCTGACCGCGAACGGCTGCGAAGTCGTCGTCCCCGCGGGACAAACCTGCTGCGGCGCGCTCGCGGCGCACGCCGGGGTTCGCGATGTGGCACGGTCCCTCGCCCGGACGAACCTCGACGTTTTCCTCGGCGATGAATTCGACGCTGTGATCACCAACGCCGCGGGATGCGGGTCAACGCTCAAGGAATACGAGCATCTATTTCCGGCCGGGACTTCAGAACAGGACAAGGCGCACGCGTTCCGCAAGAAAATGCGGGACGTCACCGAGTTCCTCGCCGATCTCGGACTCACCGCGCATCTTGCGGGAATGCCGATGCGCGTCACCTATCAGGATTCTTGCCACCTTCTCCACGGGCAAAAAGTTCGAGAAGCCCCGCGCAAGCTGCTGCGCGCCATCCCGGGTTTGGAACTTGTTGAAATGTCCATGGCGGATTATTGCTGCGGGTCCGCCGGCTCCTACAACGTCACCGAAACGCAAACTTCGCTCGCACTTTTAGCGGAAAAGATGAGGCACGCCCGCGCCACGAACGCGCCGGTCATCGTCACCGCAAATCCCGGCTGCCTGCTGCAAATGCGCGCCGGGGCCGAGATTCACGCGACAGGGCAAGAAGTCGTCCACGTCATGGAATTGCTTGACCGCGCACTGGTGAAGAAAACTTAGGTTGGTTTTCTTAGTAGAACAGACTTCAGTCTGTGGCTTTTTCTGAGTTTACAAAAATCAAAACCCACAGGCTGAAGCCTGTGCTACTTCTCCCCAATCAAATATTTGCAACCGCGTGGTCCCATTTTCGCGGAGTGAACGGCGCTGGCGGGAACATCGCAGCGTTCTCCGACACCGTATGTGCGCGTCTCGCCGCCCTGCGTCAGCGTCATTTCGCCGTCGAGGATGATGTGCGCAGTCTCAGCGGCGTGCGTGTGGTCGGGATAAAAAGCGTTTGGTCCATCCTGCCAGACATACGTGCGAAGAAATCCTTCCTCGTGCAGCTTGTGTTCCAACGAATTTTGATCTGCTACCATTTCCTCATCCCCGCAACAAAGCCCTACGCCTGCTTCTCCTTCGGGCGGAACATCCCGGCGGTAATTCGCGCGACCGTCCGGCGCGGAACCAGCCGCACCGTTTCCGCGCCCAGCCAATTCTTAAATCCGGAAATCACCGAAGCTTTCCCCGCCGCGAGCGCTGCAAGCCCCACGTGAGCGACTTTCTCGGCTGTTTCGGGAGCGCGCCGCGTGTGGTTGCGCTGCCCCGCAACCTGAAAAAACTCTGTCTCGGTGGAACCGGGACAAAGCGCGCAAACGCGGACACCGTATTGCCGCACCTCTTCCGCGAGGCCCTCGGCAAAATGCAAATCAAACGTTTTCGTCGCGGCGTATGCCGAGATGTAAGGCACCGCCTGAAACGCCGCCGTGGAAGCCACGATCAGGATGTCCCCGCCGCCGCGCGCAATCATTCCGGGCAAGTAGAGGTGCGTCAGGTGCACCACCGCCGTCACATTGACTTGCGTCATTTCGATGAGCCGGTCGAGCCGCGCTTTGCGAAATTCGCCATAAGTGCCAAAGCCGGCGTTGTTCACAAGCAGGTCAATCGCGATGTTCTTTTCTTCGGTGAATGAAAAAATCTGCTGCGGACCGAGCGGTTGCGCCAGGTCCGCCACGCAGACGAGCGTGCGGATGTTGTTCTTGGCGCTCAGTTCCGCCGCGAGGCCCACAAGCCGGTCGCGCCGCCGCGCCGTCAGCACCAGATTCGTGCCGCCCGCCGCCAGTTCCCGCGCCAGTGCCGTGCCGATCCCCGCGCTCGCCCCCGTGATCAGCGCCCACTTGCCTTGCCAGTGATTCATGCCGTCCTCCAATGGGATTCTACAGGACGCACGCGGATTTTAGGAGAACACGATCCGCGTCGCACTGTGCCGAAAACGCACATCTTCGAAACCAGAATCCATTTACAGGTTGGATTCGGGGGTCCTGCAACTTTATTGACACTGTAAAAGTGTCGCCTCATAATCAGCCTGAAATTCCCCCTTCCTGAAGCTAATTTCCTCTTTCTATTTGTGTGAACCAGAGATTCGTCTCGGGCGCCAGTATCGAGGTCGTTTATGACGTTAGCCGTTCAAGCAATCAGTGACGCTGTATTCCGGGCGCTCACCGAGTCATCTCCAGATGGGATCGTGCTCGTCAATCAAGAGGGCCGCGTCATCCTCGTCAATGCGCAGACGGAGAAACTCTTCGGTTATGGCCGCGAAGAATTGCTGGGCCAGGCGATCGAAACTCTAGTGCCGGAACGATTGCGGGGGAGGCACCGCGGACACCGGGCCGGCTTCATGGGCCATCCGCAAGTGCGGCCCATGGGGGCCGGCCTTGAACTCTACGGCCTCCGCAAAGACAAGACAGAGTTCCCGATCGAGATCAGCCTCAGCCCCATTCAGACGGCAGACGGTTCTCTCGTTTGCGCCGCGATCCGCGACATTACGGACCGCAAGCGCATCGAAGAACGATTGCGCCGCCTGCTCGATTCCGCGCCGGACGCCATGGTGATTGCCGGAAACGACGGGCGAATCGTCCTGGTCAACACGCAAACCGAAAAACTGTTCGGATACAAGCGCGAAGAACTCCTCGGCCAGCCCGTGGAGGTGCTCGTTCCGGAACGATTCTGGAACCACCACCAGGCGCATCGCGGCAACTACATGGTGAATCCGCAAGCCCGTGCCATGGGAGCCGGCAGCGAACTGTACGGTCTGAAGAAAGACGGCACGGAATTTCCCGTGGAAATCAGCCTGAGTCCCCAGCAGACGGACGAAGGCGTTCTGGTCTCCAGCACGATTCGCGACATCACCGAACGCAAGCGCGTGGATGATGCGTTGCGCCAGTCCGAAGCCAATTTCAGGGCGATGATCGAAGACACCTACGGCGTCTATCGCGCGACGCCCGAAGGCAAGCTGCTGGTGG
>DATNIO010000001.1:0-3060 GCA_035604385.1 Verrucomicrobiia bacterium | reverse complement strand
TTCCGAGTAAATGCAGCCGGGAAAACTTGGATCGCGGCGAATCTTGATCTGGCAGCGGCGGATTTTGAAGAGGTCGAGAAAACCGGAAGCGAAAGTATCGGCCGCGCGGCGCGAGGCAAACGGCCCAAAATAAAATCCGTTCGCGCTGATGCGGCGCGTCGTGTAGCAGCGCGGGTACGCGTTCGCGAGGCTGACCTTGAGCACGGCGGGCGGCCGCAGACGCACGCGCTCGCGATATCCCGCAGGCCAGAGCCGACGCGCGTGCTGCCAGTGCAGGAAACTCAATTCAAACGGCGAGCCCACGACGCGATAGCGCACGCACGCCGCGAACTCCCGCAAGTTCAGCCGCTTCGTAGCAGGATCGGGCGGCCCAAGAAGGCGCGCGAGGCGCTGACGCAGATTTGCGGTGCGAAGCAGATAGCCCTTCGCGCCTGACAATTCCGCGCGCGGCTCGACGGAAAACACCGCGGGCTGCGCGGGGACGGCGGCGAAAAATTCGGCGTCGTGCGCGGCGTCGAATTCGGCGGTGGAATCGAGTTCTTGCATGGAGGAATTGTAACTCGAAGGTTAGAATAGTCGTGCGGTTCGAAACCTCACCGACATCCACCTTGGTAGTAACATGGTGGAAGACCATTGAAAAACAAGTATGCTGGCCAGAACAGTGCCAAGGGTATTCCGAGCAGCATCCAGAGCGATCGTCGGCGAAATTTGAAAATACCAACTATGAAAAGTAATACCCAAAAGCAAGCGATTGGAATACTTCGATAAATAATTCCGTCGAAATCGATTGGGAATCCGAGCCGAGGGGAGAACAATGAAGCAACCGCAACTAAGAATGAGCTAACAAGCAGAATGCGTCTCATCGCGATTTCGCTCACGCCGATGCCTCAGCTACATTGCTTTCCAATAGTGCCACCCTTATGTGTCAGCTCTAGACTCGGGCT
Source organism: Verrucomicrobiia bacterium (assembly GCA_035604385.1). Taxonomy (GTDB): domain Bacteria; phylum Acidobacteriota; class Terriglobia; order Acidiferrales; family UBA7541; genus Palsa-360. The sequence goes on along the minus strand of DATNIO010000001.1, from coordinate 2,116 downwards.
TCAAGAATTCTTCAACACCCAGGCGGCGATCACCAGGCGCTGGATTTCGCTTGTGCCTTCGTAGATTTCCGTGATTCGCGCGTCTCTGTACATGCGCTCGACGGGATATTCGGCGCTGTAGCCGTTGCCGCCGTGAATCTGTATGGCCTTGTGCGTCGCGCGCGTGGCCAGTTCCGAGGCGAATAGTTTTGCAATCGATGCTTCCATGGAAAAGCGCGCGCCCGTATCCGATTTCCAGGCCGCCTTGCGCACCAGCAGGCGCGCCGCGTCGATTTCTGTGGCCATGTCGGCGAGCATGAACTGGATCGCCTGGAAATCCGCGATGGGATGGCCGAAAGCCTGCCGCTGTTTCGCGTAAGCCAGCGCCTGCTCCAGCGCGCCTTGCGCGATGCCGGTGGCCTGCGCTGCGATGCCGATGCGCCCGCCGTCGAGCGTCGAGAGCGCGATCTTGTACCCTTCGCCTTCATTGCCGATGCGATTGCCGGCGGGCACTTCGCAATCGGTGAAGGATAATTCCGTGCATGCCGTGGCGTGGATGCCGAGTTTTTTTTCTTCCTTGCCCACCTTGAAGCCGGGCGTGCCGCGCTCGACAACGAGCGCGGTGATCCCTTTTTCGCCCTTCGACGCGTCCGTATTCACGTACACGATGGCCGCGTCGGCCACGCCGCCGTTGGTGATCCACGCTTTCGTGCCGTTGATGATGTAGCGGTCGCCCTTGCGCACCGCCTTGGTCGCAAGCGCCGCCGCGTTCGAGCCTGCTTGCGGCTCGGTCAGAGCGTAGCATCCGATTCTTTCGCCGCGCGCGAAGGGCAACAGGAATTGTTTCTTTTGTTCTTCCGTGCCGAAGCGATGAATCGGATCGCAATACAACGAATTTTGCACGGACAGGATCACGCCGGTGGAAGCGCACACGCGGGAAATTTCTTCGATGACAATGGAATAGGAAACGTGGTCGAACCCCGCGCCTCCTTCCGATTCCGGCAGCGCCACCGCGGTCAGGCCGAGTTCCGCTGCCTTGCGAAACGTTTCGCGAGGAAATTGGCAAGTCTCATCAATTTCGCGCGCGTGCGGTTTTACTTCGTTTTCGGCGAACTCCCGCACCGTGCGCTGCAGCAAGGTTTGTTCTTCGGTGAGGGAAAAGTTCAAGCGTGACTCCGGGAATGACCGCGCAGGCTACTGAGCCAGCGCCTTGCGCAGCTTCGTGTACGTCGTGGAAAGCTCTTCCGGCTCGAGGCGCGTTTCACTCACCGTGGTCATGAAATTCGTGTCGCCGGTCCAGCGCGGCACGAGGTGCATGTGGAGGTGATCGGCAATGCCGGCGCCAGCCGAGCGGCCCAAATTCATGCCCAGGTTGAAGCCGTCCGGATGGTAGACCTCATCGATCGCCGCCTGCACGCGCTGCGTGAGCAGCATCATTTCCGCCGCGGTTTCTCTTTCGAGTCCGGGAAAATCAGCGGTATGCGCGTAGGGGACGATCATCACGTGCCCCGACGTATACGGATAGCGGTTCAGGATGACGTAGTTTTTCACGGCGCGCTGGACGATGAGCCAATCCTCGTCCTGATTTGCGGCAGGAGCATTGCAGAAGACGCAACCCACAGCGTTCTTGACTTCGGCAACGTATCGGTAGCGCCACGGCGTCCAGAGGTAATCCATAGGGAGTATTGGCTGCGGACAACGAAGGGCGTGGGTCCGCCGCGCGCCTCTAACTTTGCGGCATGGCTGGCGCGGAACCCGATCCCGGGGCTGCCGGCGCGCCGGTGTTGACGTGATCCTTCAACTCCTTGCTGGGCTTGAAGAACGGGATCTTCTTGGGCGGCACCTCGACCTTGGCGCCGGTCTTCGGGTTGCGTCCGGTCCGCCCGCGGCGCTGGCGCGTTCGGAAACTGCCGAAGCCGCGGATTTCAATGCGGTCGCCTCCCTGCAGCGCGCCGATGATGCTTTCAAAAATCGTTTCGACGACCGCCTCGGATTCTTTGCGTGGAAGTTCTGTGACGCGAACCACTTCTTCGACCAGGTCCGCCTTTGTCACGGTGGAATCGTTCATTGATGTATGCTCCGCCTAATTCTAAAATTGCACCACTCGGTGCTGGCCCCGGACGCGCCTCGGGAACGC